>WLMD01000066.1 GCA_009700405.1 Actinomycetota bacterium | reverse complement strand
TCTAGGTGAGCATCATCGGTTCCGCGAGATTCAATTGTTGTGTCATTGATCTTTAATACGGCGCGAGAATAGTTGAGGTTCTTCCAACCACGTCCTGAAAGTCCGGCCGCTAATTCGTGCCAGGGCAACGGTTGGCCATATTTTCGACTTCCATCATCAGGGGTTAAGTAGGAAAAAGGATTCTTTACCCGCGGGGCGAAGTAATCATTGGAACCAAAAACAAATAGTCCAGGAAGATCGAGTAATTCGTCGAGGGCATCCAAAGCAACAGGCACTGCATTTATGTGTCCGAGAAAATCACCAGTGCTAATAACTAGGTCAGGCTTGAGATCGATGAAGCTCTTAATATCGGAGATTTCTCGATTTCGCGTGGGCGTCAGATGCAGGTCAGAGAAATGAAGAATGCGAATTGGGGCATGGCCTGCAGGCAGAATCGGTATCTGCGCCTGTCTGAGGACGAATGCCATTGCTCTTACTCCTACCTAGTCGTGAGAAGATACCGCTATGGCACTTAAAGAACGACTCAGAGATGACCTTACCGAAGCAATCCGTAGCCGCGATGAATTAACCTCCGGCACGATTCGCATGGTTTTGACCGCGATCACCATGGAAGAAGTTTCAGGCAAAGAGGCCCGTGTACTCACTGACGCGGAGATTATTACAGTCCTTTCGCGCGAATCTAAGAAGCGCCGTGAAGCGGCTGATGCTTATGACGCCGGTGCGCGCCCAGATAGAGCTGCGCTCGAGCGTTCCGAAGGTGAAGTAATTGCCCGATACTTACCAACACAACTTTCCGACACCGAACTTCAGCAAATGATTACAGACGCAATT
Source organism: Actinomycetota bacterium (assembly GCA_009700405.1). Lineage (GTDB taxonomy): Bacteria > Actinomycetota > Actinomycetes > Nanopelagicales > Nanopelagicaceae > QYPT01. Next base: position 7,686 of record WLMD01000066.1, on the reverse strand, counting down.
GCAGAAACTGGCGCCGCTGGTCCTGCAGGTATGGGTCTTGTTATGAAAGTACTATCACCAAAGATTGCAGGCAAAGCCGATGGTGGCGTTGTATCTGCAGCAGTAAAAGCCGCGCTCGCAAATTAACACTTCAGCCATTTAATAAGGGGAGAGAAAAATGAAATTTGAATATGTGACTGTGCCGCTTTTAACTCATGCAACAAAGCAGATTCTTGATAACTGGGGATCAGAAGGATACGAACTCGTTCAAGTAGTTCCCGCTCCTGGTGGGGGAGATAGCCTTGTTGCCTATATGAAAAGAGAAATCAAATGACTGATGTCCGTGCCAAACTAGCTGAACTCGGCTTAACACTGCCCGTTGCCGCTAAGCCGATTGCTGCTTACGTGCCAGCGGTTCGCACTGGAAATTTAGTTTTCACTGCGGGTCAGTTGCCAATGGTTGATGGCGCGATAGCCATGACAGGAAAACTTGGCGGAGAAATAACTGTCGAACAAGGCAAGGAATTGGCACAAATTTGTGCGTTAAATGCGCTTGCTGCGATTGAATTAGTAGCCAATATCGATGACATCGTTCGTGTGGTTCGAGTTGTTGGGTACGTCAACGGCGTCGCGGGTTATGTAAATCACCCAGGAGTTGTAAATGGAGCTAGCGAACTCTTCGTGAGTATTTGGGGCGAAGAAGGCAAGCACGCCCGATCTGCAATCGGAGTCGCGGAGTTGCCATTGAATTCACCAGTGGAAATTGAACTTACTGTCGAACTAAAGAACTAGCGACCGCGCTTACTCAAACGATCTAAGTCAAGAATTAGTACAGCGCGCCCATCAAGACGAATCCAGTTACGTCCTGCGAAATCTGCAAGGGCTTTATTAACTGTCTCGCGTGATGCGCCAACAAGTTGAGCTAATTCTTCTTGAGTGAGATCGTGATTGACGTATAAGCCTTCGTCGGTCTCTTGCCCAAAACGCTCGCCAAGATCGATGAGTGCTTTTGCAACACGACCTGGAACATCTGAGAAAACCAAATCTCCGACGACCTCATTAGTGCGGCGCAAACGTTGTGAAAGGCGCGCTAATAAATTAAGTGCAACCTCAGGGTGCTTTGTAATCCAAGGAATAACTTGGTTATGACCAAGGCTTAGCAAACGCACATCGGTAACTGCAGTTGCAGTAGATGTACGAGGTCCTGGATCAAAGAGTGAAAGTTCGCCGAACATTTCACCGGGCCCAAGTACGGAGAGTAGATTCTCACGTCCATCTCCACTGGATGTTCCGAGCTTTAACTTTCCTTCAACAATCACATACAAGTGATCGCCATCATCGCCTTCAGAAAATAGGACCGCGCCTTTATGGAGCTTCACGCCAGTCATTGACGAACGAAGGGATGCGGCTGCCGCATCGTCGAGCGAAGTGAAAAGCGGGGCGCGGCGTACTACTTGGTCATCTTGGGTCACAGGCGCACATTACTAGCAAATGGGGAAAAGTTTCACCTCTTGGCATCAAGGCGTACCCTTCGTCAGATGAGTGCTGAGCCTGAATTGAAACAAAGGGCTGTCGCCATGTATCAAATTTTGAGAAAGACCTATCCAGATGTTCGATGCGAACTTGATTTTTCCTCACCATTCGAACTTTTAGTTGCCACTGTGCTCTCTGCGCAGTGCACTGATAAACGAGTCAATCAAGTGACCCCACCGCTCTTTCGAAAATACACAACAGTGGAGGCTCTCGCAGGGGCTGACTTACATGACATTGAAGACCTAGTTCACTCAACAGGTTTTTTCCGTTCGAAAGCTAGAAATATCAAAGGATTAGCGATGAAGATTCAATCCGATTTTCACGGAGAGGTTCCGCAAACGCTGGAGGAGCTCGTAACATTGCCAGGTGTTGGCCGAAAAACTGCGAACGTTGTTTTAGGTCATGCTTTCGATATACCTGGAATTACGGTTGACACTCATTTTGGACGACTCAGTCGCCGATTTGGCTGGACATCTGAAAATGATCCAGTGAAAGTGGAACATGCGGTTGGTGCACTCATTCCGCAAAAGGAGTGGACGAATTTATCTCAACGGATGATTTGGCATGGACGTCGGATATGTCATTCACGCAAACCCGCATGCGGTGCATGTCCGATGGCCAAATTATGCCCATCAGTCGGAATCGGAGAAATGAATCCAGAATTAGCGCGCGCATTAGTCAAAGTGGACGCGGACTTTAGATAATGTCAACCATGAAGAGAATTGCTCTGGGCCTTGTATTGCTGACTCTCGTCGGCTGCTCCTCTCAGTCAACTGCGGTTCCTAAAGTTGGCGAAGTTATTTCCTGTGCTTCAATTTCACGTGTTGCTGGTGGCACTGGTTTGCAAATGCCATGTCTTGATGGAAAATCAACAATCTCTATTGAGTCTTTACGAGGTCCACTTATAGTCAATGTGTGGGGCTCTTGGTGTGCCAGCTGCAAAGATGAGTTGCCAATATTTCGCTCTTTTTACGCAAAATCTAAATCGACGGTGAAAATGCTTGGAGTCGACGTCGAAGAGGCTAAAGATAGTGATGGCAAGGACTTTGTTGTATCGCAGGGAATGACTTGGCCAAACCTCCTAGATCCTGACTCTAGGTCACGAGGCTTCTTTGGCATGGGCGTCCCAGTGACATGGTTTATTGATGCGAAAGGCGCAGTAGTGCACAAGAAAATTGGAGTGATTCAAAGCGAGCGTGAACTGCGCGATTTAACAAGCAAATACCTCGGCGTCACCGTAGGTTGACCCCATGATTATTGATCTTGCATTAATTGCTGCTGCCATCGGTGCTGTGATATCTGGGTATCGTCGTGGGTTTCTGCAAAGTCTTTTGTCCACGATCGGTTATATCGGCGGGGGAGTGGCAGGTTTAGCACTAGCTCTGCATTTTGTTGAGAACGTTCATAGCACTCTGAATAAATTCGCATCAATAATTGTTGCAATTTTTCTCGCAGCCGAACTTGGGCGACGTGCTTTTACTTGGCTAGGAAAATATTTTCACACCAAAATATTGTGGGGGCCTTTGCGTTTCATCGATTCAGTGGCGGGAGTAGCGCTAGAACTTATACGCGTCGGCGTTATTGCTTTCTTGATTGTTTCTGTGATTCTTTGGTCGCCTTGGACAAGTGCACGCAAAGTGGTAGCAGAGAGCACTTTGTATCCAAAAATCAGTAAGCAAATGCCTGATGTTCTCAGTCAATTGCGAACAGACCTAGAGAAGAAGTTAAGAGTTAATCTTCGCTAGATGCGCTTTGAAGTCCCTCAGCAATGAGTTTCATGATGTTGGGATCTGATAAAGTCGTTGAATCTCCGACTTCACGATTCTCTGCAACGTCACGAAGCAAGCGTCGCATAATTTTGCCACTTCGAGTCTTTGGAAGCTCGGCGACAATCATTATTTGACGAGGTTTTGCAATTGCTCCAATTTCTTTTGCAACGTGGTTGCGTAGTTGTTGCACCAATTCATTTCCTTCTGCGTGAGCGATACCGCTTCGCAAAATAACGAATGCGACAATTCCTTGGCCAGTCATCGCATCGCTTGCTCCAACAACGGCAGCTTCAGCCACTGCAGGATGCGAGACGAGTGCAGACTCAACTTCGGTGGTTGAAATTCGGTGACCGGAAACATTCATTACATCGTCGACGCGACCGAGTAACCAAATAGCACCGTCGTCATCTAACTTCGCTCCATCGCCTGCAAAATAAAGACCTTCGAATTTCGACCAATAACTTTCCTTATATCGCTCTGGCTCTCCCCAAATACCGCGCAACATTGAAGGCCATGGCTCGTTAAGAATGAGGTAACCGCCGTGTCCGTTGGCAACAGGTTTCGCGTTGTCATCAACAATGCGTGCGCTAATTCCTGGCAGTGGACGCATTGCCGAACCAGGCTTGCTTGCGGTAATTCCAGGTAGAGGTGAAATCATGATTGCGCCAGTTTCTGTCTGCCACCATGTATCCACGATCGGACAGCGCTCACCACCGATTGTCCTGTGGTACCACATCCATGCTTCAGGGTTAATAGGTTCCCCAACAGAGCCAAGTAAACGCAGTGATGACAGATCATGTGCTTGTGGGAATTCATCTCCCCACTTCATCCATGTACGAATTAGTGTTGGTGCTGTATACAAAATTGTTACGCCATATTTTGCAATGATTTCGAAAACGCGCCCCTTATGTGGAGTATCTGGTGTTCCTTCATACATAACCTGTGTCGCGCCATTCATAAGCGGGCCATACACAATGTAGGAGTGACCTGTAACCCAGCCGACATCGGCGGTGCACCAATACACATCAGATTCTGGCTTAATGTCGAAGACCATTTTGTGGGTAAATGCAACTTGTGTCAGATATCCACCAGTTGTATGAAAAATACCTTTTGGCTTGGCAGTTGTGCCAGATGTGTACAAAATAAATAGCGGGTGCTCGCTGTCAAAGCTTTCTGCCACATGTTCGGCGCTCTGACGTTCAACAATTTCATGCCACCAAACATCACGAGAGTCATCCCATGCAGTTTCTTGGCCCGTACGCTTTACAACTAAGACTTTCTTAACATTCGTGGATCCTTGCATAGCTTCATCAACTGCAGGCTTCAGCGCGAAGGCGCTACCTTTGCGAAAACCACCGTCGGCAGTAATCACTAGCGTTGCATCAGCATCCTGGATGCGCGACAAAAGTGCTTCTGCGGAAAATCCACCAAAGACAACCGAATGCGGTGCACCTAGGCGGGCACATGCCAACATCGCAACAGCTGCTTCAGGAATCATTGGCATATAAATTGCAACACGGTCGCCAGATTTCACACCAAGTTCAATGAGGGCGTTCGTTGCCTTCTTTACATCGGTGAGAAGTTGCGCATATGTGATTGTTCGAGTGTCGCCGGGTTCGCCTTCAAAATGAAAAGCAACGCGATCCCCACGACCTTCTGCAACATGGCGATCGAGGCAGTTAACGCTCGCATTTATTTTTCCGCCAATAAACCACTTCGCATACGGTGGTTGCCAATCCAAAGTTTGTGTCCACGGTGCATCCCATTGCAGTTCGGCCGCTTGGCGATCCCAGAAAGCAAGGCGATCTTTATTTGCCTCTGCATAAATAAATGGCTGCGCATTTGATTCGGCAGCAAATTCATGGCTGGGCTGGAAGGTACGAGTCTCGGTAAGGAGGTTCTCGAGGGTCTCTGAGTTCTGCGTGGATTCTTGGCTCATAATTTGAGGAGATTACCCCGCGAATGTCGGTTTAGGTAGTAATTCACCATGCCTGATTGTTCACAGGCATTTGGCGCCGCACGATTTGGTGTCAGCGCGAGGGCAACAATCAGGGCTTCCTATACAGCCTGTAAAGAAAGGAAAAAATGACGATTGCAGCCTTTATCGCCGCCTTCTTGAAGATCCTCTCCACCCCTTCATTAGTTGGCAAGTTATTCATGCTCCTTACCAAGCTATTGGCAGGAATCCCGCACTAATCCAACTAATCCAGTAACCCCAACTCCTCTCGATTGGGCCCAATCCGGGACGAATTCGCCATGTGAGAACCACCTCGCATGGCGATTTTGTTGTTACGGGTCGGTATGTGGTGGGATTGGGCGTAAGCCTCACTATCGGCCCAATGGCGCGCTGGATAAGAGAATTACATTCGAGCAAACCTGGGAGTCAAGAATGCCAATAGCCAGCCCCGAGATTTATTCACAAATGCTAGATCGCGCCAAAGCTGGCGCCTTTGCATATCCAGCAGTAAATGTTTCATCTTCATCAACGTTGATTGCCGCACTTCGTGGTTTTGCCGAAGCGCAATCTGACGGAATTATTCAATTTTCTTGGGGCGGCGCCGAATACGCATCTGGGTCAACAGTAAAGAACATGCTTGATGGAGCAGTTGCGCTCGCCGAGTTTGCTCATGTTGTTGCAAAAAACTACAACGTGCAGATTGCATTGCACACTGACCATTGCCCAGCAGAAAAACTCGATGGCTTCATGCGCCCACTTTTGGATTTTGGCGCACAACGCATTAAAGATGGCAAAGCGCCGCTATTTAATTCACACATGTGGGATGGCTCTGCGGTTTCAATGCCAGAGAACATGAAAGTTTCTGCAGAAATGTTTGCAAAGTCAAAGGCTGCACACACGATTTTGGAAATCGAAATTGGTGTTGTTGGTGGAGAAGAAGATGGCATTGAAGCAAAGCACGATGCGAAGTTGTATTCACATCCAGAGGATGCTCTGCTAACAATTGAAACTCTAGGTTCAGATCCTGCCAACCGTTATCTCGTTGCAGCGACATTCGGAAATGTTCACGGCGTTTACAAGCCGGGCAACGTTGTGTTGCAGCCAAAGATTTTGCGCACGTTGCAAGATGCTGTTGCTAAGAAGCTAGGACTAGCCGAAGGTGCCAAGCCAATGGACCTTGTATTCCATGGTGGTTCAGGCTCACTTCTCAGCGAAATTCGTGAAGCGCTTGACTACGGCGTCGTGAAGATGAATATCGATACAGATACTCAATATGCATACACACGCCCAGTCGTTGATCACGTTCTAAAGAATTATGATGGTGTCCTAAAGATTGATGGTGAAGTCGGAAATAAGAAGATGTACGATCCTCGTGCCTGGGGTAAAGCAGCTGAAGCAGGAATGGCTGCTCGAATTGTTCGCGCAGCAGATGATCTTCGCTCAACCGGTACTTCTTTACTCGCTTAATACCGACATCTAGGGAAAGGCTTAACCGATGCCTGCAATTGTTCTGCTGGGAGCTCAGTGGGGCGACGAAGGCAAGGGAAAAGCAACTGACCTATTAGGCGATCGTGTTGATTACGTTGTTCGCTACCAAGGTGGCAATAACGCAGGCCACACAGTGGTTATTGGCGATCAAAAGTACGCCTTGCACTTACTTCCATCAGGAATCTTGAGCCCCAACGTTGTTCCCGTAATTGGAAATGGCGTTGTGATCGATCCCGGTGTCTTGTTGCAAGAAATAAAAGGACTGACAGAACGCGGAATTGATTGCTCGAAATTAGTAATCAGTTCTAACGCGCATTTGATTACTCCTTATCACCGCACAATCGACAAGGTCACCGAGCGCTTCTTGGGTAACTCGAAAATCGGTACAACAGGTCGCGGAATTGGTCCTGCTTATGCTGACAAAATTAATCGCATCGGTATTCGTGTGCAAGATCTTTTTGATCCATCAATTTTGCGACAAAAGATTGAAAGCGCATTACGTGATAAGAATCAGGTTCTCATTAAGGTTTTCAATCGCAAGAACATTGATGTTGATGAAGTTCTGAAGGAGTATTTGGAATATGCAGAGATTTTGCGACCTTATGTAACTGATACTGGATTACTACTCAATAAGGCTTTAGAAGCTGGCAAAACAGTTCTGCTCGAAGGCTCTCAGGGAACTTTGCTTGATGTTGATCACGGAACATATCCGTTTGTAACATCGAGTAATCCAACCGCAGGTGGCGCTTGTACTGGTTCGGGAATTGGGCCAACAAAAATCACAACTGTTATTGGAATCATTAAGGCTTACACAACTCGCGTTGGATCAGGTCCATTCCCTACCGAGCTCTTTGACGAAGATGGAGAGAAGTTGCGCACCATCGGTGGAGAAGTTGGTGTAACCACCGGACGTCCGCGCCGTTGCGGATGGTATGACGCGCCTATTGCGCGCTACGCAGT
>WLMD01000065.1 GCA_009700405.1 Actinomycetota bacterium | reverse complement strand
CTTTGTAGACCAGATGCTTGTCCGCTTTGCGCGACCGGTACATCGGCAAGGATGACACTCGTTAATTGCGCAGTTGCCATTCCAACTCCAAGGCCATAGATAAATAGCCAGAGCGCAACAAGCCAGCCCGCCATTGAAACATTGATTGTGATTCCTAGCCCAAAGATTGCGATTACTTCGAAAGCTAATCCGATACGAACAACTGCACGTCCGCCAATTCGTTGCGTAAGTTGAGGTGTTGCACCTGAGATAAGGAATGTTCCTATCGCTAGGGAGAGAATGAGTACTCCAGATCTAAGCGCTGTGTATCCAAGGGCTCCTTGCACAAATAATGGAAGAGCAAAGAGCATTCCGAATTCACCAAGGGAAACTACAAGTGCTGCGATACTTCCGAATCGGAATGAACGAATCTTTAGCAAGGATAGGTCTAGCAAGACTGGCTTGTCTGCCTCACTTCGCGAGCGCTCAATAAATACAAAGAGAACCATTGAAATCAATCCGACTATAAAAGCGACAGGTACCGGCGAGATAGCGCTACTCCAAGAAAATCCAACAACGGTGAAGACCTCTTGAGTCTTCCACCAACCAAAACGGATACCTTCGATAAGACCAAAAACAATTAAACCAAGACCAAAAATTGAAAGAACTACGCCAGAATAATCGGCGCCTTTCTTTGCATGTGGATCTCTCGTTTCTGGAACAAATTTAATAATCCCAAAAATGACAATGAGGGTGATGGGAATATTAATAAGAAATGCCCACCGCCATGTAGAGACCGTTGTTAACCAACCGCCGACAACGGGACCTACTGCTGCCATGCCACCAATTGTTGAACCCCAGATTGCGAAAGCGATTCCGCGTTCTTTTCCAAAGAAAAGCGCATTCACGGTGGACAAAGTCGAAGGAAGCACCATCGCTCCACCTAAGCCTTGTAAGAAGCGTGCACCTATGAGCGTCGTGCCGCTTGTAGCCATACTTGCAAGAACACTGGCCAATCCAAAGACTATGACTCCGACTAAAAGGAGACGTCGACGACCAGTGAGATCTCCCAACCTGCCGACAGTGATTAAGAGGGCAGCAAAGACCAACGAATATATTGAATTAATCCATTCTGCATCAGATGCACTCAATGTCAGGTCTCGGATCATTGATGGAATCGCCACATTCACCACAGTCGCATCCATAATGATGAGAGAAACTGCCAAAGCAATGAATGGCATAGCTTTCCAACGTAAAGGGTGTCCCTGAGCCAATGTCTCTGAATTCATGTGGCAATTCTACGTAAGGAACTATGAGAAACTGACCTCTATGATTTCGACACAGAGCCTTGAACTACGCGCCGGAGCGCGACTTTTGGTCTCTGGCGTCACCGTAAGAATTAATCATGGCGACCGAATCGGATTTGTTGGACGAAACGGGGCAGGCAAAAGCACTCTTGCAAAAGTTTTAGCAGGTGAAACCATGCCTGCAGGAGGCCAAGTTTTACGAAGTGGCGGCATTGGTTACTTGCCACAAGATCCACGTACCGGCGATGAAGCAGGAACCGTTGTTGAACGCATCCTTTCTGTAAGAGGGCTAGACCTCATTGTTGATCGCATGCGCCAAGCCGAACAAGCAATGGCCACCGCACAAGGCGATGAACTCGAAGCGGTAATGAATCGCTACTCAAGAGCTGATACCGAATTCAACGCCGCTGGCGGATATAGCGCAACTGCCGAAGCCGAAGCTATTGCAACTAACTTGGGTCTGCCTGAACGACTATTTGATGAACCACTTGATTCACTCAGTGGTGGACAACGTCGCCGCGTTGAATTAGCACGCATTCTTTTCAGTGGCGCAGAGACTCTCTTGCTTGACGAACCGACTAACCACCTTGATGCTGATTCAGTTATTTGGTTGCGTGAATATCTCACTAAATATTCTGGTGGGCTTGTCATTATCAGTCACGATGTTACGTTGATTGAAACCGTCGTTAATAAAGTTTTCTACCTTGATGCCAACCGAAATGTGATCGATGTCTACAACATGGGTTGGAAGAAGTACCTTCAACAGCGCGAAGCTGATGAGCATCGACGCAAGATTGATCGCGCTAACGCTGAAAAGAAAGCTGCCATCCTTGAAAAGCAGGCAGAGAAGATGCGCGCCAAAGCAACCAAGGCAAAAGCCGCCCAAGGCATGTTCCGTCGCGCCGAACGTTTGCTTTCAGATCTTGAAGATGTTCGCAAGAGTGATCGAGTTGCCAAACTACGTTTCCCAACTCCCGCCCCATGTGGCAAGACTCCACTCACTGCTACCGGCTTGAGCAAGTCATACGGTTCACTCGAAGTCTTCACCGATGTTGACCTTGCAATCGATAAAGGTTCGCGTGTTGTCATTCTTGGCCTTAACGGTGCAGGAAAGACCACTCTCTTGCGCATGCTCGCAGGAGATCTCGAACCTGACACTGGTGAAGTTATTCCCGGTCATGGCCTCAAGATTGGTTACTACACACAGGAGCACGAGTCACTCGATTTCAATCGCACGGTATTAGAAAACATGAAGAGTGCTCATGCAAATATTCTTGAACCTGAAGCGCGCAATGTCTTGGGTTCTTTCTTGTTCCTCGGTGATGATGTCCATAAGCCAGTGAACGTCCTTAGTGGCGGCGAGCGCACACGATTGGCTCTTGCTGTACTTGTAGTCAGTGCAGCAAACGTCCTTCTGCTTGATGAGCCTACAAACAACTTGGACCCAGCATCCCGTCATGAAATTCTTGGCGCGCTCGGAGAATTCCAAGGCTCTGTAATCTTGGTTTCTCACGATGAAGGCGCTGTAGCAGCGCTTCGCCCAGATCGAGTCTTACTCCTGCCTGATGGCGATGAAGATTTATGGAATGAAAGCTACCTAGACCTCATCACCATCGAGTAATTTATCCATATGGATGAGAGTTTGCGCAAAGATGCACCACTACTTGATGCATACCTATCGTTCCTCGAAACAAAGAGTGCTCCTTTTACAATTCCTGGACATAAACAAAACGCGACTGAGTTAGATAGTGATTTGGGATTTGTTGTCGATCGCGATGTTCCGCTCTATGGCGGGCTCGATGAAATCAAATTAACGCATGGCGTCCTCATAAAAGCAGAAGCTCTTGCTGCACAGTTATGGTCAGGAGATTGGGCGCGCTTTTCAACTGGTGGCTCAACACATGCAAACCAAGCACTTGTACTTGCCTTAGGTAAGCCAGGTGACAAGGTAGCTATCAGCAGGACTTCTCATCGATCTTTACTATCTGCACTGGTCCTGGCCGGTCTTGAACCACTCTGGCTCTATCCTGACATTGATTCAGCAACCGGAGTGCCAACGGGAATACCTGTATCAGAACTATTGCGCGTGCTCCCCGAAAATCCAATCGCAGTTTTGCTAACCGAGCCGGGCTACCTCGGAACTATTTCCGATCTTCCTCCGCTCATTGATGCAGCACATACGGTAAATATTCCGGTGATTATTGATGCCGCATGGGGCGGACACTTTGGGTTTCACCCCTTGATGCCAAAACATCCTATGCAACTAGGCGCAGATGCCTTTGTGACTAGTGTCCATAAAGCCCTTCCCGGATATAGCGCATCAGCTCTGGCTGTTGCTAAGACTGATCGACTAGATGCTGTAGCGCTTCAACAAACCTTTGAAACAACACACACAACTTCACCAGCTGGCGCTCCCCTTGCTTCAATCGACGCAGTTCGTGCACTCCTGCAAAAACATGGAACCGAACTTATTAGCCAACTTTTGGCGAGAGTTCAACAATTTCGTGAAGTAATCACCGCTGAATTTGGTGCGAAAGTCTTACTTCGTACAGAAGATTTTGCTCCTGGCCGATTTGACCCTTCGAAATTAGTACTCAGGGTAAATACCATTGGAGGCGATGGAATAGAGATTGAAAAAGATTTGATTGCTCTCGGTGTTTCAGTAGAAATGGCCGACCATGACACCATTGTTTTGCTTGCAACTATCGCTGATGACGATGCTCGTTTTGCAATCCTTACCCAGGCAATTCTTAACGTCCTAGGAAAGTATTCGAAGATTCCACGTACAAGTGCAACTTCTTTAAGTTGGAAGATTGCGCCAACTATCGCGATGTCAATGCGTGATGCTTACTTTGCAAAGAGTTCAATGGTTGACGCAAACATTGCCGTGGGAAGGACAAGCGCTGATCTCATCGCGCCCTATCCTCCAGGGGTCGCAGTCCTAGCTCCCGGCGAAGTAATTACCCAAGAAATTATGGATGGATTAACCCAAGCAAAGAGCGATGGCGTGCGAATCGCTTATGCAAGTGATCCCACGTTAAAGACTTACAGGGTTGTTAATTAGGCAGGTCGGAAAGAGTCGTTAGCAATCGTTTCTGCGTGCTTAATCATGATGTGACGAGTCACGCTGTATTCGGTCAAAGATTCTTGGCTCATGTCCTTTCCGAAACCACTTCCCTTGACCCCGCCATGTGGTGCTTCAGATGCAATAGGTAGGTGATCGTTAATCCACGTAACACCTACTTCAAGTTGGTGACTCACTCGAAGTGCGCGCGAAACATCTGTCGTCCACACAGACGATGCAAGACCGAATGCGCTGTCGTTAGCATGCTCAATCGCAGAACTTTCGCCATCAAATGGCAATACAGCAAGGACTGGACCGAAAACTTCGCCCTGAACTATCTCGCTCTTTTGATCCATATCTACAAGTACAGTCGGTGGATAGTAAGCACCTGGGCCATCGGGTACCTGTCCACCCAACTTTATCTTTGCCCCCGCTGCAACTGCGCGCGTGACAAAGCCATGCACACGGTCTCGATGATCAGTTGAAATCAATGGTCCGATATCACTATCTCTTGCCATCGGATCTCCCCACTTCACCTTCGCGCCTGTTGCAACTAGAGCATCTACTGCATCGGCATAACGAGAGCGTTCTACATAGACACGAGTAGCTGCAGTGCAATCTTGTCCAGTGTTGTATGTGGATCCCATGATTAACGCTTGCGCCATTGCATTGATATCCGCATCAGCAAAAACAATAGCGGGAGCTTTGCCACCCAATTCAAGATGAACTCTTTTTGTGCCCTTTGCTGCTTCTTTCATAATGTGTTCACCTGTTGCGGCAGAACCAGTCAATGAAATCATATTGACATCTTTACTGGTAACTAGTGCCTGACCGATTTCACTGCCACCAGTAATTACATTGAATACACCTGCTGGCATCCCAGCCTCCATTGCGAGTTCAGCCATGCGCAAAGAGGTTTGTGGTGTTGTCGGTGCTGGCTTCAAAACGACTGTGTTACCTGCCGCAAGTGCTGGACCCATTTTCCAAATGGCCATAATTAGCGGAAAATTCCATGGAGCAATGCTTGCAATGACACCAATCGGTCTGCGAATCAACATCGATGTGTATCCTGCACTCAAAATACCCGCGCCTGTGCCATCGAGTGAGCGCGCTGCACCTGCAAAGAAACGCAGATTATCTACAGCAAAAGGAATTTCTCCTTCAAGAAATGTTGCGAATGGCTTTCCACTATCGCTAACTTCCATATGCGTGAGTTCTTCGCCGTGTAGTTCAATCAAATCAGCAAGACGAAGCAAAATACGCGAACGCTCGCCTGCGGTTTTGCCAGACCACATAGGAAATGCTCCACGCGCAGCTGCAACACTTTCATGAGCGTCATCTATTGATGCCTCAGAAACTTCAGCAACTGCCAGACCCGTTGCAGGATTGATCAGGGTTCGCCTGTTGCCTTTGCCATTGCGAGTGGTTCCTGAAATATGCAGACCCGAAATATTGCTCATGCGAGATTTCTCTTTCCTTGTAGGTTCAACTATTGAATCCAACGCCCATTCGGTCAAGAAGTCCAAGCCACGGACCTCTTTTCCCGTCGATATCTTCTCGTGCTAAGGCCCCTCGAGTTTTAGCTACTAGAGCCGAACGAATTGGTTCTGGTGGAAAAGGAATGGGTTTGCGCTTAACTAAGGTGAGTTCGGTGAGTTCAGAGGTGCGATTGTTGATGAAATCCAGCGCAACTTTGGCACCAAATCGAGAAGAAGTTACGCCAAGACCTGTGTAGCCAAAAGCATAAGCAAGACGCCCTCCGAAAGCTCGGCCAATAACCGGTGTAAACCGTGAGGTCGTATCAATCATTCCTGCCCACTTATGAGAGAAATTCAAACCTTCCAGTTGCGGAAAAGTCTCGAAGAAATGCTCAGCTAACAATTGGTGTGAAGCATCAAATTGTTCTTGAGAGGCTACTCGGCTGCTCCCACGATAATAGATTGCGTCATAACCGCCCCAAAGAATTCGATCATCAGGAGTTCTGCGGTAATAATGGAATTGATTTCCGGCATCAGTCACGCCTTGGCTTTCTTTCCAGCCAATGGAATCTATTTGGCTGGAGGTGAGTTGCTCTGTAACCAGTACATGATCGAAAACAGGTATCGCCATATTTTTCATTCTTCGAAGCAAAGGTGCGAAAGCATTTGTAGCAAGGATTACTTTATGGGCGCTTACCTCAGCACTAGCCGTACGGAGAAGCATCCCCGCACCATTTCGCGCGAGCGCTTTCACGGGAGTCATTTCATAAATTCGAACCCCTGCTTTTACCGCTGCTTGCCTAAGCCCCCAAGAAAGTTTGGCAGGATCCAATATTCCGCTGCCATCGTGAATTCGAAGTGAGGCAAGATACGTTGGTGAATCAATATCTTTACGCGTCTCATCTCCCGTGAGAAATTCAACCTTCTCTCCATACTCCTGTAATTGTTTGCTTGACGCAGCTAATTCATCAACTTGATGCGGGCGCAGAGCCATAACACTTTTACCGCAGAATTTCTGATCGGCATCAATTCCTTCTGCATCCAGATAGGCAAATATTTCGCTTACGTTTTCCCGACCTAAACGCAGTAATGTGTCGATCTCTCGTGGCCAGAGAGATAAACCGTGAGCAAGGCCATGTGTGAGCGACTCAGAGAAAAATCCACCATTTCGCCCAGAGGCTCCATAGGCAACATGTTGAGATTCTAAAATAACTACATCTAAAGTCGGATCGGCGATTTTCGCTTCAATCGCCGCCCATAAACCGGTCAACCCGCCACCAACTATTGCAAGATCGCAGGTAGTCGCGCAGGTAAGAGAAGGAAAAGCTTCCGGAGCATCTTGATTCGAAATCCAAAATGGTTTTGTTTCTGCCTCTTTAAGAGACGCAAATACAGGGCTAAGCATCTTCATTTATAGAGCACTCCTGCGTGGATCATTCGGCAAAATGATTGCCTTCTGGGCGCTCCAGGTCAGATTAACCACAGCGCCACGATGGGCACTTGTTGCTCCCGGTTGTGAAACCAAAATTGGGGCAGTTCGTCCAACAATCGAGAGTACTAATGTTGAAGCTCCCCCGAAAAATTGGACATCCTGAACAACTGCCGGAATTGAGTGTTCTCCAGAATCTGCAAGGCGCATATCTTCAGGACGAATCAATAGATGGGCATCACCAGAAATATCTTTACCGTATCGATTGCCCGGCAATAATCCTAAACTCTTATGCATAATTCCTTCAGGAACAACTACTCCATCAAAGAAGTTGCCATCTCCAATAAAATCAGCAACGTATGCCGTGTTTGGCCTTTGATATAAATCAACTGGTGAATCTACTTGGCCAACTTTGCCTTCAACCATTACGGCGATTCGATCGGCCATCGACATTGCTTCTTCTTGATCGTGGGTAACAACAACAAAGGTGATCCCCACTTCGAGTTGCAGGCGCTTGAGTTCTAGTTGCATTTCTGAACGCACTTTGCGATCAAGGGCCGAAAGAGGTTCATCAAGTAAAAGAAGTTTTGGCCGTTTCACGATTGCTCGGGCTAGAGCTACACGTTGACGTTGACCACCCGAGAGTTGACTTGGCCTTGCTTTAACTTTGTCCTGCAAGCCGACAGTTTCTAGCACTTCATCAACACGGGATTTGATTTCATCTTTAGGCAATTTCTCGCGCTCTAATCCATAAGCGATGTTGGCGCCAACGCTCATATGTGGAAAGAGTGCGTAGCTTTGAAACATCAGATTGATTGGGCGCTTATTGGCCGGCAAGGCAGTGAGGTCCTGCCCAGAAAGTTCTACGGAACCAGTCAAAGGAGTTTCGAATCCAGCAAGAATTCGAAGTAAAGTAGTCTTGCCACAGCCTGATGGGCCAAGTAACGCAAAGAATTCATTCTCTCGAATATCTAAACTCACATCATCGAGGGCTCGCACCGATCCGTAATCATGAGTGAGGTTTCTGATCTCTATGAGATTCTTTGGTTCGGTCGTCATGCTTCCTCCGTCAGTCTGGTCATTCTCTGGGCAATAATGACCGCAGTGAAACTTACGAGCATCAAAAGCGTTGCAAGTGCGTTAATTTCTGGGGTGACGCCAAAACGGACCATTGAATAAATCACAATGGGTAAAGTCGGGCTCGTTGGTCCGTTTGTAAAGAATGCAATCACGAATTCATCTAATGAGAGAGTAAACGCCAGCAAAGCTCCGGCCAAGATTGCTGGCGCAAGCGAAGGTAATGTAATTCGCATAAAGGTTGCGGTTCTTGTCGCGCCGAGATCCATCGATGCTTCACGAAGATACTTATCTGTGTGGGCCAATCGCGCTTTAACCACAGCCGTTACAAAGGCCATACTAAATACGACGTGCGCGAATAGGACTGAATAGAGTCCTAAGGAAACAGATAGCAGGGCGTAAAGAGCCAGTAGACCAATGCCCAGAACTATGTCAGGAACAAT
>WLMD01000064.1 GCA_009700405.1 Actinomycetota bacterium | reverse complement strand
TTGCTGGCAAGCCACTGAGCAGTCCAGCGATCACTCCTCCAGTAAATGCATCTCCCGAGCCCACTGGGTCTACTGCTGTAATTTTTGGAGGCGTAACTTCTGAGTAATTTCCATTTATTGAAAATCGAATCGGTTGATCCGCGTTTGTCATGATCACAATTGAACATCCGCGGCCATGAGCGACTTCTATCGCTTTCCTTGGATCTGACTCTCCAAAAACAACTTCGTACTCGTCTTGCCCGCCAATCAAGAGCTCAACATCGTGGGCAAGGGGTTCTAAAACACTTCTGGCTTTCTCTACACTCCATAATTTTCGACGTATATTGAGGTCAAAACTCGCAGAAATATTATTCTGCCGTGCTGCTTGCAGCGCATGCTCAACGGCCCCTGCAGCAGAATCAGAAATTGCACATGTTATTCCAGTGGCATGTACCCACCGAGATTTCTTAATAACTTCTAAATCAATATCATTACGCGTAATTGTTGAAGCGGCTGCGCCCTTGCGCAAATATGTTGCTTCTACTGCTCGTGATGTTCCGGGATTGCGAATCATGGTGCCGGTAAATTCTGGGACGCGCTTGACCGCTGAAACATCTACACCTTCGGCTACAAAATCATTCAATATTGCAGTACCGAGTTCGTCATTGCCAAAGTGCGTATAAAAATGCGCATTCAATCCCAAGCGACTTACTCCGACCGCAACATTTCCTTCGGCTCCAGCGGTGCTTCTGGAAAAACTCTTTGCAGTGACTACATCATCTGTATCCGAGGCAAGAAAGAGCGCCATTGCCTCACCAAAGGTGTAAAGGTCAGGCATTATGCGTTGAAGAGTGTCGTCTTTTGTCCTTGGACGCCAGGTGAGGCGATAAAAATAAACCCTGCCTCTGGATGGACGTCAAGGTCAGTATTTTCACTTGCACTTGTAATTATTAATTGATCTAAATTCTCTCCAGCAAAAGCACAGGAAGTAATGCGAGGCGCCGGGCAAGAAATCTCCTCTAAGAGTTGGCCGCTCTTGCCATCAAAACAACGAACTGCAGATCCCATCCAGAAAGCAACCCAGATATTTCCATTTGCATCAGCGCACATGCCATCGGGTGATCCCATACTCTCTGGGAAAGTTACCAAAGTTCGTCGATTCTTAATATCTCGTTCTTCGACATCGAAAATATCTACACGATTGAGTGGAGTATCAATATAAAACATAGTCTTGCCATCAACCGTCCAATCAAGACCGTTGCTGATTGTTACATCTCCGAATAAGCGACGCATGTGTTTACCATCGCCACGCATTTGGTAGAACGCACCAGCATTTGTCTTAAAGTCATATGCCATGGTCCCTAGGAACAAGTCGCCACTAGGAGAAACTTTTGCATCATTCCAACGGACAACTTGCTGTTGTTTATATCCATCTGCGTCTTCACGAGTAGGCATGCCGTGCAAAGTTCCATCTGCATCTCTAAGAAGAGGTCCATTGGCAGTACCTAGGATTTCACCACCATTAACTCGAGGAATCGCAAAGCCAACATCTTCAGCGGTGTCGTATTCGGTCGTTGCCCCAGATGCCATGTGACGTGAGCGCACCTTCTTGCCATAAAGATCTACCCAAGTAATAAGTTCATTTTTTGGCCCAATTGCGGTCGGGCCTTCCCCTAATACGTTGCGGCGATCATCGAAGAGTTGAGCTTTCATAGGCTCAAAGACTAGCCCTTCAACGACCCGCTGAGTAGTCCTCGCAAGAAATAACGCCCTAGGAACATGTAAACCAAAAGAGTCGGGATAGAGGCCATAAAGGAAGCAGTCATATTGACCCCATAGTTAATCTGCATGCCTCCGGTAATGAAATTAAGCGCTGTCGTGGCAACCGCCAGGCTTGGTGAACCACCGGTGAGGAAAATTGCGAAGAGGAAGTCATTCCAAGCTGATGTAAATTGCCAAATAAGCACGACAACAAAACCTGGAATGGAGAGAGGCAACATGATGGAACGATAAATTCGAACCATTGATGCTCCATCAACACGACCTGCTTCAATGATTTCATCTGGGATTGCAGCGTAATAGTTACGGAAAATTAAAGTACAAATTGGGATACCGTAAACAACATGCGCTAAAACAAGAACGTAAATCGAACCCGTAAGTCCTACCGCTCTGTTGAATTGAACCAAAGGAATCATGATGGCTTGATATGGGATGAACATTCCAAACAAGAAGAGTGTGAAAACCATCTTGGATCCACGGAAGCGCCACTTAGCGAGAACATATCCATTAATCGAACCAATAATTGCTGAAATAATCGATGACTGCACGACGAAGAAGAGTGTGCGCATCATCGGCACACCTAGCGCTGCCCAAGCTTCTGGCCAGGTTGAAAGAGTCCAATGCTTGGGTAAATTCAAAGCATCAGGAAGATAAACGGTTGGTCCCTTGAATGAGTTAATAACCAAAACATAAATCGGCAGAATAATCATCGCCAAGATTATGAAGAGCGAGATATAGCGGAAGACCAACCAGAATTGCGCTACGCCAGTGAGTTTCTTGTTACTGCCACCATGTGATGGAACATGTGCTGTAATGCGATCAACGATGTCGGAGCTCATTAGTTGTACTCCTCACTCTTGTTGACATAGCGCAGATATGGAATGACAACGATTGCCACCATAAGAAGAATGACCATGGCGATTGCTGCGCCCTTTGCATAGTTAGTAAAGTCGAATGTTACTTGCCACATATAAACAGCGAGAACATCGGTGATGTAAGTTTTTCCCGAAATTCCAATGATGAGATCGAAAACTTTCATCGATATATGTCCCAAGATAATAAGGACCGTCAAGAAAGTTGGGCTGAGTTGTGGAAAAAGAACGTACCGATAAATCTTTGCCTCGCTGGCACCATCGACTCGAGCAGCTTCGCGAAGATCATCAGGTATGCCTCGAAAGCCAGCAAGGAAGAGAGCAAGCACATAACCACTCATCTGCCAGATTGCCGGCAGTGCCATCGCATACATTGAAGATTTAGGCGAGACATACCAATCACTTTGCAAGAAACTCAAATGGAGTTTGGCAAGGATTAAGTTGATTCCTGCAGCGCCTTCTCCGTGAGTGGAGTTCATAAGCCAGTTCCACACGGTACCCATTGCGATGAAAGAAATTGCCATTGGGTAGAGATAAACAGAGCGGAAAACGCCTTCTCCTTTTATTCCCTTTTCTAGAAGAAGAGCCATGATGAAGCCGGAAATTAAAGTACCAGCGATAAATACAACAGTGAACTTGATGAGGTTTCCAAATGCATGCGTAAAGCGCTCATCATGAATTAAGCCGGTGAAGTTTGCTATTCCAACAAATTTAGGATTGTGAACTGCAGAAGAATTCTTATTCGAAAGAGAAATATTAAGCGTCCATGCGATCATGCCGTAAACGAAAATTGCTACTGCGATGATTGAAGGAAGGACGAAGAAGAAACCACCCCATCGACTAGTAATGCCGCCGTGAGCCTTGCTCTTGCCCTTTGACATTAACAACCCTTCATGTCAGTTATCCGAAATTTGTTTAGACAAAATTTGATGATAAGTCTGGTGGACGGTATTTCTACCGCCCACCAGAACTTATTTCATACTTTTAGCACTTGGGGTAGCACTTGGGGTACTACTACGAGTACTACTACGAGTACCACTCGTCGTGCTGAACTTTGCTTAGGCCTTGCCAGCTTCGTACGCTGCTGCAAGATCCTTAGCAAGTCCTGCATTGTCCTTAGCTCCACCGGAAAGATACTTACCGGCTGCTGCAGAGTATGCGGCCATCAATGCGTTGTTGCCATTAACACCGTGAACTGTTGAACCGACAAGGCGGTCAACCTTCCACTCAGCTGCGGCAGCTTGCAAGTAGGAGTCATACAGTGTCAGATCGGAGTCGGTACGGACTGAGATGGAACCCTTCTTAGGGTTAAATGCATCTTGTCCTTCCTTTGATCCGCAGACCTTCAACCATGCAAGTGCTGCATTGTGGTCCTTGGCTCCAATTGGCAATGTAAATGAATCTGATAGCCACTGGTAAATTCCAACAGTTCCTGGAGCAGGTGCCCATGTGTAATCAGTGCCAAGTACTAGGCCATCTGATTGCCACTGTGCTGAAGCCCAGTCACCCATGATGAAGAATCCAGCCTTACCGGAAGTAACAAGCTTTCCAGCATCTGGCCATTCAAGGTTTCCAGCATCTTTATTTCCGTAGGAAAGTGCCTTCTGGAAGTTAACAAGTGCTGCTGCAACTTCTGGACCTGTCCATGAAGTTGAACCATTGAAGAGACCTTCAAACTTATCTGGACCCATTGATGCTAGAAGCATCCAGTCCATGAGGTGAGCGATTGCCCAGTCACCCTTGCCGGCAAGTGAAAGTCCTGTGATTCCGGCAGCCTTGAACTTGGCGAGATCTGCAAAGAAATCATCCAAAGTTGCTGGAGCTGCTGTAATGCCGGCCTTTGCTGCTGCTGCAGGGTTCCACCAGATGACGTTTGCACGGTGGATATTTACTGGAACAGAGTAAATCTTTCCATCAACAGTAAGTGTCTTTAGCAAATCTGCTGGGAATACTTTGTCCCAACCTTCAGATGCATACAGTGATGTGAGATCTTCGAGTTTGCCTGACTTAACGTAACCATCAAGTTCCATACCAGCATGTGCTTGGAATGAATCAGGTGGATCGTTAGCTTCTAGGCGACTAACGAGAACTGCCTTTGCGTTAACACCAGCACCACCGGCGATGGATGAGTTAACGAACTTGGTATCTGGGTTTGCGGCCTCAAACGCTGCCTGCATTCCATCGAGACCAGCTTTTTCTCCGCCTGCGGCCCACCAGGTGAAGATTTCTAACTGCTTGTCAGCTGCGGCACTATCTGTCTTGGATGAAGACGAGCAACCTGTTACAACAAGTGCAACAGCTGCTAGTGCGGCAGCGAGACGAACTGAACTTTTGCGCATTAATAGTCCATTCTCTGCGAGGATAATTGGGTGTGGTAAAACCACACGCTGAAATGCTTGTATAAGTGCCAGGCAATGTCAATGACTTTCCGCCAAACATTCGATAACTTAAATCGTTATCTCAGCGGGCAGCGGATAGCCCTACCTGGTATAAGAAACCCTTTAAACCCTTTAAACCCTTTAAACCCTTTAAACCCTTTGAGAAAAGTCCATCGAGGCTCTAGCGTGGGGTCATGAATCATGACTTATCAGCCTTACGGCCCATCTTTTCCGCAGCGCTAGCCTCAGATTGCCTCGATCATTTGGGCTACCGTAACCAGGTACTTGGTTCCTCCATCGAATTACTTTCCGGTGAGGGGCTCATGATGGGCTACGCATTTCCAGTAGAGCTTGAAGTAGTGAGCGCCGCCCCAGAGATACCTTATGTGGGATTGCTCGCCGCACTGGATGCCGTGGGTAAAGATCAAGTGTATGTAACTCCGACGCAACGTTTAGGCCATGCATCTTTATGGGGCGAGCTTCTCTCTACTGCATGCGCATTCAAGGGTGTCGCCGGAGCGCTAACCGACGGACCGGTACGTGATGTGAACCGTACGCGCGCAATGGGATTTAAAGTTTTTGGTGTTGGAACAAGTCCGCTCGATATCAATTCTCGGTATGAAGTAATTGCGCACAACGTCCCCGGTGTCATTGACGGTGTAACAATAAATCCAGGTGACCTCGTTGTTGCCGATGTCGATGGAGTTGTCATAGTTCCGGTTGCACTTATTCCTGAAGTTGTAGAACTAGTGAAAGAGAAAGATTCAGGGGAAAGTGAATTTAGAAAAGCAGTAAAGGCTGGGATGAGTCCGAGCGCGGCTTTCGCAAAATTCGGAGTCTTGTGATGCGTGCGCTATGGATTTAGGCCCATACGCAGATTTGCCGAATGTGTTGAAATTTTCTCCACCTTTCCCACCAACTATCGATCGCTCAGGCCTTATTTCACAACTTGGAAATATGCCACCATTTCCTAAAGAACTCGAAATCGAGCGTGGAAACTCGTGGAATTTCGATGGCGTAACGATTACTGAAATTAGTTGGAATACCGGTTGGGGACCTCGCACTCAAGCCCTTCTACTTGTCCCAGAAGGAACCACAGGTCCATTGCCAGGTGCCCTCTTTCTTCATAGTCATGACGATGTCAAAGAATTTGGCAAAGAAAAGATTGTTGAAGGCGCGGGACCCCTCCCCGAAGAATTAATGTGGGTGCGGCGTGATCATTACGGAGATCGCGCGCCAGCCAACGAATTAGCTAAAAGGGGTTTTGCTGTCTTGGCATTTGATTGTTTCTTATGGGGCTCTCGCCGTTTTCCTATCGAAAATATGCCCGAACGATTGAAGGAAATTGCTGGAACATCTTCATACGAAACTTTGGCAGTAATGCATGAATCGATCGTTGTTTCTAAATACTTATCCATGTTTGGGGCCACATTGGCTGGGCTCTTAAATTTTGATGATCGAGTAGCACTAGCAGTTGCGCAAACATTGCCAGAAATATCCGAATCAATTTCAGCAATTGGACTTTCGGGTGGAGGATGCCGTGCGATCTATTTGCATGCAACTTCCCCACAATTGCGCGCCACAGTTTCGATTGGTGCAATGGCTACATATGAATCAATGGTGGACAAACACATTGCTCCGCATTCCTGGATGTTTTTTCCTACAGGTTTAGCACAGGTCAGTGATTGGCCAGGAGTGGCTGCGCTCGGCTCCCCGCAATCGCTGTATGTGCAATTTTGTGCGAATGACCAACTATTCACGCAGGCGGGAATGCTTGACGCGGATAACATGCTTAAAGAAGTCCACCAAGATTATTCAAGTGATACTTATCCAGTTCGCCACTCTTTCACTACCGAAATGCAAGAAGATGCCTTTGATTGGATGAGAGATCATGTATAAGGATCGATTTCTAGGAACCGACACTAATCAACTTCCACTTGCTCGCGAGCTCTACGAAATTATGAGGTCCTACCCCATTCTTTCTCCCCATGGCCATGTAGATGCACAAATGCTAAATGAGAATCAGCCATTCATAAATCCCGTTGAGCTACTCATTAAACCCGATCACTACATCACTCGAATGCTCATGAGCCAGGGAGTTACATTTGATGAGATCCATTCTGGTGACCCCCGCACCGCATGGAAGGTATTTACTAGCCATTGGCAGGCGTTTAGATCCACTCCTTCTCGGATATGGATGCTCGAAACATTCAACTCTCTCTTTGAAATTTCTGATAACAATCTCGCTGAACGGCCAGATTATCTCTATGACCAGATTCAGGAACGGCTTGCTGATTCGGATTTCTTACCTCAATCATTATTTGCGAAATTCGGAATCGAAGTTCTGGCAACCACCAATGCCACCTCGGACTCACTCAGCGATCACTTAGCCCTCGCATCTTTGGACCTAGGCGGCCGTGTAATTCCAACATTTCGGCCTGATGACGTGAGTGACCCCGAGCATCCGGCTTGGCGCTCATCATTGTTGGCTTTGGAGAATAGCTCTGGTCAAGAATGCGGAAGTTTTGAATCTCTCATGAAAGCACTTCGAATTCGCAGAGATTACTTTGTGTCCCGCGGTGCCACCGCTACTGATCATGGAGTCCTGAGCGCGCGAACGATTAATGCAACGCAAGATAGTAAGGAATCTCTTTTTGCCCGATTACTAGCCGGTGAATCAACGCCCGAAGATGCTTCGACTTTTAGAGCAATAATGCTTTTTGAACATGCTCGGATGGCTAGTGAAGATGGCCTAGTAATGCAATTGCATCCAGGATCATTGCGAAATTACGATGCCTCAGTCTTTAGAGATTTTGGGGCAGATAAAGGTTTCGATATTCCACTTGAAACTCATTACGTAAAAGAATTAGCCCCACTTCTTGAAGTTTTTGGTTTTAACCCAAACTTTCGAATGGTTCTATTTACACTCGATGAAAGTGCATACTCGCGAGAATTGGCTCCTTTAGCTGGTGCATATCCATCGCTTCGCTTAGGCCCTCCCTGGTGGTTTCATGACAGCCTCAACGGTATGGAACGTTGGCGCGAATCAGTTACTGAAACTGCAGGCTTCTACAATACGGTCGGTTTTATCGACGACACACGTGCTTTCTGTTCTATTCCAGTTCGCCACGACGTTGCTCGACGATTTGATGCTGGCTACCTTTCCCGAGAAGTTGCTCGCCATAGGATCTCGAAGTCCGATGCTGTTGAGCTCGCAGCTGATATTGCATACAACCTCAGCAAAGATTTCTTTCGCTTGTAATGCCAACACTAAGTCGCTCCACTCTCCCTTCAATCACAACAGTAGAAGGGCCTAGTTACAACCTAGATAAGGTGAATATTGGAGTACTCCATATGGGGCTCGGCGCTTTTCACCGTGCACATCAAGCGGTCTTTTTCGACAACGTCCTACGCAAGGGCAATTCCAACTTTGGAGTCTGCGCAGTTTCGCAACGCTCACCGTTGGTTGCAGACACTTTGGCAGAACAAGATTGCCTGTACACGGTAAATGCAAGCGATCATGCCGTAGAAACACCGCGAATCATTGGCTCAATTCGCGAAAGTGCTTACTTTCCAAGAGATGAGCAGCGATTAATTGACCTTGCACGCAATCCCGAACTTCGACTTGTAACAATCACGGTAAGTGAGAAGGCCTACCTTCAATCCCTGCCTGAGAGATTATCCCTGCTACTCCACTCGCGTTTTCTAGCCGGTGGCGCTTCATTGGCAATAATCTCATGCGATAACTTGCCGAGCAACGGTGAATACACCCACTCTGTTATACAACGCGCGATTGCCAATGAATCTTCAGAATTCAAAAAATGGGTAGAAGCACATGTGCGCTTTCCAAATTCGATGGTCGACCGTATTGTGCCCGCGATTACGAACACGAGAATCGATCAATTCGAATCAAAATATGGCTATCGCGACTTGTCTCTCAT
>WLMD01000063.1 GCA_009700405.1 Actinomycetota bacterium | reverse complement strand
TTTGATCAAGTGTCGTCTTAATGATTAAGCCACCGACTGAAAGTTGTTCGTCAGTAAAACCTAAAGCGTTAAGTTCTTTTTGTGCAAGTTCAATAATGTGGCCCTTTGGTCCAGATAATGATCCGGATGTAACGCGGGCCCGAATTTTAGGCATCTTTGCTTTCTCAGCCTCTGCAGGTGTAATCCATTTCGCGCCAAGCATTCCCTTAATTACATAATCAAAACGTGCCGATAAACGTTGCGCATTTGCTTCTGAATATGAGGGATCATAGAAACCTGGTGATCGCAAAATGCTGGCCAACACTGCTGATTGTGAAAGATTCAGTTGATTGACCCCGCGGTTAAAATATTGCTGCGCTGCGGTTTGAACACCATAAGAACCTCGGCCAAAATAGATTGTGTTTAGGTAGTTTTCTAATATTTGATCTTTAGATAATTGATTTTCCAATTTGATCGCAATAACAAGTTCTTTGATCTTTCTTTGGATGCTGCGTTCTGGTGATAAGAAAGCTGTTTTTGCATATTGTTGAGTAATAGTTGACCCACCTTGCAAGGCGCCACCACGCAGGTTATTAACGACCGCTCTCAAAATGCCCGTTGGGCTAAATGCTCGCTCAGAATAGAAATTGCGGTCTTCGGCTGCAAGAACTGCGCGCCTAACATTTACTGGAATTTTCGCCAAAGGAACTATCGTTCTATTTTCTGAACCGATTCGGCCGATTTCATTGCCGTTGGAGTACTGAATAATTGTGGCTTGACTATTCACAAACGAGTTGACGTTGGGGATATTTACTGTGAAATAAGCATAAGCAAAGAGCGCTGACCCAAGGATAAAACCCGTGCCCCCTATAAAGATGGCTGAGCGGAAGAGTATTTTGCGGATCACGCGTGAAGGTTACCGCTTTAGCCAATCTTCATCTTCTAAGGTGCGTTGACGTCGCGGTGATTTCCGCTCTGTACCATCGCCTAAAATAAAAGATGCGCTCAGGTGATTCCATGAGCAATCTCGGCAAATTTCAACGACGTACACCCGAAATTCACCAAATTCCTTCTCCATTTGGGTTAATTCATCCACAGACTTAATCCGACCTGAGTATTGCCCGAGTTGGTCTCCGAAGGTGTAACGCAACTCAACCAGTGTTTTCTTGCAGACAGGGCACGGTCTTTCAACTTTAACGCCATGAAATTTAGCGGCAAGCAATAAATAGGGGTCCGCATCGCAGGCATCTGCCCGACCTTTGAAAAGGGCCTTTAGAGTTGCACGTTTATCTAACGTGTAATCGATGTAGCCCCGTAAGGAATTCATGGGCTAAGAATAACGAGACGAGGGCTCCTAAAGAAACTACTCTCTCCCTATGCAGAGTTTGGGTTTTGTTGATCTACTCAAACACCCCAGATTGTCCCGCCTCTTCGCAGCCCGGTGGTTAGGTCAAGCAACCGATGGCTTATTCCAAAGCGCCCTTGCTTCCTTTGTGCTTTTTAGCCCTGAAAGAAAAGCGAGTGCGTTAAGCGCAGCTTTGGCCTTTGCGGTAGTACTTCTTCCTTATTCGCTGATTGGACCTTTTGTTGGAACGGTTCTTGACCGCGTTTCCAGACAACGTGCCGTCTTCTTCTCTAATCTATTTCGCGCGACAAGTTTGCTTCTCATTGCTTTCTTGCTTTCGCAAGGACGCACCGGTGTCGAATTAACATTTGTTGTTCTGATTACTTTTGGTCTCAATAGATTAATCTTGGCGGCGTTGTCTGCTGGACTTCCACTTCTTGTTGATGGTGAATCACTCATTAGCGCCAACGCAATGGCCGTAACCGGCGGATCAGTTCTTTTGGTTATAGGCGGCGGTATTGGTTTTGGGCTGCGTAAAGTATTTGATTCCTTTCACAATGCAGACAAGTCAGATGCCTTGATGATTTTAGTTGCCGCTATTGGTTACGTTGTTGCATCTTTATTGATACTTAGATTAAAAAGGAATGAAATTGGACCATTAGCGCATCAGAAAACAGAAGCGAGTCTTTCTCATGGGTTTAGTGAGATGCGTGAGGGGTTTGTATTCCTAGCTCGACACAGCGATGTTGCGAGGGGAATTGTTGCAACAGCTATACAACGTGGTGGACTTAACTCATTATTGATTGTTGCAATTTTGCTTGAGCGAAACACTTTTCATTCTTCATTAAAACCTGAGGATGGGTTATCTGGAATTGCAGTTGCTCTTTCTTTATCGGGCGTAGGGATCACGATTGGTGCACTTGTTGCCCCTTACGGTGTTAAGAAATATGGTAGACATCGCTGGATTCGCGCGATGATGTTTTGTAGCGGTCTCACCCCTATCTTCTTGGCGATTTCACACACGATTGCTCCTCTGTTTGTTGCAGCATTCTTTACAAGTATGTGTGGCCAAAGCCTGAAGGTCACCAATGATGCTTTGGTGCAATCTAAAATAGATGATTACTACCGAGGGAGAGTGTTTGCTGTCTATGACGTTGTAGTGAATGGTGCAATTGTTTCTGGAGCACTTATTGCAGCTTTACTTGTCCCGGCTTCGGGAAAATCATTTGTGGTTCCAGCACTTGTTTCAGTGGTCTATATAACCTCAGCCGCGTGGTTTCTTCGCCCTTCGCGCTTTAGTTTTTCTCTTTAGCATTCCACCATTTCATTAGCTCTTCCTCTGCACGCTCTTGACCAAGAGGGCCATTCTCTAAACGTAATTCAAGAAGAAAATCAAGTGCGTCACCCACTATTGATGAGGGTTTTACATTAAGAAGGCGCATTACCTCAGCACCATCTAGGTCCGGACGAATCTTAGAAAGCTCTTCTTCTTCCATAAGAACGCCTATGCGATCTTCTAAACTTTGATAAATCGCAGCCAAAGAGTCGGCTTTGCGTTTATTGCGTGTCGTGCAATCGGCTCTAGTTAATACATGCAAGTGTTCTAGAAGCTCACCAGCATCGCGAACATAACGCCGCACAGCAGAATCAGTCCATTCGCCATCGCCGTACCCATGAAAACGCAGATGTAGCGAAACCAGTGTGGAAACATCATCAATAACATCAGAGCTGAAGCGCAAAGTTTTTAAACGTTCTTTTGTCAGTCTGCCTCCAACAACTTCATGATGGTGGAAAGAAACTCCGCCACCAGCTATTAAGCTGCGGGTTTTCGGTTTGCCGATGTCATGCAGAAGTGCCGCTAGTCGGATAACTAAATTAGGACCATTTAGACGATCTTCTAGTGCGATCGCTTGTTCAAGCACTGTTAAGGAATGTTCGTAAACATCTTTGTGGTGATGGTGTTCATCAATTTCAAGTTGAAGTTTTGGAATTTCCGGTAGAACGATTGCAGCTATACCTGTGTCAACCAACATCGTGATTCCAAGTCGAGGATTAGATGACATGAGAAGTTTAATGAACTCGTCTCGCACTCTCTCCGCCGAAATAATAGAAATGCGCCCGGACATTTCTGTCATGGCTTGTAAAACTTCTGGAGCCACATCAAAGTTAAGTTGGCTGGCAAATCTTGCTGCACGCATCATTCGCAATGGGTCGTCAGAGAATGAATCTTCTGCGCTATTTGGAGTGCGCAAAATTCTTTTTCCTAAATCGGATAGTCCATTAAAGGGATCGATGAAGATCGGAGTTCCCTGTGTTAATTCAAGAGCCATTGCATTCACAGTGAAATCACGACGGGATAAATCACCTTCAATATTGTCGCCGTACTCAACCTCGGGTTTGCGACTATCTACTTCATAACTTTCAGTACGGTAGGTAGTTACTTCGAATGTTGTATCTGCGCGTTTTGCTGCAACGGTTCCGAATGCAATTCCTGTATCCCAAACATTGCCTGCCCACGCAAAGAGAATTTTCTTAGATACTTCTGGACGCGCATTTGTGGTGAAATCCAAATCATTTCCGAGCCGGCCCAATATGGCATCTCGAACAGGGCCACCAACTAACGCCAGTTTGTAGCCAGCGCTTTTAAAGGCGTCGGCTAGTGAGCTGGCCAGTGGGGCCCGTTCTATGAGGGAGCGAATCGCAAGTTCCCCCGCGGCTCCTAATGCACTCGTCACAATGAGTAAGGCTAGAGCAGTACCCTTGCTCCATGATCCCTGCACCCAGTGCGGGCAGCGAAAGTACGAAAAAGAAGAAGCGGCGCAGACGGCCCGCGAATCGCGCCCCACACGATCCACAGGCAGTACCGGCCCAAAAAGTCGCGCCTAAAAACGAGCGCTCAGGCGCGCGACCCTACGCAAAACGTGTTGATGAAGTGAGTGCGGGCGGGCTTGTTATTGATTTTTCAGGGACACAGGGTCTCCTTATTGGCAGATTTGATCAAAAAGATTCATCTCGCACAAAACTCCTCTGGTCGCTCCCAAAGGGTCATATCGAACCTGGAGAAACACCCCAAGAAGCTGCGATTCGAGAGGTGATGGAAGAAACTGGAATTGAAAGTTCAATTGAGCGAGAACTTGGTGTGATTGATTTTTGGTTTATGGCTGGCGGAAAAAGAATTCATAAAACTGTTCATCATTATCTTTTTCGTGAAACCGGTGGACTGTTAGCTCCCCAAATAAGTGAAGTAGATGAAGTGAAATGGTTTCCTCTGGAGCAAATTATCGAACATTTGGCCTACCCAGATGAAAAGAAGTTAATCGCTAGAAGTGGCGACCTGCTCGCATGAAGATCTTGCGTGGATTGATCGCTGCTCTATTTGTTTTCGTGCCTCTATTCATTCTTATGCCCAGTTCAAGTGCAGCAACTACTCAAAATATTATTTTGGTTGAACCCCCTCATAGGGACTATCAGAATATTTTCTTTGGCGATGCGTTCGCTCTTTCGCTTAGACCAACCGGGACTTTGGGACTTAAAGTATTCGCACCTGTGCAAGAGCCTCGTACCTGGCTTATTGATGCCGCACTTATTGACGAAGTTCAAGCACTCTCTGCAAAGAACTCTGATGCTCAAAAATGGTTGGACCAGTTGAAATTAGTTTCTATAACAGATTCGATTATCGCTGTCCCATACGCTCACCCAGATCTAACCCTTACTAAACGACTAGCTCCAACAGAGCTTAATTATTATTTTGAATTTAGCAAAAATAAATTGCAGGAATTTTTTGGCAGAGATGTCATTATTGATAAGACTGCAAACTGGAGCAACGGTAAGGCCAAAATTTCATCTGAAGCCGCCTCTGCCTATACCTATAACCGCAGAGCGCTAGTTTTTATGAACACAGTTATTCCATCAATCCAATTAGATGATTTTCGATCTAGGCTTGCCTACTTACTCTCATCTGGAATGAGTGTTTACAGACAGAGTGAATTAGCAACAAGCGCCAATCTGGCCCTGGTTGCAGAGAAGCGCAAATTACGAATTATTGGTGGTAATTATCGCCTCACTTCCTCTCGTGAAAAAGTTCCTGTGACATTAGTTAATGATTTTGATGTCCCGTTAAAGATTTCACTTCATTTAATGCCTCAGACTTCTCGCATCGAATTAGGTGACATAGGCGAGATTACTTTGGAAGCACACTCGAAAACTCAGGTTCTCATCCCTGTAACCGTAATTGCCTCGGGCACCACCACGGTCATCGCTGAATTTAGAAACAATAAAGGTAAGACATTTAATGATATTTCGGTATTGACTCTTAGTCTTTCTGTAATTAGCCCTGCAGTTGCATGGTTTACAACGGGTGCCGCGCTGATGCTCTTCCTGGCGGCTGTGGCTCAAAGTGTTCGACGAGTGAGGCGGTCCCGTAGATGAAGCCAGCTGAAATCTTTCATGCTTCTAGTGTGATGGCCCTTGGCACAATTCTTTCACGGGTCACTGGATTTATTAGAAGTATTTTGGCTGTTGCCGTTTTAGGTACAGCGTTGTTGGCCGACACATATAACGTCGCAAACACTCTTCCTTTTATTCTTTATAACTTGTTAGTTGGGGGAGCGCTCACTGCGATCTTTGTTCCGCAACTTGTTAGATCTTTTGATGATGAAGATGGCGGACACGCTTTTGCATCTCGTCTTATTACAACTATAAGTGTGATTTTGTTGGCATTGGTAGCGATAGGAACAATTCTCGCCCCATTGCTGGTGAGAATTTATGCTCCTGAATTTTCTAACTCAGGGTTTGAAAATGAATTCCGTTTAGCAGTCGCTTTTACTAGGTATTGCTTACCGCAAATATTCTTTTTGGGTTTGTTTACAATGCTTGGGCAAGTTGCTAACGCCCGCGGATCTTTTGCGCCGTTAATGTGGGCGCCTATCGCCAACAATGTAGTCGTCATTGCCATTTTCTCTGGGGTTTTATTACAGGCTCCGCACCTAGCAAGTGGAACTATTACTTCAAGCCAAACTCAAGTTTTGGGATGGGGTACAACGCTAGGTGTTGTGGTTCAGGCGTTGATTTTAATCCCTGTGGTTAAACGTTCCGGTATTCATATACGTCCAAAATTGGGTTGGCAAGGATTAGGGAAATCATTTTCGCTTGCCGGGTGGACACTGGTTTATGTATTGATTTCACAATTGGGTTACTTGGTTACGGTAAACATTTCAACAAGTGCAGCAGTTAGAAGTGCAAAGGAAGGGGTATTAACTGGTGTTGGTTATACACCTTTTAGTAACGCTTACCTTATTATGATGTTGCCTTATTCAATTGTTACAATTTCCATTATCACCGCGTTACTCCCGCACATGTCGCGGCTAGCAATAGACGGCAAGCGCGACGAGGTACGAGATCAATTAGTGCGTGCAATAAAAATGGTTGGTGTAATAACTATTCCAAGCAGTGTTGCCTTTATTTTCTTTGGACCAATAATAACTAAGGTGCTCTTTTTTGGAATTAGTAATGATGATTCAACCTACATTGGCTACGTTCTATCAGCACTAGGTATTGGGTTGGTCTTTTTTAGTATTAACCTCATTCTTATAAGGGGTTTTAACGCTTTTGAAGACACTCGAACACAGGTCTTGTCTATATTGATTATCAATATTATTGCTGTCGCTCTTTCTTATTTATTTCTAGAAACTCTCAAAACTCGTTGGATTACCGTTGGTTTAGGTGCTGCTTTTTCAATTAGCTATATAGCTGGACTTTTTGTAACCCTTGCCCTCTTAAAGCGTCATACAGGGGTGATGCGTTTCTCTGATTTCAGCGGGCAACATTTCCGTTTGTTTGCGGCTTCCGTTTTTTCAATGGCTCCGCTTTATCTTTTATCTTCTTATTTAGACTGGGTGAACGGGGATTCCAGTAAACTTGAACATCTTGGTCAACTCTTCTTAATAATGCTTATCGCCCCTATTGGGTACTTCTTTATCGCCCGTGCGATGGGGGTGATTGAGATTTCCGTTACAAGTGAACTTGTGAAAACTCAATTTGCGCGCGCCACGAATAAACTACGTGGGTCTAGCTCTAATCCGAGGGAATAACTCACACTAGTATGCGGTTATGGTGATGAAATGACATCTAATCAAGAAGTACATCAAGTAGTAATTGTCGGCTCTGGGCCTGCTGGTTATACAGCTGCCATTTATGCCGCGCGTGCGCAGTTATCTCCTGTGCTTTACGAGGGTTCCGTAACTGCCGGTGGTGCGTTAATGAATACCACTGAGGTTGAGAATTTTCCTGGTTTCACTGATGGTGTGATGGGACCAGACTTGATGGAGTCCATGCGCAAGCAAGCCTTGCGTTTTGGGACCACACTAATTACGGATGACATTGTTGAGATGGACCTAAAGGGTCCAATTAAGACCTTAACCGATGGCTCTGGAAATGTTCTACGTGCTAAATCGGTCATTCTTGCCATGGGCTCTGCATTTAAAGAAATTGGTCTGCCCAACGAGAAAAGACTCTCAGGGCGTGGTGTTTCTTGGTGTGCGACATGCGATGGTTTCTTTTTCCGTGATCAAGAAATTGCGGTTGTTGGTGGCGGTGATTCCGCGATCGAGGAAGCTAGCTTCCTTACACGTTTTGCTAGCAAGGTTGTCATAATCCATAGGCGTGACACTTTAAGGGCATCAAAAATTATGATTGATCGGGCTTTCGCAAATCCTAAGATTGAATTCTTGTGGAACCATGAAGTCACAGATGTACTCGGTGAGCAGAAAGTTGATTCTCTAGAGTTGCGAAATACCATCACTGGAGAAAAGACAGTTCGGGCCTTTACTGGGTTATTTGTTGCTATTGGTCACATTCCTAGGAGTGAGTTAGTTGTGGGTCAAGTGGATGTTGATTCCGAAGGTTACGTTCAAGCTATAGGAAGAACCACGCACACAAACCTTGAAGGTGTCTTTGCCTGTGGTGATTTGGTTGACCACACCTACCGTCAGGCAATCACAGCGGCAGGCTCGGGCTGTCAATCCGCTCTAGATGCCGAAAGATTTTTATCCCACCTGTAAAGTAAGCCGTTGAAACAATTAATAAGGAGCAAAAAATGGGCGCACTAGAGCATGTAACTACTTCCACTTTTGATGAGATGGTATTAAAGAGCACAACTCCAGTGCTAGTTGATTTTTGGGCCGAATGGTGTGGACCTTGCCGTGCAGTCGCTCCTATTCTCGAAGAAATCTCGAAAGATCATGGCGATAAGATTAAAATTGTAAAACTTAACACTGATGAAGAGTCTGCGATCGCAGTTAAATATGGGATCACATCTATTCCAACTTTAAATGTGTTTGTTAATGGACAAGTTGTTAAAACTATCGTTGGTGCAAAACCGAAACCTGCACTGCTCAAAGAGCTTGAATCCTTTATTTAATTAGGCCTTGATGGATGAATTACCTCTTAAACTAAAAGACCAGAACGATGTGGTGACTCATGTCATCAATATTTTGCATCGTTTAGGTCTGTTGACCTCTCACCATGATTCCTTTGATTCAACAGTGGTGGATTCTGTTCGTGCCTTCCAGCAATCACGCGGTCTTGTTGTCAGTGGAGTTGTTGATGCCACAACGCTGAATGCTTTAGAGGAGGCTCGCTGGAAACTAGGTGACCGTTCTCTATAT
>WLMD01000062.1 GCA_009700405.1 Actinomycetota bacterium | reverse complement strand
TACTCATCGCTCCAATGATTGCATTGTTGGCGAAGGTCCCTTGGGGTTCTTTCTTTGACCGCCTAACTCAAGAGAATTCCCTATCTGCGATTCAACTTTCTTTGTGGAGTTCGGTATTGGCAGCGGGCATCTCCGTCATATTGGGTGTGCCACTGGCATGGGTATTGGCTAGAGGCAACGAACGATTTACCAATATTTTGCGCCCCATAGTTCTCGCGCCCATTGTTCTACCACCTACGGTTGCCGGAATGGCGTTACTAGCGCTGCTTGGACGAGATGGTCTACTGGGAAAATATATTTACCAAGCCACAGGATGGTCGATGCCTTTCACTAGCGTTGCCGTTGTTGTTACTGGGGTCTTTGTTGGAATGCCTTTTCTCGCGTTGATTGTTGAATCAAATTTCCGTCATCTGCCAACCGACCTCGAAGAGGCAGCAGTGATAGATCGCGCTTCCAGACGCGATGTTTTCTCTTTAGTAGCCCTGCCTCAGATACGCAACGGCATTGCGACTGGTGCAGTTTTGGCATGGGCCCGAGCGTTGGGTGAGTTTGGCGCGACAATGATGTTTGCAGGTTCGCTGCCGGGACGCACTCAAACATGGGCAATGCAGGTATACATAGACATGGATATTGATATGGGAAGTGCCTATACATTGAGTGCAGTGATGTTAGTTATTGCGGTCTCGGTCGTCTTCGCATTGAGAAAATCATTAACAGAGGCGTTTACTACATGACAACTCGAGTCTTTGTCGTAGATGACCATGAATTAGTCCGACGAGGCCTCATAGAGTTAATTAATACCGAAGATGACTTAAGCGTTGTTGGGCAAGCAGGAGATGTCCAGGAAGCGCTTTCTACTCTTACTTCTATTGTCACAGATGTCGCCGTACTTGATGTGCGCCTACCTGATGGAAGCGGAATCGAACTCTGTCGTGAGATCAGATCCCTTTATCCTGAAGTAAAGGTATTAATGCTGACATCTTTTCTTGATGATGAAGCAATCCTGGGCGCAGTCCTAGGTGGGGCAAGTGGATACGTGATTAAAGATATTAAGAATTTGGATCTACTTGAAGCTATCCGAAAAGTTGCCGCGGGGGATATTCTCTTAGATACCGCTCTTGTATCTAGCGTAACAAATCGCTTGCGCAAGGTGGCTAGCCCGGCGAGTGAGATCTATGAACTCACAGATCAAGAGCAGAGAGTGCTAGAACATATCGGTCGAGGTTTAACAAACCGCCAAATTGCAGAATCGATGTTCTTAGCGGAGAAAACCATTAAGAATTATGTCTCATCACTTCTTGGAAAACTTGGTTTAGAACGTAGAACTCAGGCTGCCGCGCTTGCCGCGCGATTAGGTCTAGGTAGGAATTAGTAGCGAGCAACCCAAAGAGCTCGAGTTCCTAGCGGCTCCTTCTTGTTTATTGAAAATGTTCCATTGCATTCAATCGCGCGATTTTCCAGATTCAGCAATCCACTCCTGTGGGGTCCTTCCAGGTACCCAATTCCATCATCGCTAATTTGCACTTCAAGCGAGCCATCACTTGCGGAAATTGAAACATCAATATGGCGACAGCGCGCATGTTTCATGGCGTTGGTAAGAAGCTCTCTTATGACGGCAATTAAATGTTCGCTTAGGGCTCCATGGATAGAGGTGTCAATCGAACCATGGAATTCGCAAGAGATATGAATCGCATTTTTACCCTGAAAGACTGCGACCTCCTCTTGTACGCGTCCACGTAGTCCAGAGATGGGACCTGGTATCTGTAATTCAAAGATCGTATTGCGGATTTCTTGCACAGTGATATCTAGGTTATCAATTGTCTCTTGAATGATTTTGAGGTCTCGCATTGGCACAAGTTCATCTTTGGCCACTGCTTGAAGTGAGAGTCCAGTTGCAAAGAGACGTTGAATCACTAAATCATGGAGGTCTCTACCAATACGATCACGTTCGGCTAGTACCACAACTTCGTTTTGTGCTGCTTGTCCTCTAGCGCTATCGATTGCAATGCCCGCTGCGGATGCTAGAACAATGACGAGTTGTTCGTCTTCCTCTGTAAACTCTAATCCGCCTTTTTTCTCAGTGAGATAGAGGCTTCCGTATACTTCATCTCGGATGCGAATCGGCACTCCAAGAAATGAATTCATTGCAGGGTGACCCGCTGGAAAACCTACGGATGCTTCACTACTTTTAATAGATGCCATGCGTAGGGGAGTCGGATGTTTCAGTAAATGTCCGAGGAGTCCCTTACCTTCAGGAAATCTTTCGATCTCATCTGCAGATTCTTCACTTAATCCAACGTAGGTAAATTCTTCAAGTTGACCATCAGGACCTATGGCACCAAGTGCGCCATAGGTCGCCTCTGAAATAATTACAGCGTTCTCCACTAATCGCCTTAAAGATGCGCTGAGGTCTTCACCTTTTGCAACATCAATGACAGCGTCTGAGAGCGCGCTCAATCGACTGACAACCATGGGGGAAGTCTGCCTAAACATGGGAAGGATTGCGAGTTAGCTGCGTTTTTCGGCAGCGGCTCTAGCGTAGAACCACCATGCAACGCATGCACCCATGACTGCAAAGGCCGCAACACCGAGGAAGAAGCTCTTAGGTGCTACGAATGACAGAAGAACTCCGAAGACGAAAGGACCAAATGCTGCGATAGCACCTGTCCATCCGATAACTCCACCTGCTTGTCGGGGTGCAAAAATCATAGGCATCTGCTTGAAGGTACTTGCATTTCCAACGCCAGCGAAGAAGAAGATAGCCATCATTCCCCAGAAGAAGGACATGAAGTCATCACTGCTTTGTGGTGAGAGTTGGAAGGCTGTAAAAATTGAAGAGCCTGCAATACCTGCACCCGAAACGAATGTAAGAATTCCACCACCTAATCGATCGGCAAGTGGGCCGCTGATAACACGTGCAGCTGAGCCAATCAATGGACCATAGAAAGCAAACTTCACAGGGTCTGGCGCATTGGCAAACTCACCAAAGAGATTTCTAATAAGTAGCCCAAACTGTGCGGAGAGTCCTGAAAATGTTCCGAAGGTCATGACATAGAGAAGTGTCATCAGCCAGGTGTGCTTATTCTTGAATATATCTAATTGATCTTTTACTCCCCGAGCTTTGATAGGTACGCTTTTAAGCAAAGTCCACGCAAGAACAACTGCCACGAGAACAAAGGGAACCCAAAGAAGTCCTGCATTTTGATACCAAGCGAAGGTGTCAATGCCCTTATCTTTATTGACGAAATGTTGTGGTGCACCAAGAGTCGCACCAAACATCGCAGATGCCACGATAAGTGGTGTTACGAATTGCACGATACTTACACCGAAGTTACCGATACCCGCTTGAAGACCTAATGCCATTCCTTGTTTAGATTTAGGAAAGAAGTAGGAAGTGCTTGGCATGAAACCGGAGAACACTCCGCCGCCTAAGCCAGAGAGAAACCCAAGTGCGAGCAAACCAACAAAAGGCGTAGATGGATTACGGACTGCAACTGACCAACCCACAAGTGGAAGCAGTAGGAGGGCTGTTGAGTAAGTGACAAGTTTGCGTGTTCCAAGAATCGGTGGAAGGAACATCCACATCAGGCGCAGGCCTCCACCAGCTAAACCTGGCATTGCTGCTAGCCAGTAAAGCTCTTTCTTGCTCAGGTCGAAACCTAAGTTATTCAATTTTGGCGCTAAGGCAGAAACTAGGAACCAACTAATGAAACCTAAAGTTAGCGCGTAGGTAGTAACCCAGAGGCTCCGCCAAGCAATTTTCGAGTCCCATTTACCTTCTTCATTAGGATCCCAACCCTCAAGCCATTTACTGGAATCGTTCGTCTTTGAATCTTTTGCATTCATGTCATGCTCCAATCGTGAGTGAGTGATGGGTATCGATTCTGCGATCTAAGTGAGGGCTTTCTTTTGAAAGCAAACGCATGATTACTACGTGCATCCACACGCTTGCGCTGAGGGTTAGTAGGAAAAGGACAATGAACGTCGATTGAGGGAGCCCTGTCTTTTCCCGCACTAGTACAAAAAGAGGGGGTAGAAGGAATCCGCCAAGAGCACCGAGTGTGCCGACAAGGCCACCTACAGCACCGACATCATGTGGGAAGTACTCCGGAATGTGTTTGAACACTGCCGCTTTGCCGATTCCCATGGCGCAACCAACAATAAATAGCAAAGCAGTGAACTGGCCGACCCCTAAGGAGTAAGGCAAGACATTCTTTGGGCCATCTGGAGTTTGAAGAACAATGTAACCAAATGGTGCAGCCAGTAGAAGCAATGCGAGCAGCATTGTTGTAAAAGTTCCGTACATTAATTTACGTGCTCCGATTTTGTCAGAGATGTATCCACCTAGAGGGCGTAGCAAGGATGCTGGGAAGATGAATAGAGCTGTGAGTAATGCGGCGTCATGAAGATTGAGCCCGTACACCGAAACGTAATATTTTGGCATCCACGAGGCAAGAGCAACATAGGCTCCGAAAACGACTACATAGTACAAACTAAATCGCCACACTTGAATGTGCTTTAACGGCAAGAACATTTCCTTGAGGGGCCGTGACGCTTGAATATTCTTATTGTCCGCTGGAGTGAAAAGGAAGATCGCAATTGCAGTGAGAACTAAGAGCACCGAATACAGAGCCGGGACGAAGCGCCATCCACCAGGAATGATGCCACCTGCATATGAACCACCGATTGTGCTCGCGATGACGGCAGGTCCTATAAATTTTGTAGCAGATGCTCCAACATTTCCAGCACCAAATACTCCTAATGCAAATCCTTGCCGCTCACGTGGAAACCAATGAGAGTTCCATGCGATGCCGACGCTAAATAAGTTTCCAGCGAATCCAACGAGAAAAGCAAGTATGAGCAACCAATGATAATTGAGAGTCATGTGTGCTAATAAATATGCGGGCACTGAAGTCATTAACAACATGACTATGGTCACGCGCTTTCCACCGATGCGATCAGTGAGAACTCCAAGAAAAAGTCTCCAAATGGAACCGTTAAGAATGGCTACTGAGGAGAGCCAGGCCAACTGTGAATCTGAGATCCCAAATTCCTTTTGAATAGGTATTCCAAGGACTCCGAACATCAACCACACGGCAAACATGAGGGTGAAGGCAAAAGTGGATAGAGATAGGACTCGAGTGGATCCGGTCCGCACTGGCATGGTGTCTCCTCATCAACAAGGTTCGTTAGTGAATACAGTTCGTTATCGGAAACCTCTCATGCTCAATCGCCCTGAAAATAGGGTCTTTAGACCTATATTGCCTAGGGCATCCCTGATACACACTGCAACCATGGGAAGAGCTGATGACGTACTCAATGACACCGAAGAAGCACTTATAAAATTTGGACGCTTCTTTGCAGGTGGAGAAGTTTCGAAAGATTTGTTATCGGTGACTAAAGCTGGTGGTCGCGAAGGCGATGTTTTCTACCGAGACCGTTGGAGTCACGACAAAGTAGTTCGTTCAACACATGGTGTGAACTGCACGGGATCATGTTCTTGGAAAGTGTATGTAAAAGACGGAATCATCACCTGGGAAACACAACAAACGGATTACCCATCAGTTGGTCCAGATTCTCCAGAGTACGAACCTCGCGGATGCCCACGAGGCGCTGCATTTTCTTGGTACACCTATTCACCAACTCGTATTCGCTTTCCGTATATACGCGGAGTTCTATTGGAAATGTTCCGTGAAGCTAAAGCTCGCTTAGGCGATTCTGTACTGGCATGGGCTGATGTTGTAGATAATTCGGAAAACCGCCAGCGTTATCACCGCGCTCGAGGCAAAGGTGGATTAGTCCGCGTGAGCTGGAGTGAAGTTTCTGAAATTATTGCAGCGGCGCATGTTCATACGATTAAGAAGTATGGACCAGATCGTGTCTTTGGTTTCTCGCCAATTCCTGCAATGTCTATGGCTTCACATGCAGCTGGTGCTCGTTTCATTTCCTTAATGGGTGGATCGATGCTTTCTTTTTACGATTGGTATGCAGATCTTCCTGTTGCCTCGCCTCAGGTTTTTGGTGACCAAACAGATGTACCAGAATCAGCAGATTGGTTTAACGCCTCCTACTTAATTATGTGGGGATCGAATGTTCCAGTAACTCGGACACCTGATGCACACTTCATGACCGAGGCGCGATACAGAGGTCAAAAAGTTATTGCGATTAGTCCTGACTATGCAGACAACACCAAATTTGCAGATGAATGGGTTGCTCCACATCCAGGTACAGATGGCGCTCTAGGAATGGCAATGGGCCACGTAATTCTGAAAGAATTCTTTGTTGATAAGCAGGTTCCGCGTTTCCAAGATTATGTAAAGAAATTTACAGATTTGCCGTACTTAGTTTCTTTGCGAAAGAAAGATGGGTCCTGGGTTCCAGATAAATTCCTCGTTGCATCAGATTTAGGGGATGTTTCGGAAGGCTCACGATTTAAGACTGTGGTTTTGGATTCCAGTACCGGCAAGACTTTTGTTCCCAATGGCTCATTGGGACATAGATATAACGATTCCTCAATGGGTAAATGGAACCTTGACCTTGAGGGAGTAGATCCTCTTCTGAGTGTTTACGGCAAGAAGGGAGCGGTTTCAGCTCCAGTTCTCATGCCTCGCTTCGATCAAGGACAGGAAGTTTCAGAAAGCGGCGGCGTTCTGGCTCGCGGAGTGCCGGTCATCGAAATTGCAGGAAAGACTGTCACAACTGTCTATGACTTGATGTTGGCTCAATACGGCGTCGCACGTGATGGCCTAGATGGTGAATGGCCAGAAGGTTATGACGATCGCTCTCCTTACACGCCATCATGGCAGGAAGAAATTACGAGTGTTCCCGCTGTTCAGGCAATTCGCATTGCTCGTGAGTTTGCGCAGAACGCAATCGACTCCGAAGGTCGTTCGATGATTTTGTTGGGAGCCGGAACAAATCATTGGTTCCACTCCGACACCATGTATCGCACCTTCCTCGCACTTGTAACTCTGACAGGTTGCCAAGGAGTTAACGGCGGAGGATGGGCACACTATGTTGGACAAGAAAAATGTCGCCCAGTTACCGGATGGGCGCAACTGGCCTTTGGCGCAGATTGGTCTCGTCCTGCACGTCAGATGATTGGTACTGCGTTCTGGTATGTATCAACGGATCAATGGCGCTATGACGCGCTAGGTTCGGAATTATTAGCCACTCCTTTAGGAGAGGGGCGATTCAAAGATATGAGTGCGATTGACGTTATTGCTCAATCTGCACGTATGGGTTGGATGCCTTCATACCCTTCGCTCAATCGCAACTCATTAGACCTTGTCGATGAAGCGCGCGAAAAAGGCGTCGACCCTGCTCAACACGTTGTTAATGAACTTAAAAGTGGAGATCTCCAATTTGCGATTGAGGATCCCGATGCTCCAGAGAACTGGCCACGTGTACTAACCGTTTGGCGTGCAAATATTTTGGGTTCATCAAGTAAGGGA
Organism: Actinomycetota bacterium; assembly: GCA_009700405.1. Taxonomy (GTDB): domain Bacteria; phylum Actinomycetota; class Actinomycetes; order Nanopelagicales; family Nanopelagicaceae; genus QYPT01. The sequence goes on along the minus strand of WLMD01000062.1, from coordinate 1,591 downwards.
AACGAGTATTTCCTCAAGCACCTTTTAGGTACGGATAACTCAGTAAGAGCAAATGAGAATGAGCCAGATGCAAGGCCCAAGGATGTAACGTGGCGCGAAGAGGCGCCAGAAGGAAAGCTAGATCTTCTCGTATCTGTTGACTTTCGAATGACAAGTACGGGGCTCTTCGGAGATATCTTGTTGCCTGCTGCTACGTGGTATGAGAAACATGATCTTTCGAGTACCGATATGCATCCGTTTATTCATGCTTTCACTCCTGCAATCAATCCGCCGTGGGAAACCAAAACTGATTACGAGATTTTCCAGATGCTCGGTCGCCAAGTCTCCGAACAAGCTAAGGGACATTTAGGGGAACGAGAGGATCTAGTTGTTGTTCCTCTTTTACATGACACACCGGATGCGATGGCAACTCCAGGTGGCGTAGTGCTTGATTGGAAGAAAGGTGAAGTCGAGCCAATTCCAGGAGTAACGATGCCTAAACTCGTCGTTGTTAAACGCGATTACACGCAAATTGGCGAAAAGATGGCCGCACTTGGACCACTAATCGACACGCTCGGGACAAACACAAAGGGCGTTCCGGTCAGCGTTCTTCCTGAGATTGAATTATTACGACATAGCAACGGTGTCGCATCAACGGGAGTGGGGGCAGGCAGGCCATCACTTGCACGAGATGTCGATGCTTGCGAAACAATTCTTGCTCTTTCTGGCACCACAAATGGCCGAGTTGCCGTTGCGGGATTCAGAGCGCTGGAAAAGAGAACAGGCCAGAAACTTACCGACCTTGCATTAGATAATGAAGGGAAACGAATTACCTTCGCTGATACGCAAGCTAGGCCAGTTCCTGTTATCACAAGCCCCGAATGGTCTGGATCCGAACATGGCGGTCGTCGATATACGGCATTTGCAATCAACATCGAAAGATTAAAACCGTGGCACACACTTACCGGACGTCAACATTTCTTTATTGATCACGACTGGATGACCGAACTCGGCGAGCAGTTACCTGTCTTTAGACCGCCGTTGAATATGCATCGAATATTCGGAAGTCAAGGAGATGGCGTTGCGAAAGAGGTAACGGTTAGATACCTCACGCCTCACTCAAAGTGGTCCATTCACTCTGAGTACCAGGACAACCTCTTCATGCTCTCTCTTTCTCGTGGAGGACAAGAGATTTGGATGAGTGTTGAGGATGCAGAGATTATCGGTGTGAAAGATAACGAGTGGATTGAGGCTTACAACCGCAACGGTGTAGTCGTGGCTCGTGCATGTATTTCACACCGTATGCCATCTGGCACAGTCTTTATGTATCACGCAAAAGATCGCGTCGTTGATGTTCCTCTGGCGGAAACGTCAGGCAAGCGAGGCGGAATTCATAACTCGCTTACGCGCCTCATGATTAAACCAACACACTTAATCGGCGGGTATGCGCAACTCACATTCGCTTTCAACTATCTCGGACCAACCGGCAATCAACGTGATGAAGTAACGGTTATTCGCCGTCGATCACAAGATGTGGAGTACTAATGAAGGTCATGGCCCAAATGGGCATGGTGATGAATCTCGATAAGTGCATCGGGTGTCACACATGTTC
>WLMD01000061.1 GCA_009700405.1 Actinomycetota bacterium | reverse complement strand
GTTTTCGTCGCACTCGCGAAGATGTCAAGCATTCGAATTCTGAGGTTCGCGGTTACCTGCTACGTCACCATTGTTAGATCCACGCCGCTGTTGGTTCAATTAATCTTTATTTACTTTGCGTTGCCTTTTGTAGGTATTCGCCTAGGGCCATTCATGGCTGCATATATAGGACTCTCACTAAATGTCACGGCCTACCTTTCTGAGGTTTATCGTGGTGGCATCGAGGCAGTGCCAAAAGGCCAACACGATGCCGCTGCTGCAATTGGTATGACTAAATCAACCGCCATGGCCAGAGTGATATTCCCTCAGGCATTTAGAACTTTGATTCCATCCCTGGGCAATTATGTGGTGTCATTGTTTAAAGACACCTCCTTGGCATCAGCCGTAACAATTCAGGAATTGATGTTTAAGGGCCAGATTGCGGCAGGTGCAACTTATGACTACATGACTATTTATATTATGGTCTTTGTAATGTATTTCATGGTCGGCTTCCCGGCAATCCAACTCGTAACCTATCTAGAAAAAAGAATGAAGAATGGATACGCCCGAAAGAATGTCAGGCCAATAAAAAATGAGGTTTCAGCATGAGCACTCCAATGGTCCAAGTAGAAAACCTATCTAAGAGTTTTGGGGATAATTTAGTGTTGGACTCCCTCTCTTTGAGCGTTGCTAAAGGTGAGGTAATTGGCATTATTGGACCTTCTGGAAGTGGTAAATCGACGCTTCTCCGGTGTATTAATTTTCTCGAAAAGCCCAATGCTGGAGTGATAGTGATTGATGGCGAGAGAATCACCATTGATAGTCATGACCCCTCGAAACTCTCTGGGAACAAAATTGCTCACTTGCAATCCAAAGTTGGGATGGTGTTCCAACAGTTTAATCTTTTCCCTCATATGACTGCCAAAGAAAACATAATGGCGGGGCCAAGATATGTTCTCAAAGAGAAAGCTGAAATCTACGAAGAAAAAGCTACTCGCTTGTTGAAGCAAGTTGGACTTCCTGAAAAAGCTGATGCTTATCCAGAAGAGCTATCTGGAGGTCAACAGCAAAGAGTTGCGATTGCTCGAGCCCTGGCAATGAATCCTCAGGTCATGCTCTTTGATGAAGCTACGAGCGCACTTGATCCTGAGATTGTTGGAGAAGTTCTCGCAGTAATGCGCACTCTGGCAAACGATGGAATGACAATGCTTGTTGTCACTCATGAAATGGGATTCGTTCGCCAAGTAGCAGACCGAGTAATTTTCATGGATGATGGAAAGATTGTCGAAGAAGGCGATCCTGCAGTTCTATTTGATAAACCAACGCAACAAAGAACCAAGGACTTCCTCTCTGCAATCTTGTCTCACACGGATTGATATGTTAGATCTAGCAATCCGCAACGGATGGATCATTGATGGAACGAGCAAGGCAAGATACCGGGCTGACATAGGCATTTCTGGCGAAACAATCGTCGCTATTGGAAGAGTGCCCACCGCTAGAGTAGAAATCGATGCAACTGACCTGATAGTGGCACCTGGGTTTGTTGATCCTCATAGCCATTCAGATTTTACTTTGCACTCAAATAGAGAGTCTCACAGCTCAATTCGTCAGGGAGTTACAACCGAGATTGTTGGCAACTGTGGCATGTCTAACGCTCCCTACTCTCCCGAGTCTGAACATTTGATTGCTGCCCGTATGCGCTCATATGCATTCGAGGGAACTTTTCACTGGCCCACTTTCGGTGAGTACCTGCGCAGCTTTGAAGATGGCGGTATCTCCGCAAACGTTGCATGTTTTGTTGGACACAACACCATTCGCTCTGCTGCAGGCGTGTTTGCAAAAGAGCAAGTTACAGACCAACAACTCAAGCGAATGGCCGGCTATATCGCAGAAGCCATGGAGGCTGGCGCATTGGGTCTATCAACGGGGCTCGAATTTACTCCGGGCACTTTCTCTAAACAAGGCGAATTGGAATACCTAGTCAAAGAGCTCGGCCGCCACAATGGCATCTATACAAGCCATGTCCGTAATCGTGATTCAAGACTCTTTGAATCAATACAAGAATTACTCGACCTGGCCAAGATTGGAAATGTGGCCGCTCAGATTTCACACTTCAATGTTCGCCATGACACTAACGCTCCAGAAAATGGATGGGCGCGCGCAGTCGACATGATGATGAAAGCCAAGGATCAAGGCATCGATGTTTCTGCAGATACGACACCATTTAAGTATGGCCTTGGTGAACTCGCTGCAATCTTCCCTGAATGGCTTATTGAAGATGGTTACGCAGAAGCAGCGAGAGCACTTAAGGATAATTTAGTCCGAGATCGTCTTCGATTAGATTGTGATCGTTATTGGAGATTTATTCATAAGGGCCAGTGGGATCGTGTCCGCTTATCGGGCGATGCTGATTTTCCAGAGTTTAGCGGTCTGACTATCACCGCTATCGCAAAGATCGTGAAGAAAGATGAGTGGGATACTTTCTTTGACATCATGATGAGAGCCGGATCAGAAATGAACGACTTGATTAGTATTGGTGAGCTATTCACTGACGCCCATCTTGCCGAAATGATTTCTCATCCAGAATTTAGTTTGGGAGTCGACGGCTACACCAGCATTGATCATGGACCTTTGAGCGATGTCACCATGAGCCAGCACCCGTATTCTGGACATATCGAATACTTAGCCCATCACGTCAGAGAGAAGAAAACGATCTCCCTTGAAACAGCGATCCATAAGATGACATCTAAGCCAGCTACTCGTTTTGGAATCGCAAAGCGTGGAATTCTGGAAGAGGGATACTTTGCCGACATCGTTGTATTCGACGCAGAAAGGGTGCGAAGTAATTCCACCGTTGAAGTTCCAAGGGTTTACCCAGAAGGAATTCGCCTAGTCACGGTGAACGGAACCATAGTTGTCGATAATGGATCTCACACTGGTGCCAGAACCGGACGCGTGCTGCGAAAAATCAGTTAATCGTTTTTTGCAAGCACAAAAGAGAACTACTTGGCTTTTAGGGTAATTCGTTGTGGAACGAAAGCGAAAACTTACGCTGTTGGCGCTTCCGTTAAATCCCCTGGAGTATCAGGCATCAGCGCTTTTGGTGATCCAGCAAAAGTAAATTTCGCTTCGGCGCCTTCTCCTTCGACATCCACAACGATAATTTCACCGGCTTTGAGATCTCCAAAGAGAATCTTCTCCGACAAATTATCTTCAATTTCGCGTTGAATGGTACGACGCAATGGACGCGCACCCATCAATGGGTCGTAACCCTTTGCAGCAAGAAGTTCTTTCGCTGCAGGTGTTAGCTCAATGCCCATATCTTTCGCCTTCAAGCGATCGTCAAGATTGGTAATCATAAGATCAACAATCTGAATAATCTCCAACTTGGTGAGCTGGTGGAAGACGATGATGTCATCAATACGGTTCAGGAATTCTGGGCGGAAATGAGTTTTGAGTTCATCTCCAACCTTTCCCTTCATACGCTCGTAGTTGCTTAACTCATCTTCAGAGTTTGCAAAGCCAAGGCCCGCGCCCTTTGAAATATCACGAGTACCAAGGTTGGTCGTCATGATGATGACAGCGTTCTTGAAATCGACAACGCGTCCTTGTGCATCAGTTAGGCGGCCATCTTCTAGAACCTGAAGTAAAGAGTTGAAAATATCTGGGTGAGCTTTTTCGATTTCATCAAAGAGCACAACAGAGAAAGGCTTACGACGAACTTTTTCAGTGAGTTGTCCACCCTCGTCATATCCAACGAATCCTGGAGGTGCACCGAATAGACGTGAGGCTGTATGGCGCTCAGAGTATTCAGACATATCCAATTGAATAAGTGAGTCAGCGCTACCAAATAGGAATGCAGCAAGAGTGCGTGAAAGTTCAGTCTTTCCAACACCTGATGGACCTGCAAAAATGAAGGATCCACCAGGGCGCTTTGGATCTTTCAATCCAGCGCGTGTACGACGGATTGCTTGTGAAAGTGCCTTAATCGCTTGGTCTTGACCAATAACACGACGATGCAATTCATCTTCCATGCGTAGCAAACGAGCAGTTTCTTCTTCAGTTAACTTGAAGACTGGGATGCCGGTTGCAATGGACAGTACTTCAGCGATGAGTTCTTCATCCACCTCGGTCACCATGTCAAGATCGCCTGCTTTCCAGGTCTTCTCGCGCTCAGCTTTTTCAAGGATCAAATTCTTTTCTGTATCGCGAAGTGCGGCAGCCTTTTCAAAATCCTGGCCATCAATAGCGGATTCCTTCTCTTTGCGAACCTTTGCAATCTTGTCATCAAATTCACGAAGCTCTGGTGGAGCGGTCATGCGACGAATGCGCAAGCGCGAACCAGCTTCGTCAATGAGGTCAATTGCCTTATCTGGCAAGAAACGATCTGAAACGTAACGGTCTGCAAGAGTCGCAGCCGAAACAAGTGCAGCATCCGAAATAGAAACTCGGTGATGTGTCTCGTAGCGATCGCGTAGACCTTTAAGAATTTCAATGGTGTGCTCAAGTGATGGCTCGGCAACTTGGATAGGTTGGAAGCGGCGCTCAAGTGCAGCATCCTTTTCAAGGTGCTTGCGGTATTCATCCAAAGTTGTGGCACCAATTGTCTGGAGTTCTCCACGTGCAAGCATTGGCTTCAAGATGCTTGCGGCATCAATTGCGCCCTCTGCTGCTCCCGCACCAACGAGAGTATGGATCTCATCGATGAAAAGAATAATGTCTCCGCGAGTGCGGATTTCTTTCAAGACCTTCTTTAGGCGCTCTTCAAAATCTCCACGGTAGCGACTGCCTGCAACAAGTGCACCAAGGTCAAGTGAATAAACCTGCTTATCTTTCAAAGTTTCTGGGACATCGCCCTTAACGATTGATTGTGCAAGACCTTCTACAACGGCGGTCTTACCAACGCCCGGTTCGCCAATTAATACTGGATTGTTCTTTGTGCGACGTGAAAGAACCTGCATTACGCGTTCGATCTCTTTTTCGCGCCCGATAACAGGATCAAGTTTTCCTTCGCGAGCAGCCTGTGTGAGGTTACGTCCGAATTGATCAAGGATGAGTGAGGTTGCTGGAGTTCCTTCTGCTGGTCCACCAGTTGTTACTGTTTCTTTTCCTTGGTAGCCAGAAAGAAGTTGAATAACTTGTTGACGAACTCGAGCGAGATCCGCACCGAGCTTGATGAGGACTTGAGCGGCAACGCCTTCGCCTTCGCGAATTAACCCGAGCAAAATATGTTCTGTACCGATGTAGTTATGTCCCAACTGCAACGCTTCACGAAGTGAAAGTTCTAGAACCTTCTTCGCGCGCGGAGTAAAAGGAATGTGCCCACTTGGAGCTTGTTGGCCTTGGCCGATAATTTCTTCAACTTGTGATCGCACTGCCTCAAGAGAAATTCCAAGGGATTCCATCGCCTTAGCGGCAACGCCTTCGCCTTCATGGATCAAACCCAAGAGGATGTGCTCAGTGCCGATGTAATTGTGATTGAGCATGCGTGCTTCTTCTTGAGCCAGGACTACTACGCGTCGGGCTCGGTCTGTAAAGCGCTCAAACATCAAGGACTCCTTCTGTGGAACTCGTTAGTCTCTAAGCCTAATGCCATGCGGGCACAGCCTGCGAGGCGGTCTTATCGCTCACTCCTATAACCCTAGATATGGGCGATTTATGCCCCAAACCTGGCTATATCTAGAGGTGCTTGAGCATTCGGGTGTTACCCAGGGTATTGGGCTTAACGCTCTCCAAATCGAGGAATTCAGCGATACCTGTGTCATATGAATGCAGAAGCTGCTTGTAAACCTCTGGCTCCACGGGGGTTCCTTCAATTTCTTCAAAACCATGGCGACCAAAGAACTGAGTCTCAAAAGTTAGGCAAAAAATTCTAGATACTCCGATATCGCGCGCACGGGAAATAATCGCTTCAAGAATGAGGTGACCGACACCGTTCCTGCGCAAATGTTCTGCAACTGCAACCGTGCGCACTTCAGCAAGATCCTCCCAAAGTACGTGGAGCGCACCGCAACCAACTACTTCATTGTTTTCAATTGCGACAGTGAATTCCTGAACGCTCTCATACAAAGTTACAGTCTCTTTCGAAAGCAGGCGACCTTGAGGAGCATATGTATCAATGATCTTGCGAATGCCTTTGATATCGGTTGATCTTGCGGGGCGAATCTCAATCATCATTAATCACTCTCTGGTTTAACGAGTGGGAAGAGAATGGTTTCGCGAATACCTAGTCCTGTGAGTGCCATAAGCAAGCGATCAACTCCCATACCAAAACCACCCATAGGTGGCATCGCAAATTCCATGGCTCGCAAGAAGTCTTCATCAACACTCATTGCTTCGAAGTCACCCTTGGCGCCAAGTGTCGCTTGCTCTACAAGACGTTCGCGTTGGATAACAGGATCAATAAGCTCTGAGTACCCCGTTGCTAATTCAAATCCATCAACGTATAAATCCCACTTTTCAACAACGCCAGGAATATCTCTGTGCGCACGAACAAGTGGCGCATTATCAATCGGGAAGCCCATGACAAAAGTTGGTTCAATTAATTGTCCTGCAGTGAAATGCTCGAAGATCTCCTCAGCAAGTTTGCCTGTAATCCAATTGGGATCAACTTTGAGCCCAATCTTTTCAGCCAACTTCTTCAATTCGGCAATAGGCGTAAGCGCAGTAACACTTTCTCCAACGCCTTCAGAAATAGCGTCATACAAAGAAATCTCTTTCCAGGTTCCGCCTAAATTGGACTCACGTCCATCATGGTGGCGTGCAACATGAGAGCCATAAATAGCCGTTGAAGCATTTTGAACCAGTGCGCGGGTTAAGTCGGCAATTGTTCGCCAATCCCCGTAGGCCTCATAGCCTTCGATCATCGCAAATTCTGGTGAGTGACTTGAGTCAGCGCCTTCATTACGAAAGTTGCGGTTAATTTCAAATACGCGTTCGATGCCACCGACAACACAACGCTTTAGGAAAAGTTCTGGAGCAATGCGCAAAAATAGATCCATGTCATATGCGTTGCTGAAAGTCTTAAAAGGTCGCGCTGCTGCACCGCCATGTTGCACCTGCAACATAGGTGTCTCGACCTCTAGATAATTACGATCATGAAAAGTCTCGCGAAGGGAATGCATTACGGCTGGCCGCATTCGAGCATTGGCGCGCGCTTCTGGTCTGACAATTAAGTCAACGTAACGCATGCGAACACGTGTTTCCTCAGACATTGGCTTATGGTCATTTGGTAACGGTCTGAGGGACTTTGAAGCAAGTTGCCACGAATTAGCAAGTATCGAAAGTTCACCGCGCTTTGAGGTGATTATTTCCCCGGTAACGCTGACGATGTCACCAAGATCTATGTCACTCTTCCATGCATCCAGTGAATCTTCGCCAACTTTGTCCAATGAGAACATTGCCTGCAACTCTGTTCCATCACCTTCACGTAAAGTGGCGAAACATAATTTACCTGTATCGCGTTTAAAAATAATTCGACCTGTAACGCTTTCGATATCGCCAGTTGCGACATCCACTTCTAGGCCGACATATTTAGCGCGGATCTCAGAAAGTGACTTAGTTCTAGGAACGCTGACTGGATAAGGCTCAATACCTCTTTGAATTAATCCCGCGCGCTTTTCACGTCTAATTCGAAGTTGCTCGGGCAGGTCATCTTCGATAATCGGATTCTCAGTCATAGTGGGTGAACTCTACCTAATCAGGCATTTCTCTCGTGAATTAGACGAAGCCCAATAAGAGTTAAATCAGGTTCATGATGATTAATAGTCTCGGAAATTCCCAATACAAGCGGGGCAAGGCCACCGGTTGCAATAACCGCGGGAGAACCAGGATATGTAGCCTGTAATTCTTTAGTGATTCGATGAACTAATCCATCAACTTGACCAGCAAATCCGTAAATTGTGCCCGATTGCAGAGCTTCTACAGTGTTCTTACCAATAACCGAGCGAGGTAAGACAAGTTCAACTTTGCGCAATTGAGCCGCGCGAGCAGCCAAAGCATCAACTGATATTTCAATACCTGGAGCTAGCGCACCACCCAGGAATTCACCTTTGGGTGAGACGACATCGAGATTTGTTGAAGTACCAAAATCAACGACAATCGAGGATCCTTCAGGAAAAAGAGTATGCGCCGCTAAAGTGTTAACAATGCGGTCGGCACCTATCTCTTTCGGATTGTCCACTAACAATGGGACTCCGGTCTTAATCCCTGGCTCGACAATTGTCACTCGGATATCAGGAAAATAACTTGCAATCATTGTTCGCATTTCGCGAAGTGTTGCAGGAACGGTTGAGCAAACAGAAAGTCCGTCTATCTCATAACCTTTTACGAGCGCCCCAAATTGAAGCCATAATTCATCTGCAGTATTTCGCGGGTCAGTTTTGACTCTCCACGAACGAATTAACTCAGAACCTTGGAAAACCCCAAGGACAGTATTGGTATTACCTACATCGATAGTTAGTAGCATTTAGATCTCCGCCTTTAGGTCGAGTCCGATGTCTAATACTGGTGCAGAATGCGTAAGAGCGCCAATGGCTATGTAATCAACCCCTGATGCCGCATAAGATTTAGCGTTCTCTAAAGAAATACCGCCAGATGCCTCAAGTTTGCATTGGCCAGAGACCAGCGCCACCGCCTGCTTGCATTCGTCTGGGGTCATGTTGTCCAACAGCACAAGCTCTGGTTTAAAGGGGAGAATTTCTCGTAGCTGGTCAAGAGTGTCAACTTCGATTTCAACATCCACGTCTGGAAAAAGTTTTCGAACTTTCTCAAACGCCTTACTAGCTCCGCCGGCAGCTTCAATGTGGTTGTCTTTGATGAGAGCCGATTGGCTAAGTGACATCCTGTGGTTAGTACCGCCACCCATTCTCACTGCATATTTTTCTAATTCACGAAATCCCGGCGTAGTCTTTCTTGTGTCACGAATCTTTGTATTGTGACCAGCTACAGCGTCAACCCAGATTCGAGTCAGAGTAGCAATGCCGCTGAGGTGACCAAGAAAATTTAGGGCTGTTCTTTCAGCCAATAGAACCGCTCTAGTAGAACCGTGAGCGCGGATGATTTCTGTTCCAGCTTGGACGTGATCTCCATCGCTGACTAGAAGCTCAATTGAAGAAATTCCGACAAATTCCAGCGTAGCTTGAGCAATATGTAGCCCCGCAATTACTCCTGATTTGCGAGC
>WLMD01000060.1 GCA_009700405.1 Actinomycetota bacterium | reverse complement strand
TCGTTTAACAGAAATTCTTTCGTTTTTGGATTTTGATATAGCCGCGATATTCGCATTCTCATTCTGTTTCCTTTCGAGTAACTCACACAAAAGTGCTTTGTATGAGGTGCCGATAGGACCGCGAAGCCGATTTTATGTAACCTTGCAAAATAGTGCGTTAAGCAACGCCGTACTTTCCAAAAGATTTTTAAATAGGAAAATGGGGGACTATACCCCATAGTTATTAGGTCATTTCGGTAGCGAGCATTCGATTTAACGCTGATGCAGCACTTCTGAGTGGCTCTACAGCGTTATGGACATAAAGTTTTGAAGTAATTGCAGAGGAAGAATGACCAAGTGCCCGACTAATAGTCTCAATCCCGATTCCTTGGCTATACATCAGCGTTGCAGCAGTATGCCTCGCATCGTGCAAGCGTTTAGGCGCTATAGCGCATAGTTTTAAGGCTTTTTTCCAATCTGCATAATCTGTTTTAGGAGATCTAAAGCCTCCGGAGTTATCAGGAAAGACAAGATTATTCTCTGTCCACTTACCTTGCGTTCGATTTCTAATCGTCTCTATTAGCCCGTAGTGGCTTCTTAAAGCCGCTTTAGTTTCATCAGTTAACGCAATAGTTCTTCGTGATTTATCTGTTTTTAACTCAGTAAAAACTTGCTCTCCATTAACAATCTGCACCTGCCTATGCAAGGTAACAGTTTTGGATTCTAAGTCGATATCACTCCAACTCAAACCTAAAGCTTCACCTTGTCGAAAACCACAGATGAGGGCTGTATGTAATCGTGCCCCCAAGTAAGTCCCTGCGTAGGTATTTAGCAGGCGCTTTACCTCTTCAAGAGTTAGCGGACTAATCTCCACCCTCTTTCCTTGAGGATTACGCACTTTCTTAACAGGGTTAACCATTATGTACCCCTTGTATTCTGCATCACTCAAAGCAACTGATAAGACTGCCCTTGCCTGTTGTTGGGATCGTGGGCTCTGCCCACCTTGTCTCATATGCGAAAGCATCGATGAAATATCGGTTGCAGTGAGTTTTTGAAGCGCTACTTCTCCGATTACTGGATTGATATGAAACTTTACAAGAGCCTGGTACCGCTTAAAAGTACTGTGGGCAATGTTGTGCTTGTGCTCTTCCTCTAGCCAGTTGATTAGATAATCACCAATCTGCATTCGAGCCACTGGTAAAGAGTTCTTGCTCAGAATATTCGGCATAAGCTCTAGCTTTTCTTTGGCCGTCTTCCTTGATTCTTGGGCAGTTGCAGCCATTGCGGTGATCGTATGATCACCACATCGAATAACAGTCCGATATGAGTTGCCAACCTTGTATGTATGACCTTGTCCATTTGCCTTTCGTGCCATTTCAAGATCCTTTGTCCATCCGACTGCCGTTGCAGTCGTGGAACAGGTGCCGAGATTAAGAATGCATACATAAATGCATACACTTCTCTCAAGATTCCTAGAACTTGGGCTTGAGCCACGCTCAATTCCTCTAAGTTCTGGAATCCTGGGGTCTCACGAGGAGGACTTAAAATCCTCCCAGTGTGGGTTCGACCCCCACTCGGGGCACCATGAACTATTAGTGAGGGCGGCTCCTTAGGGGTGGTCTAATTAGGGTGATTGGGAGATTCCGACTAATGTTCTCGGGTTCCCCCAGCAATTGGTTGTGGGCCAAAAAATCGGAGAGTCTTTTGAGAATACCTTCTATTAAATCTAAATTCGCGATCGGCGCCCTTGCGGGTGTTGCACTACTAGTAGTCGCTTCAACTGCATCATTTGCAGCAACTGCTTGGACATACACCGGCGCAACCGGTCCTTCACACTGGAAGAGCGTTGATCCAACAAATTACGCAACCTGTGTCGATGGCACAGCTCAGTCACCAATCAATATTGTTAAGCCAGTTAAGGCTGACCTTACAAACCTCAAATTCTCTTATGTAAAGAGCGAAGCAGGTATCTTCAACAATGGTCACACTGTTGAAGCAGAGCCTTTGGGAACGGAAAAGAGTTCGGTAACAATCGACGGAACCGTTTACAACTTCGCGCAATTCCACTTCCATGCTCCAAGTGAGCACGAGATCAATGGAATGCATTACCCAGTTGAAATTCACTTTGTTAACAAGAGTGATGCAGGCAAGCTTGCAGTCGTAGGTGTCTTCATCAAGGCTGGCGCTGCAAATGCTGAATGGAAGGCATTCACAGACAAGCTCACAACTGCAACAGAGGATCCTGAAGCAACCAAGGTTGAGCTCGAGTGGAGCAAGTTGCTTCCAACATCTAAAACCACACTTCGCTACGACGGAAGCTTGACGACTCCTGGTTGCACTGAAGGCGTGAAGTGGAACGTCATGACTCACCCAATCACAATGTCTCAGGCACAAATCAATCAGTTCCTCGAGGCATACTCAGGCAACAACCGTCCCGTACAACCTCTTCATGGTCGGGTAGTAAAGCTGGATTCAACATCAGCCAAGTAATTAATTAGTAAGAAAACAACCCCAGTCGAATTCGGCTGGGGTTGTTTTTTTGCCTCAATGATCTCTTGTGAAGCATGAATTCCTCTGATGCCGGTGCTTGACCCGGAGTACTATTTTTCTATGGTTAAGAAGGGTTTCGTCGCGACACTCTGTTTAGTCATTGGACTGCATACGTTGATAAACGCAAGTGCTGCAACGCAAGTTAAGCCCGGTGCGCCTTGCTCAAAAATAGGTTCCACTCGAACAATCGCAGGGATTAAATACAAATGCGTGAAAAATGGTAAAAAATTGGTATGGAATAAAGGAACAAAAATAGCGATTCCTACGCCTAAAACAACTGCAACACCGACTGCAACACCGACTGCAACACCCACTGCAACACCCACTGCAACACCGACTGCAACACCGACTGCAACACCGACTGCAACACCTACAACAAACAGAGCGCAGTGGAAGATCGGACAGTACATGGATGGGTGGCATTGGGCAGTACCGGGAAATAAATGGGTATCAGGAAAGCCTGCCCCTGAATGCATTTTGCCGGCATTTGCACTTAAAGATTTTGTCGATCTATCGGAAGTTCAATGGCTGATTCCGCCAGGTCTGTACAGAAGTAATGACTATAAGCCCCACGGTGCAATTAGGTGGTCGGGCATTCCAGAACCCTATAAATCGGGAGTAGTTGTTCGATTGCCTTTTGACGCAACGATAATAAATATCTTTACCAATTTTACTGAGGAGGGAGTATTTCAATTTGGCGTGAATGCAGTTTCAGATTGCGGAATCATGATTCGAGTTGGACATCTCTATGAACCTGGACCAGATGTAAAAGAACTTTTGGAGTTTGTAGGCGGGCTAGATAAAGGAACAAATAATGAGGTTTATGTAAATGCCAAAATGCCTAAGGGGACGATTATCGCTCTCAATGTGGGTCAACCTTTTGGAACTGCACAAGGAACAGGTGCAGGAATGGACTTTGGACTACTAGATCTCAGATCACTAAACAAGAATCCTCCAATTTCATTTAGTGGGGATCGCACTTTGTACTATCCGGGTTATTCGGTGTGCTGGCTTGAAGCGCCATGGTTTTCCAATGAAGATCTCCAAACTTTGGCAAAAATTCCTGCTCTTGGAGGTATTCGGACTAGTGATTATTGTAAAAATTCTGGGTAGTTGCGAAAGAGTTGTAGCGCCGCTTCACTTTCGATGACACCCTCTTTCGCCGTAAACGGGCTAACCCCCCATGGATTCTGCCGAAAACGTCCTTACATGCAGCGCGAGTATCCTTAAAGTATGCGAAAAGTAAAAGGTACGGCTAATTTTTACTTGGCAATAATAGTTGTTGCTATTACCGTCCTAGCAATTGTCGTCGCGACAAATTCAAAAAATACTGTAAATAACTTTGAAAGCGGTTCACCACAACGGGTTCTTCAAGCCTACTTACAGGCAATGAATGATGGGCGAAATGATCTTGCCGCCAACTATTTCTCAAAGTCAAGCAAATGCACGGTAGAAGATGTTGACCGGGCCAACCTAAACAAAAATATTCAAATATCTCTTGTGAAAACGGATGTGACACAAGATACGGCCGTTGTTCATATTTCTATTCAATGGGACACTTCAATTTTCAACGATAGTATGAACGATGAAGATCAGTCGATTCGGCTCGTTAAGGAAGATGGATTGTGGCGGCTTGCGGGCATTCCGTGGCCGTTATACAACTGCGGGGAGTACGTAAAATGAATTTCTTGCCCCTTCTCGGTAACCTTGTAATTCTTGGGTTGTTTATCTTCATCGCGAGAAAAGTATTTTCTGGTAGTCGAAATCAATTGACCAAAGGCGGGGGAATTCGCCGTTTCTTTCAATATGGATTACTTCTAGCCTTAACGATTATCTCGGGTATAGGGATTAGTGGTCTTTTGGGACGGTTTTTGCATATCGGAACAACTATCTATGCGGACCGAGCAGCATTAGCGCTTGATTCTTCTTTCACCCTAGTTGGTGTTCCTCTATACATAGCTACGGCTATGTGGACACGTAGCACAATTCGTAAAGACCCAAGTGAAACGGTGACTTTTGGTTGGAATCTCTATCTAACAGGAGTCTCCATCACTGCACTTGTACTAAATATGAATTCACAAGTAAACCTATATGGGGTTGTGATTCATGAGGATCCACTCCAAGGCAGTGACATCGCACAGTTTATTGTTTGGGGCGCTGTCTGGTTTTTTCATTTTAGATTACATAATAAATTAGGCAGGGAAGAAAATACCGTTGGCGACCATTTGATTGGTTCGCTGATTGGTCTTGGGTTTAGCTTTGTAGGCCTAATTACAGTGGTAGAAGGCATCTTACGAATAATATTTCCAACTGAAACGAATGTAACTTTAGTTGACTCAAGTGATTCGTTACGAAGTGGTCTAATAACTCTGTTAGTAGGCGCACCAGTCTGGTATGTCTACTGGGTTCGAACCGCTGCTAAGGCTAAAAAAGAGAGTATTTGGTATGCGTACGTTTTGCTTATTGGAGTAGGTGGTGGAGTACTTACTTCTGTAATTGCCTCATCAATTACCTTGTACTCGATATTAGTGTGGTTTTTTGGCGACACCCAGTCCGAAAGCGCAGCCCAATATTTTCATGATGCACCTTCGACATTAGCTGCGGTCCTAGTTGGCTTAATCGTTGTTTGGTATCACCGAGATGTCCTAGGGCGGACTCAAAGTACGGGCCGCACAGAAATACGCCGAATTTATGAATATGTGATTGCCAGTATTGGTTTACTTGCCGCGGTTGGCGGAATCACAATGATTTTAGTGTCAATCGTGCAGTCACTGTCAAAGTCCACGCAAATTACGGGACCTCAGTCATCCAATACTCTTATTGTTGCATTGACCTTAATATTGGTTGGCGGCCCTATTTGGTGGATCATATGGAAATCGATTCAGAATAAAGTTGCAAAAGATCCCTTGGCCGAACAGAGCTCACTTGTTAGGCGGATTTATTTATTCGTACTCTTTGGGGTAACGGCGGTTGCATCACTTATCTCATTGATTACGATTACCTATATTTCTTTTAATGATTTGTTTAATGGAGAAATAGGTGTTGCAACATTCCATCAGGCCCGTTTTGCACTAGGAATCCTGATAACCGCTCTCTTTGTGTCGATTTATCACTGGCAGGTCTATCGTGGTGAAAAGCATGTTGAGGTGCAGGGCATGTCGGAGAAGTCATCTGATGAAAGGCAATATTTCTTTGTCCAGATGAACCTTCTGGCAAAGGATGTTGAAGAGTTCATTGTGGCTGTAGAAAAGTATGCGACTCATGTACGTAAAGTTAAAGGATGCGAACGCTTTGATGTGCTTATGGAGGCAGATCGAGATAACGCCATCTTCTTATATGAAGTGTGGAGTGACGAAAAGAGTCACGATGCATATTTGGAGAGCAAAGGACTCGCTGATTGGAAACTCTATTCCGATCCAATGGTTTCAAATCTTGAAGTAAAGAGATTGAAAAGCACTAAAGACTAATATCGAAGTCGAGTAAGTAGAATCGATTAAGTCGCACCTGAAGGCCACTTGGGCACCTTCAGTATCGGCTCTTATTCTGGTAGTTGCAGTGACAACAAATGAGGACGGATCGGTGCGCCCATTCGCACTTCCAGATAATTACTCACAAACTGCAATCCTGGTTCTGGGTAAGCAAGCCCCGGCCGAGCACCTTGATAATGAGGCCTTGCTTGAACGTGAGAAGGCACCACGAGTGCGCTTGCCGCTAGCTGAGATCGTTATCGCGGGTTTGCCTGCTGCCTAAGGTTAGTTCTCACTTTGAGCATGGTTTGTGGATTTTTCTAGGTTAAATCTCAGCCTGTGAGCGTCTACTGCGGTTGCTGGGAAGTTTCTGCAACCTAGAATTGTTCCACTACTGATGGATCTTCCATCGGCTACAGAAGGAGACAAGAACCTATGCAAAGCTCAAACCCTGTCTTGGGAAGAGCCTTTAATCAACGTGGCTTCGCATCAATGAACCCTGGAACAACAATCCAGCACGATGCACCTGTTGATTCACCACAAACACTAGAGAATCTTTACAACGCACCAGCAGCTTCATCACTTCGTACAGGTCGTATGACCATTGATGATGTTGTGACTCGTACCGGAATTCTTTTCGGCATCTTGGTAATCACTGGCGCAGCTGCATGGACCCTCAATCTTGGCGGCGGCTTCTTGATGATTGGTTTCCTTGGTGGTTTCGTGCTCGCGATGGTCAATACATTTAGCAAGACCGTTCGCCCAGCACTGATCATGGCTTATGCAGCATTTGAAGGTTTGGCACTTGGCACACTCAGTCACGTGTACAACACGATTTATCCTGGCATTGTCAGCCAAGCAATTATCGGAACCCTTGCTGCATTCGTTGGCGTGCTCTTTGCATATAAGAGTGGCCGCGTTCGCGTAACACCTAAATTCACACGAATGGTGATGGGCGCAGCGATTGGTTACTTAGTTCTTGGACTTGTCAGCATGTTTGCATCTTTTGCAAATGTTGGTGGCGGTATGGGCCTCTATGGCGTGAGCGGACTTGGATTACTCCTTGCACTTGCTGGCGTTGCCATCGCAAGCATCTTCCTGATTCTTGATTTTGATCAAATCCAAAAGGGCGTCAATGCAGGCTTGCCAGAAGTTGAATCATGGCGTGCAGGCTTTGGTCTGATGGTTACGATCGTCTGGTTGTATATGGAAGTACTTCGCTTGCTTTCAATTCTTCGCAGTGGAGACTAATAACACGTAAATCGATTGTGAAATTAGCCCTCACCGTATTGGTGGGGGCTAATTTTTTGTATATGTGACTTTCGCGTCTCTGGAAGTCGAAATGCAAGAATTATTGAAAATGAAAATACGACAGCCGATACCAAAAATGCTGTTCGGAAAGAGAAGACATCCGATAAAAAGCCAACAGTAATTGGCCCAACAATCATTCCTGCATCACCAGCCATCTGAAATAGGGCAATGACTTGGCCACTCTTACCTCGGATGACATCTCCCACGATATTTGCTGGTGTTGTGGAGAGAAATGCGCCGCCTAGTCCCATCACGCACATGCTGGCCAAGTACATCCATGGGTGGATTGCAAAAACAAGAGTTAGTGCACCAACCAATACGACGCTTGTGCCGATTATGAGTGCGAAACGTCGTCCCCTTCTATCTGAAAGGGCTCCCGCAGATAGAAGCAAAGTTCCTTGAAATAGCGCTGCAAGAGTGAAACCCAACCCTACAACAGATGCTGATGAGTGCAATTCTTCCGTCACGAAAAGTGGAATTATCGAAGATCTCAATCCAAAAAGAATCCACGAAGTTACAAATGTGAGTGCTAATGCTGTCCGGTACGGAACAATCTTTAACGCCTCTGAAATCTTCATGTTGTCGCCAGAAGTGTCTTTAGTAGTCACCTCGCGCTTTCCAGGGGAGAGAAAGAAGAAGCCCACCGTTCCAGCGCAGAGAAGAAATATCGCATAGGCAAAAAATGGTGCACGAAGAGAAATTCCCGTAAGGAGACCCCCGATTGCAGGACCTGCAATGCCGCCAACCAAGAATGCGCCGTTGTAAATAGATTGTGCACGACCGCGCATGTCATCCGAAACTGATCGCATGATGATAGATCCTGCAGCAACCGAGAACATTGAAGAACCTATTCCGCCTGCCGTACGGAAGATAAGAAGTTGAGAGTAGCTTTGGGCAAGCGCACAAAGAAATGTAAAAAAGGAGACCAGGAATATCCCAGTAGCAAAAATGGGACGTTCTCCAAATTTATCAACAAGCCTTCCGGAGATTAGCCCGGAAGAGAATCGGGCAATCGCAAAGGTTGAAACGATTAATCCGACTGCAGAGTTGTTGACTCCGAAAGACTTAGTAAAAAGAGGAATTGCCGGAACGACAATGCCAAATCCGACGGCAACAAAAAATGATGCGCCGACTAAGACCTTAACTTCTCGAGGTAGATCCCCAAAAAGTTTCTCTTTGATCAACCAATTGCCTCGCCAGCTGATTCTTCGCGTGCCGCTGCGTAGTCATTACTCGTACGAAGGGGAACTTCGCGAAGCATTAACGCCAAGAAGAAACCAAGCGCCGTGACCGGTGCTGCTGCAAGAAAGACTATGTGGAATGCGTTTACATAGGCATCGAGTGCGGTGTTATGCACGAGAACCGAAACCTTTTCTGGCGCCGCAATAATCCCAGTGAGCCCCTTAGGTGAAATATCTACACCTGTGAGTTCAGAAGGGTTGCTCTTGCCAAGGTCGGTGAAGCCACTTGCCATGTAATGAGTGAGGCGGTTATTGAGAACAGCGCCAAAGAGTGCAGTTCCAAAAACGCTACCGAGAGAGCGGAAGAAAGTGTTAGAACTTGTAGCCACTCCCATATCGCTGAAATCAACTGAGTTTTGGAGTGCGATGACAATTGTCTGCATCGATAGTCCTAGACCTGCTCCAACGATGATGGAGTAGATAGAGAGCTGCCAGTATGGAGTTGTGCGGGTGAGAGTGACCATAGAAAGAATTCCTAGAGTCATAATCGCAGTACCTACAACTGGGAATATCTTGTAATGGCCTTTAGCGCTGATTCGCTTTCCGCTGTAGATGGACATAGAGACGATACCCAACATGAGTGGAATCAACTTCAAGCCAGCTGCTGTTGCTGAGTTGCC
>WLMD01000006.1 GCA_009700405.1 Actinomycetota bacterium | reverse complement strand
CGCGGACACGGAACTGATCGAGCAGTGCTTCTTGGCTTAAGCGGATATCACCCTGAAACGGTTCCTTCTTCTGTTGTCACCTCACTGCCAACAACAATTACTGCCGAAGGAACTTTGCTGCTTCTCGGAAAAAAATCCGTAGTAATCGCTACAGATGCAATTAGTTTTCAACCTCGAGTCAGTATTGATTACCACCCAAATGCTCTGAGGTTTCGAGCGCACAATTCACTAGGGTCGGAAATAACAAATGCAGTCTATTTTTCTATCGGAGGCGGATTTGTTGCCTCGGAAGCAGAACTCAAAGAAGCAGAGGAGTTCGTCGCTCATCAACCCGCTAACCATCACCCACTAGCTCCCGCCGAACATTTCGAAACTGCAGAAGAATTACTCGAACTTTGCCAACGAGATGGAATTTCAATCAGCGAAGTTATGCTTCGCGATGAACTCAAGGACAGGCCACTTGATGAAATTCGAAATCGAATTCTTGATATTGCTCGCGCAATGAACGAGTGCATTGATGCAGGATGTATCACGGGTGGAATATTGCCTGGTGGGCTCAATGTTCCGCGTCGAGCTCAAGCACTGTTTCAGGCCCTTAGCGCCGAAACCGAACACAATGATCCCTTACGCGCTCTTGATTGGGTGAATCTCTACGCATTGGCAGTAAATGAAGAGAACGCTGCAGGACATCGCGTTGTTACTGCTCCAACAAATGGCGCTGCCGGAATTGTTCCTGCCGTCTTGCGCTATTACCGTGAATTCATTCCAGGTGCCGATGATGAAGGAACCATTAAGTTCCTTCTTGCCGCCGCCGCAGTTGGTACGCTCATTAAACGCAATGCATCAATTTCTGGTGCCGAGGTTGGGTGTCAGGGAGAAGTTGGATCAGCATGCGCTATGGCTGCGGCAGGACTTGCAGAAGTTCTCGGAGGAACGCCAGAGCAGGTTGAAAATGCAGCTGAAATAGGGATGGAGCACAACTTAGGTCTCACATGTGATCCAATCGGAGGGTTAGTCCAAATCCCATGTATTGAAAGAAATGCGATTGGCGCAGTTAAAGCAATCAATGCTGCACGAATGGCTCTTCGTGGTGATGGCCAACATTTAGTCAGTTTGGACATGGTGATTAAAACTATGAAGGAAACTGGTAAAGATATGCATCATCACTACAAAGAAACTTCTATTGGCGGACTTGCTGTAAACATTATTGAATGTTGAGATTAGTTCGCGAATAGATTTAAGTGTGTAACGGATGGCCAGAGGGCAAAGAGTATTGATACTGGAAGTATCAAGAACACAACGGGAATCATCATCGACGTTTCCGCCTTCCCGGCCTTATCCATTAGAAAGTTGCGTTGCGTTTGACGCGCTTCGGCTGCATGACGTTGAAGGACTTCTATAAGTGGTGCACCACGCAGCATTGCTGTTATCAACGCATCAATGAAGCGTCGAATCACTGCAGAGTCAACTCTTCTACCAAAATCATCTAAAGCAACATGAAATGCTTTACCTCTTCTTACATCTGCCACAACTATTATGAATTCCTTTGCAAGGTATGAATCTGATCGCGTAGATAGACGGGTCATCGCTCCGAGGGGTGTCTCTCCTGCGGATAAAGCCAAAGTTAACATTTCAATAATTGCAGGAAACTCACTTTCAACTTGCGACCGATATTGCGCAACTTCTCTCGTGAGATTCTTATCAACAAGAAAGTAAATGCTGAACGCCATAAGTGCACCGAAAATTGTGGCAAGAACAAAGTCATTCTTTACAATAAATGAAAGAACCCAAGCTAATGACCCACCAAATATTGAGTAACTCACTTGGTGAATTCGAAAATTTTCGTATTGATTATCGCGACCGATTCTCATTAAGCGATTTTTGACATTACTTCTGTCGGATATTCTGACGATTCGACTCCGCGTCTTGGCGAGAATTCGATGAGTTTCTAACTCTTGCTCATCCTCATGCGCCAGGTACAAGAGTGCGCCTCCGAGAGCCAAAAGGACCGGAATCACCATTTCTATCGGAGCCATTCCTTATGCACCTTTTCGAAACACACGTGGCGTACTAGGTAATCGACCAAGCCGCCCCATCCAAAGATATGCAGCAACAGTCATTGCAATTCCGAAAAGAAGAATCGCAATACCTTCTGGTTTAGCAAAAGCTTCTGTGGTGCCTGGTTGACTCGAAAGGAGCAGAAGTAGCAGCCAAGGCGCTGCGGAGGAAAGGTGTGCTGAGTTCTTTATCCATCCATGTTTGATTTCAATCTCTTTGCGTAGCGACAAATCTTGTCTGAGAAAATCCCCTAGCGTTCTGAATATCTGCAAAAGTTCCGAGCCACCCAATGATTTAGCAAGCAAAATTGCTTCAAGTATTTGGTCGCTACTGTGGGAATCAAACTCAACTTTTAACCTTTCAACTGCCGCGACGAAGTTGCCCGAAGCTCTCAGTTCTTGATGAAAATTTGCAAAGGCTGGTCGCAATATTTCTGGTCCACGAAGACTTAGGCCAACCATTGCCTCGGTTAAAGAAAGTCCTGAATGTATTCCGGAAATCAAATGATCAATTACTTCTGGCCACACTTGGTTCAACTCTGCAGTCAATTTGGCAGACTTGTCCCGCAAATAGAGCCACATAATGAATCCAGAGAAGAAGGTAAACGGCAAGGTGATAACCGTTGATCCTGTGAAGAGAAATACTCCGAGAGTTGCAGCAACCGAAACGAGGGCGCTGTAGAGAATTCTGCGCTGAAATGACGTCATATCTTCCACCAGCTATCGATAGGCACCCCAGCGATTGTGAATTTCTCTGGGTGCGGTAGTGCGCCTAAGCCTTCTTCGTATTCCGTGCCGTTCCACTTCCAAAGCGTCTCAACTTCTATTCGATCATTCTCGATGCGACCAGTCAGTGAAGAAATTTCGATGATTCTTCGAGAACCGCTGCTATCGAGCGCAACTTGAACGACAATATCTATGGCAGCGGCCACCGTTGGACCGATGAATTTCTGTGAGATGTTTTCACCTGCCAACAAGGGCAGAGTTTGCAATTTGATAATCGCATCTCGAGTTGAATTCGCATGAATTGTTCCCATTCCTGGGAGTCCTGAGTTGAGTGCGATCAAAAGATCTAGGGCTTCGGCTTCACGGACTTCTCCGACAATAATCCTTGACGGACGCATACGCAGTGATTCTTTTATGAGACGACGAAGTGGAATTTCGCCCTCACCTTGAAGGTTTGCCGCACGAGTTTGAAGACTCACAACATCTGGAAGATTGGGCTTGAGTTCAAAGACTTCCTCAATAGTAATCACTCGTTCCTGCACGGGAATAGCTGAAACTAAAGCATTAAGTAGAGTGGTTTTACCTGCTTGAGTTGCGCCACTGACAAGAATGTTCAAACCAGCCTTAACGCAATTTCTCAAAAGAATGGCCATCGAAGGAGACATTGCTCCGCGTCCTGCTAGATCTTTTACGGAAAGAGTTCGTAGTAGGTGTTTTCGAATGTTAATTGCCCAGTGCTCGGGAGTGATTTCTGGAATCGCAACATGCAGTCGACTTCCATCAGGTAGTCGTGCGTCAACGAATGGGTGAGAGAGGTCTAGGCGTCGACCGCTCCACATGAGAGCACGATCGACAATGTTTCGTACTTCCTCAGCCGTAAGCAAAAGAGTTGTTAATTCATTCTTTCCACCTCGGGCAATGAAGATGCGTTCTGGTGAGTTAATCCAAATTTCTTCAATTTCATTATCAAACATAAAAGGCGCAAGAGGCCCAAAGGTCATATCTATATTGGAATCCGACATGGCGTGACTCTAGAAGTCTCAACACTGACAGTTGTGTTGCTTTCCCCAGCCGACTTTGCCGGTTCTGCCTAGACACTTACTGAGGGTTATGGATTAACTACATAGCGCCTAGGTAAGTACCAAAGTGTCTAATCGATTCAAGAGATCGAGGGCGCTCTCTCCCGCCCGAGAAGAAATATGAGATGTTGTAAAGCCCAGCGCACTTTCTTGGAGCGTGCAATTCATCGCAATTCGTTGAAGTAAGTTTTCTGCAGCATTCTCATTTCCGCGAACTAAGACCGCGCATTCAAATTCGCCCAACCGTGCTACCAATTCCTCCCCGCGAGTTGCTCTCACAATCGCCTCCGAGAAATTGACAACATCTACTTCCTTCTGAAAATTCAAATCTAGAACCAAACGTAGGATGGCGAACCTTTCACCATTTCTTTCCATTCGAGCTATTTCTCGCCGCAATTCCTCATAGAACAGAGGCGGCGCAGCTAAATGGGTAAGTACATCTTTAAGGCCATCATGTGTAAACACGAGGAGTCACTTTCAATTAATGGGTGCAAGGTTGCTACCCTCTACCTATGGAGTTTCCAGGTAGCGATCAACGCCGCACCATCGCGGCAACCCTGCTTCGCATTGAGTCTGTAATCGTGTTTGCCCTAGGAGCATTTCTGATTATTAAAGGACTTACCTCGGATGTTCAATCCTTATCTGCGCTGATTGGCGTAATCGTTTTTTCATTTCTTGGTGGCGTGGGTCTCTGGGCTGCGGCTCACGGATTTGCAACCGGAAAGAATTACGGGCGTGCGCCAGCAGTTTTGGCCAACCTCATCGCGCTAGGAGTGGCTTATTTCCAAATAGGAGCGCACCTTTGGGTTCTGGCCATTCCACTCTCCCTCCTTGCCCTGGCCACCCTGCTCCTTTCGCTCTCCATCATCCCTTCCTAACGTCTGGCTCCACATTCCGGTAAATGTGCTCAAACTCGCGTAGTGGACCTCCCTTTTAAGTTTCATGCCCACTTGCTCATCGGTAGGCTTCGGGGGCTTAGTCGAATCCAGATATGAATGACGAAGGAGTCAGCCCGTGGTTGGGGATCAATTCGGAGATCAATTCGGTGCAAACGAATGGCTCGTTGATGAAATGTACGAGCGCTATTTACAGGATCCGAATTCTGTTGACGCTGCATGGATTGCACTCTTTGCCCAGACAAAACCAATGAGCCACAGTGCGCCAACAAATGCGCCCCGCAGTAGCGTCCCGCCAATTCCTAAAACAGTTAACGCTGCCGTTCCTGCGCCGGTAGTTCCTGTACCTGTTGTCCAAAATGTTGTCCAAAATGTTGTCCAACCAGTTGTCCAACCTGTTGCTCAGCCAGTTCTCCCCGTAATAGTTCCTCAGGAAGTTGTTCGTCAATCGCCTGTATCGGCAACACCAACACCGGCAGATCCTGTCGTAAAACCAGTACCAGTTTTAGCGACACCTTCTGCTGCCTCTGTTGAGATTCTTCGTGGGGTTTCCGGACGCGTAGTTGCGAGCATGGAAGCATCCCTTTCGGTTCCGACTGCCACAAGTGTTCGTGCGGTCGCGGCAAAACTTCTTATTGACAACCGCATCGTCATTAACAACCATCTCAAACGTGCACGAGGTGGAAAGGTTTCCTTCACGCACGTAATCGCGTACGCCATGATTAAAGCGCTGCGCGAAATGCCAGAGATGAATTCTTTCTTTACGCACCAAGATGACAAGCCAGCAATTGCGCATCCAGACCATATCAACTTAGGTATCGCGATTGATCTTGCAAAACCTGACGGAACACGTCAGTTGCTCGTACCATCCATTAAGGGTTGCGAAGATTTAGATTTCGCTCAATTTTGGGCTACCTACGAAGAGACTGTAGCCAAGGCGCGTAGCGGAACTTTGACCGTTGAAGATTATGCGGGCACAACTGTTTCATTAACTAATCCCGGAACCATCGGCACGGTTCACTCTGTTCCACGTCTAGTGGTTGGGCAAGGAATGATTCTTGGAGTTGGCGCTCTTGATTATCCGGCCGAATATCAGGGCGCTAGTCAAGAAACACTGACCCGCCTTGCCATTAGTAAGGTTGTAACTCTCACAAGCACCTACGACCACCGAATTATTCAAGGTGCACAATCAGGTGATTTCCTGCGCAGAATTAGTGACTTGCTGCTTGGTGGAGAGAATTTTTATGAAGAGATTTTTGCTGCGCTGCGTATTCCATACGAACCTATTCAGTGGGTTGCGGATATTGAATTTGCTCACGATACAGAGATTGATAAGACTGCCCGCGTTCAGCAACTAATTCATGCTTATCGCACCTTTGGTCATCTTATGGCTGATATCGATCCTCTTGAATATAAACAACGATCACATCCTGATTTAGACGTCGTAACACATGGGCTCACACTTTGGGACCTAGACCGAGAATTCGCAACTGGAGGCTTCGGCGGTCAGACTTTCATGAAGCTTCGTAAGATTCTGGGAATCTTGCGCGACTCATACTGCCGATCAGTCGGTGTGGAATATATGTACATTGAAGATCCTATTGAACGCACATGGATTCAAGAGCGCGTTGAAGTTGGAGCGCAGAAATTTCCCCGCGAAGAGCATCTGCGTATTTTGCATAAACTCAATGGAGCTGAAGCATTTGAAGCATTCCTCCAAATTAAATATGTTGGGCAAAAGCGCTTTTCTCTAGAAGGCGGCGAAACTGTTATTCCACTTCTTGACGCAGTTATTTCTGCTGCTGCAGATGACGCTATGGATGAAGTTTGCATCGGCATGCCTCACCGTGGACGTCTCAATGTATTGGCAAATATTGCAGGTAAGTCTTACGGACAAATCTTCCAAGAATTTGAAGGTCATTACGCAAAGAATGCGGTAGCTGGCACAGGCGACGTGAAGTATCACTTGGGAACAGAAGGAATCTTTACATCCGAGTCTGGCGCGCAAACAAAGATCTACCTTGCGGCAAATCCTTCACACCTTGAAGCGGTAAACCCAGTACTTGAAGGCGTTGTTCGTGCAAAACAAGATCGCATGAATAAAAGAGATGCCTTCTCAGTCCTACCAATTCTTCTTCATGGTGACGCTGCATTTGCAGGACAAGGCGTTGTAATCGAAACTCTGAATCTCTCACAACTACGCGGATATCGCACCGGTGGCACGATCCACATCATCGTGAACAACCAAGTTGGTTTCACAACTTCACCACACGCATCTCGTTCTTCCACGTATGCAACAGATGTTGCCAAGACCATCTCTGCTCCTATTTTTCACGTTAATGGAGATGACCCTGAGGCATGTGTTCGAGTTGCTCGCTTGGCTTACGAATATCGCCAGAAATTTAACAAGGACGTCATCATTGACATGATTTGCTACCGTCGCCGTGGCCACAACGAAGGTGACGAACCAAGTTTTACTCAACCATTGATGTACAAACTCATAGATGCCAAGCGCTCAACACGTATGCTCTACATGGAAGCTCTCATTGGTCGCAAGGACATCACCCAAGAAGAAGCAGAAGAAGTTGCACGTGACTACCAGGCTCAGTTAGAGGCTGTATTTGCTGCCGTGCATAATCTAGAACCACAAGATGAACACCAAATTGAGATTCCAGAATCGCCTGAACCGCATACAGTCGCCACCAGTATTGATGAGGCCACTGCTCGCAAGATCGCACAAACGCAGACAAGCGTTCCAGAAGGATTTAGTGTCCATCCAAAACTCACACCTCAATTGGCAAAGCGCGTCGAAATGCTCAACGATTCCACCATCGATTGGTCTATGGGCGAAACACTTGCATTCGGTTCACTTCTTCTAGATGGTAAGCCAATTCGTCTTGCAGGTCAGGATTCGCGCCGAGGAACATTTAGCAATCGCCACGCTGTCATCGTTGATAAAGAGAATGGAAATGAATGGACTCCACTACGTGGCCTGATTTCCGATGAAAATCAATTCTTTGTTATCGATTCACTGCTGTCCGAATATGCAGCGATGGGATTTGAATACGGCTACTCGGTAGCTCGACCTGAAGCACTTGTCATGTGGGAGGCGCAGTTTGGCGATTTCGGTAATGGCGCACAAACAATCGTTGACGAATTCATTACATCTTCACTCCAAAAATGGGGAGAGCGTTCCGGTGTAGTCCTTCTTCTTCCACACGGCTATGAAGGTCAAGGCCCAGATCATTCCTCGGCTCGCATCGAGCGCTACTTAGCTCAATGTGCAGAAGCGAATATGACCGTCGCCCAGCCATCTACCCCCGCCTCCTATTTCCATTTACTACGTTGGCACGCAAAGAATCCAGCACAGCGTCCACTTATTGTTTTCACTCCAAAATCTATGTTGCGAATGAAGGCTGCATCCTCGGCACTATCTGACTTCACACACGGACATTTTCAGACAGTGATCACAGACAACTCCGTCACAAATGCTTCGCGGGTTATCTTCTGTTCCGGTCGCGTGTATTACGACTTAATCGCCGAACGTGATCGGCTAGAAGAAGATTCCACTGTCATCATTCGCGTTGAGCAGATGTACCCACTTCCAGCACATGAAATGGCAGCAGAAGCCGCTAAGCATCCTCATGCCAATCTTCTCTGGGTTCAAGATGAACCTGCCAACCAAGGCGCATGGCCATTTATTGCACTCAATACTTTAGAAACTTTCGATGGCCGCACGTTACGCCGTGTTTCACGTCGTGCAACTGCAAGCCCTGCAACAGGTAATCACTACGTGCATGAAGAAGAAGCTAAAGCACTGCTAATGGAAGCCTTTACTCGTTAACTCTCATTTAATGTCGAAAATTTCGAAAAGTACGCCATGCACCCGTAGTTCCCATCGCCCACAGCACCAATAATGGCTGAAACAATAACCTTACAAAGCGGGCTCGATCACTATTTAATCCAAAGGCATCAATTCTGTTTATGTACTGAGAGATATTTCCCCAGAACACTGCAAGAAAGAAAAGTCCTGCCAGCCAGCCAAACTGCACTCGATACTTCCACAGTGCAACAAGGCCAGCTCCTAGCAATATCTCCACTACACCCGATGCGAGGACAACAAGATCTGCATAATCCTTAAAGAGAGTAGGAACTTGGGCCTGAAATTCGAGGCGGTTCGTGGTCAAATGCCCCACACCTGCATACGCAAGCGCGAACCCTAAAACCATTTGAGGAACTCTGCGAATTACATTTATCCCCGGAAAGCTTCGCAAGAAACTTAGTTATTCTTCACATATTCAGATGCATGTGGAAACCCATTTGCTGCTAACTTCTCAGCGATATCAGCTTTTACGGATTGCACAACCTTATGTGTTCCATTGCAATTCTTCTCTTCATCGGTGGTGTAACCGCATTGACAAGCTCCCATGACATTCTCTTTTCTTATTGAAGAAGGTCCAATCCTATCGGATGAGCAACCAAGAGAACATTTAAGAAAGTAATTCCAAAACCACTATCCCAACGTTGTAATCTCCGCTCATGAATCACACCCCCCGATTTGCAGCGATATCGAACCTTTCCACAAAGACTCCAGAGGCGTTTCCCAGAATAGACACAAGGTTTGGCTTTAGTTTTTTGCTACACGGGTAGTTCAACCCGGTGCCATCTATGAGGAGCGAAGAAATGAAAATAAGAAGAATTCTTAGTGTTGCTTTAATAACTAGTAGTTTAGTTGCTGCTTCTATCGGTGTCACCCATGCTGATGATTCGCCAGTGCCTGCAGCTACAAATTCAGCGGCCTATCAGGCCGCACTTGCAAAGTATCAAACCGACCTTCTTCAGTATCGAATTACCGTTATCAAGAATGCGATTACATATCGAGTGGCCATGGATAAATACAATGCCGATTGGGCGATCGTCCTAGCAAGATATGACGCGGCCTGGAAAGCAGCTCAGGATCAATATCAAGTTCTGCGCACCGCCTATAACGCTAAGGTCGCACCTCTTGCAGCAATTCGAAAGGCTGCCACTGATAAAGCCGATGCCGACTTCCTCGCTGCAATTGCAGTTGCCGGTGTAACTAACGCTCAGTTGGATTTAGCTCTAAAAAATCATAATGCAGCAATGGACGCAGCTGCCGCTGCCTTCAAAGCCGCAGTTACGGCCCTTGGCGCAGAACCAGTAAAACCCGTCAAGCCGGCTGAATTGAATAAGCCAGTTGCACCTGTAAAGCCAGTTGCACCTGTAAAGCCAGTTGCACCTGGAAAACCAAAGAAAGAAGATAAGAAGAAGTAACTAATACATCACGAGACAAAACCCCCGAACCGTTTTTGGTTCGGGGGTTTTGTGATTCATTTGCATCACTCTGGTTAAGAGAATATGTAACACCGCAATCTCATAATTAATGAATACGAGGATGGGTGAGTTTCATGAAGCGCTAATCAGATTAGTCGCCATAATTGCTACATGTTGATTCTGTTGCCACCCTCTGAGAAAAAGTTGGAGACTGTGCGCCCCACTGTTGCGATTTCGGTCTATACAGGGGTTCTCTACCAAGGACTTGATTGGCCATCGCTCTCCCCTGCTGCCAAGAAGCGCGGGGAGGCAGCTCTAGTGATTATCAGCGCTAAGTACGGAGCTGTGCGACCAAGCGATCGCATTGAAACCTACAAAGAGAAGATTAATTCCAAGGCGATGGCTCCTCAGGTTGCTTCGATACTCGATCCGATTAAAACGCCTCTTATTGTTGATTGCAGATCATCTACCTATAAGCCTGTCTGGAAGGCTCCGATTGACACAACAGTAGAGATTCGAATATCAACTGTTGTCGATGGAGTTCGCACCGTTGTGACGCATATGTCAAAGAAGATTCGAGGCGAAATTACTCGATGGTTGCTGCAGTCGCGTTCAATACCCAACACCCCTGAAGATCTCTATGCCATCGTCTCGGAGAAGTATCCATGTGCTCTGACGCCAAGTGATGGCATCAATCCTTGGATCTTAGAAGTTATTGCTGTTTAGTTATTAACTCTCAATCACCAAGGGATGATTCGCATCTCTTCCCACAGCACTCCTGTAAATTTCTCCTGATCACTTTCTCCGTTTACATCAAAGTGGCGCGTTGCCAGCCACACAGCGGTGCGCGCACCTTCCTCTGCTGATAATGGTGCATCAGGACCGCCCATATCGGTACGAGAATGATTAGGGCATACCGCATCAACTAAGAATCCTCGAGAACCTAAACCTGTCTCATGTGACAGATTACGAACTAAAGCGTTCACGCCGGCTTTACTAATTCGATACGGAGCTAATCCGCCAGCATTACCTGGTCCAGACATGCGCCCTAAACATGCCGAGAAGATAATGACTCGGCCATTTCTTGCCTCAGCCATAGGCGCAGCCAAAATATTTAGTGCGCAAAATACTGAATCTAAATTAATTGCCATAACTCGACGCCATTCAGTGATGTCAGTCTTTAGTGTCTTGGACATCTTTGCGCTCATAACCCCATGTGCCAAAATCAAAATTTCTGGCGTACCAAAACTCTGCAGAATCTCATCGAAACATCTCTTTGCAGCATCGATATCCTCTAGATCCACCGCACGAAAATCACAATTTAATTCTTCTGCCGCTTGAGCTAAACGCTCACTATCTTTAGCAACTAAGACGATTTCATGTCCTAACAGATGCAAGGCCTTCGCGGTCTCAAAGCCAAGTCCGCGCGATCCCCCGGTAATAACTGCAAGTGCCATGGGGTTAATTCTGCCTACTTACGACGAAGTTGTCGCAGTGAAGTTTCTACCGCCAAATCAGGTAATCTTTTCCCGTGCCAATTAAAGATCCCAGCAGGGAAGCT
The DNA here is from genome assembly GCA_009700405.1 of Actinomycetota bacterium. Classification (GTDB taxonomy): domain Bacteria; phylum Actinomycetota; class Actinomycetes; order Nanopelagicales; family Nanopelagicaceae; genus QYPT01. The sequence continues at coordinate 14,717 of WLMD01000006.1, read as the reverse complement.
CATTTCCCATTAATTGAGAAGAAGTACGGCGAACCAATGTCGTATTGGTTTGATGTCATGGCTGAAATTGCCGATGAAAAGTACCCTGAGCAGATTGCGTACTTACGTGAGAATCATGGATTTAGCCAGGCGCACGCAAATGCTGTGGTTATGTTTTCACGGGGATCAAAATCCACTCGTCGCTTCAATACTCCCGCTGATTACTATAAAACTCTGGACCCAAAGCAGGCGAAGACTATACGTGCCATGTTTAAAGCCATTATGACAAAGTATCCAGATTTAGAACTAGTTATCGCTTGGAATCAACCTATGCTGAGAATTGATAAAGACTATGTTTTTGGAGCATCAGCAGCGAAGAATCACATTCTTATGGCTACGTGGAGTAAAGATGTTTTAGAGAAGTTTGCTCCAAAAATGAAGGATTTGGACGTCAAAAAGAAAACAATTGGCGTGCCCAACGACTGGAAAGTCGACGAGAAACTCTTACAGGCAATGGTGAAAGCTCGGCTCGCTGAATTAAAGTAAAACAAAAATGCGGAACCGACCACTGAACTACTTACTTATGGGTACCGTGAAATTCTCGCTTATCTGCAACCCAATCCATTACTGCAAAGAGGACACCAGAACCCACGAAAGTTAAGTGAATAACAATTCTCCACTTGGTACCGGCGCCAACATGGTCTTGACCGGAAAGTTCAATGAAATCCTTAAGTAGCTCAATTACCGAAATAGCTACCAGGGAGCCAATCAGTTTGATCTTGAGGCCACTGAAATCAATTGTGCCCATCCAGTGAGGGCGATCTTTCGACTCGGTGGCAACATCAATGCGTGAAACGAAGTTTTCATAACCAGCGAAAATCACCATGAGAATCAAGTTAGCCAATAAAGTGAGGTCTAGTAGTGCCAATAGATCGAGAGTAAAACTCTGAGGAGTCGCCTCACCGATGTGTCTGGCCAAATGGTAGAACTCAATAATAAATCGGAATGCAAGTAACATTAAGCAGCCCACTAAACCCAAGTACAAGGGGGCAAGCAAAAAGCGTGATTTAAAGAGTATGACTTCAACTGCATGCGTTACTTGATTCATAATCCAATGCTAACCTAGAGTTGAATTTATTTCGGCACTCGCGCCTGAATTTCTCCAGCAATCGAAATAAGTCAATAACTACCGCTCTAACCTGTTGCGGTTTCAGCCTTTCGCTGGGAGTCTTGCCCGATGAAATCACAACGCAAACCGGGATCTTGGCCATCACCATTAACTGCAGAAATGCTTGCGCAATCTGGAAATGACAATATGTGGTCGCAGGTAGTGGGTAACGATGTGTGGTGGGATGAAATGCGTCCTTCGGAAGAAGGTAGAACTCTTGTTGTGAGTCGCCAGCATGGAGATCTTCTAAAAGCTCCATGGAATGCTTCCACCCAAGTCCATGAGTACGGTGGCTTGAGTTGGCTTGGTGTGGTTCGTGACGGAAAAAGTTTGCTCTATTTCGTTAACAAAAGTGATCAACGCATATATGTCACTGAGGTTGGCGGCCAGCCACTGCCAATAACACCTGTGGTACCTGAAAACGAAATCCATCGATATGCAGAATTAATAAATGTTGGTGATGAAATTTGGTGCGTGCGAGAGACTCATGTAGCAGGTCTTGTTACGCGAGCACTTGTTGCAGTGAAAGAGAATGTAATACGTGTTTTAGATTCTTCGTCGCAGTTTTACTCGCACCCTCGTATTTCACAGGACGCCACTCAATTATCTTGGGTCTGCTGGGAACATCCGCAAATGCCTTGGGATGGCACAGAAATTAGAGTCGCTAACATTTCTAACGGAGCTCTTGAAAATGTAAAGGTTGTTGCTGGAGGACTTGAAGAATCATGCCTTGGGCCCGAGTGGGGAAAAGATGGGCAGCTGTTCTATATCAGCGACCACAGCGGTTGGTGGAATTTGTGGAGCCTAGATAAATCAGGAAAGAAGAAGCAAATAACCAGTGACACATCTGAATGGGGCTTCCCGTTGTGGTGGTTAGGTTTTAGATTTATTCAAGTATTAGAGGATGGAAGGATTCTTTCATCGCGTGGTCCAGTTGATGCACGCACGCTAGTTATAGTAGATCCAGCAACAGGAAAGTGCGTTGATATCGATTCTCCACTGACAAATTTTGAACCCTCAATAAGCGCGGGAAATGGAAAGGCTTATGCATTCGGTGGAAGCGCAACTGTCACTTCAGAGTTAGTTGAAGTTGACTTAGGCACCCTTAAAGCTACAACCGTCTTTTCAAATGCATCGCCTATCGATGCGAAGTTCTTCTCGAGTCCTCATGAAATAACTGCCACACGAGCAGATGGCCGCAAGGTTTATGCCATTTTGCACCCGGCCAATCATCCAGATTTTGAGCCCTCAGAGAAAACACCTCTGATGGTTGTCGTCCATGGTGGACCAACAGCGCACTCCCCTGCAACTTTGTCGATGAAGTATTCATACTTCACCACTCGTGGAATTGCAGTTGTTGATGTCAACTACGGAGGTTCAACCGGTTACGGTCGCGAATATCGAAATCTATTACGTGGAACATGGGGCATTGTCGATCGCGAAGATGTAATAGCTGTCGTTGATTCACTCATAGCTGAAGGATCGGTAGATCCAAAGAAGATTCTTATTCGTGGAGGTTCTGCTGGCGGGTTCACTGTTTTAAATGTGTTGGTTAATAGCAATCACTTTGCAGCAGGAGCTACTTACTATGGTGTTGCCGATTGCGCCGCACTAGCCACAGACACACATGACTTTGAATCACGGTATTTAGATTCAATGATTGGAAAGTATCCAGAGGAAGCGGCTTTGTATGCGGAACGTTCACCACTAACTCATGCTGATCGTTTGAGTTCGCCACTCATTATCTTTCAGGGATTAGATGACAAGGTTGTTCCTCCTGCTCAATCAGAGGCATTCCGAGATGTCTGCGTCAATAAAGGTATTAAGCATGAATACCATGCCTTTGAAGGCGAAGGTCATGGTTTCCAAAAAGCCTCATCAATCATCACCTCGATGGAGGCAGAGATGAAGTTCTATGGAGAGGTACTGGGCTTCACACCTGAACTTGGCTAAATAGCCTGTACTAACAAAAACACATCGGCCAAAGCCGCGGCCATCAGTATCTTGAAGAGAATACTGCGTGGTGCAAAAAGTGTGAGAATTCCTCCGATGATTCCCACTGCAAGAATTGGATAATTGGAATGCTCAAAATGCAAAACTGTTGTCGCGCCAATAAGCAGAACCGTGCAAGCTGCACGCGATGCTCTATCACCAATCCGACTTGGTAAACCGTTGAACCCGCTGATTCGATCCTCTTCCAAATCCTTGAGGCCATTGGCAAAGTGAGCAGCCATTCCAAGTAGCGCTCCTGCAATCAATAACCAGGCAGGAGGATTGCGATCAACTGAAATAACGATGCATGCAGGAAGGGCAGCAAAAGCGAGTGCATATGGGAGTGGCGAAAGGGCTGTGTATTTGAAATAGAAGTTGTAGGCGATTCCGCAACCGATACCAAAGAGATACACCAGCCCGCCTTTAATCCCTAATGGGCCAAAGATATTTACAAGGATTGCCAATGGCAAAATCCTAAAGAGCGTCCGATGTAATTGGGAAAAAGTGATTGTTCCGGCTACCAGTGGTTTTGATACACGGCCGTGGCGTTGATCGTCTTGGAAATCATGCAAGTCATTGCTCCAGCCAACAAGTAACTGTCCGAGAAAAACACCGAACGCAATGATGTAGGCAGGTCCCTCCCACCATACTTTTACGGCCAACAAAAATGAAACGACAGTAACAAGCGCAGTTGGTCCAAGGTGCGCAGCGTTGAGATATGCAAGAACTTTCTTCATTGGAGAAGTGTATTAATCAGAGTTGTTACGCGCCTTGCGATAACGAAAGAGCACGCGACCGAGAATTTCATTATGACTAATGGTTCCCCATTGGCGCGAATCTGTACTAGATAGTTTGTTGTCACCTTCGACCCAATACCTACCGTTTTCAATTACTTTGAGCCTTTTAATAAGGTAGAAGCCCGGACGGTCCTCCCGTTCAATAACCAGGATTTGCCCAACAGCGAAAGTCCCACCCCACCGGACAACCAGCCAATCTCCATTGTTGTAGGTCGGAGCCATTGAATCCCCCGCAACGGCCACCGTTCCTAGGCGCCAGATGCTTCTAAAGATGTGAGAGCTGGTCATGGGCTGTAGTCTCGCATCTGTAAGGTTTAGTACACCACTTACTAAGTAACTAAGAGGAGAGAAATATGTTTAGCCCGAAAATAACCGTTCACGCTCACTGCGATCTTCCATGTGGCATTTACGATCCAGCCCAGGCAAAGATTGAGGCGCAATCAGTGAAGGCTTGCATGGAAAAGTACGCAGCCAGCTCTGACCCAGATTTCAAAGCACGTGCTGTTGCAATCAAAGAAGACCGTTCAAACATGGTCAAAGAGCACCTATGGGTTCTATGGACTGATTACTTCAAGCCAAACCATTTCGAAGCTCACCCAACACTTCACGCGCTTTTCAACGATGCAACAAAGCTTGCTGGTGCTGCTGGAACAAAAGGCACTAATGATGTTGCAGTTGCAGATAAGTTGCTTGGCAAGATCGATGAAATCGCAGAAATCTTCTGGGCAACTAAGAAGTAATTAGTTTTGCGGCAACTGTTCAACAATTGATTGAGCGGCAGTGCGTGCGAGGAAAGATACTCGCTCCACTGTCGCTCTTTTCATTTTCGCAGTCGCTACGTGGCGCTCTCCGTTGTAAATATCGCAATCTATAAAGATTTCCTTGCCAAGTACCTGCGTGCATCGCGCTGCTGCTCGAATTTCAGAGCCAATTGAAACAGCATCAAAAACCTCTAACTCCATTGAAATAAGTCGAGTGGTCTCACCAGGTTCAAGATAATCATTTATAACAGTTAGCGCGGCGCTTTCCATGAGATTGAGAAAATGAGATGTCGCAGCAATCGGTAAGTCACCCAACCCCATTGCTAGTGCGCTGTCACCTGGCCTAATTGACATAACGGAAAACCCAACCGCTCCAACTATCTCATCACTTTTCATATTTAGTCTTCTGTTGGAAAGCGAAATTCCTGCGTAGTTTCAATCGTGATCTCTCGATGTTCTATCGATCCAAACTCGTCAATCTGAATAGAAATTTCAGTCATTGTGAATTCGGTAAGAATTTCAGAGCCTTGATTCTGCATCGCAGCAAGTTGCATTGCCAATTGTTGATGAAATTCAGGAGGTGCGGTTTCACAACAAGAACGTGTCAAAACTTCGTGCAACATCTGATGCATTTTACGTTCGTGATCCATTTCGGAGCGACATGGAGGGCACTCGGCCAAGTGTGTTTCAATGTCGCGTACTTTTGAAACCTCTTGTATTTCGCCGTCGATGAGAAATACAACTGCGCCTAGTACTTCTACGCATGGTGTTGCATGTGCTTCTCCGCAACTCATGGCGTTACCTCCTTGCCATACCCACGTTCTTTGGCGTAATCCGCCAAAAGAATACGTAAAGCTTTGCGTCCTCGATGAAGGCGAGACATGATCGTCCCGGTTGGAACTCCAACTATTTCCGCGATTTCTTTATATGCAAATCCTTCAACATCAGCTAGGTACACGGCGATGCGAAACTCTTCAGGTATTTCGGCCAGTGCGCGCTTTACATCGCTATCTGGCATATTTTCTAAAGCTTCGATCTCTGCAGATTTTCCTTGATCACTTGTGTGCGAAGCGGATGCAGCCAACTGCCAATCTTCAATTTCTGTATTTGCGATTTGGGGTTGGCGTTGTCCTTTGCGGTATGAATTAATGAAAGTCGTAGTTAGAACTCGATATAACCATGCTTTCAAGTTTGTTCCTGGTTCAAATTGGTGAAAGGAAGAGAAAGCTTTTAAGTAGGTGTCTTGCACTAAATCTTTAGCATCATCAGGGTTCTTCGTGTAGCGAAGAGCAGCCGCGTATAACTGGTTAGTAAACACCAGGGCATCGCGCTCAAACCGAAGAGTGCGTTCTTCGGCACTTTCTTTGACTACATCAATTTCAGTCATCATCATGAAGATTACCCCTAGAAGAGTGTTTCTGGCTCGCCGAGCGTGATGGCATGGGTTAAAGAGGGGCCATTATTTGATGTGGAATTAACGGTATCCGCGACAGCATGTGCAGTTAAACCATGGGCGGGTTCGGAAAATTCCATTAATCCTCGCAATTCATCAATTTCTTTTCGTGAAGGGTCCAACCAGGCACTCCACCTATCGCTGGGCATGATCACCGGCATGCGACTATGGATCGGTACGAGCATCCCTACCGCCTCCCGCGTGATGATCGAAGCGCTCTGAATAACTTGCCCTGTTGGAGAAACCCATTCGCTCCAAATTCCTGCCAAAGAAAGGGAGGTGCCCTCTGCGCTCGAAATATAGAAAGGCTGCTTTGGTCGGTATTGACCCAATGCCGTCGCCCATTCGTAGTAGCCATCTGCCGGAATCAAGCAACGGTGCTTGCGAAATGAATCTCGGAATGTTGGTTTTTCAAATACTGACTCACTACGCGCATTGATCGCGTGTGATTGCGAAGCACGTGCTTGAGCAACATCCTTGTACCAATGCCCAATTAATCCCCAAGATACACTTGCAAGTTCGCGTTGACCTTCGGGAGTATCTCTGACGATGTAAATCTCTTGAGTCGGAGCGATATTCCAGTTTGCAGGTAATGGTGATTCCAGGGTCGCGCCGGTGATGCCAAACTCCTCCACGAGTTCGGCCATTGATTTGGATTGCGCATATCGCCCACACATAGAGCAGAGCCTAGAAGGTAGGCTCAGACAATGACATTCGAAAGGGAAGGCGCGCCCACAAAGGGCACGATCTGGCCTGCACCTTTTCGCGGGAAGAACCCCGTCAACGCCAGTCTTACTATTCCTGGCTCCAAATCAGTAACCAATCGCGCCCTTGTTCTTGCTGCACTTGCTGATTCACCATCCATTCTGCGTCGACCACTTATTTCACGAGATAGCGCACTCATGAAAAGTGGTTTGATCGCAATGGGAACAGTCATTGAAGAATCTGATGATGCGTGGACAATAACGCCAGGAGCCCTTACGGGGCCAGCGTTGGTAGATGTGGGTAATGCAGGAACCGTCATGCGATTTCTCCCACCCGTTGCTGCATTAGCTAAAGGTGCAATTTCATTTGATGGCGATGCTCGCGCGTACGAGCGACCAATTGCCCCTGTTATCCGCGCACTCGAAGAGCTCGGCGTTGTAATCGATCACGAACAACGCTATTCATTGCCGATGGTGGTCAATGGCACTGGTTCATTGCCCGGCGGAGAAATCGATATTGATGCTTCAGCTTCGAGTCAATTCCTTTCGGCACTCTTACTCATCGGCCCATCAACTCTCAATGGAATAACGATTCGACATAGTGGTCGTCAATTACCTTCTATGCCTCATATCGAAATGACTGTAGCCATGTTGCGCGATTTCGGCGCAGTAGTTGATGTTGATCGCGAGCGAAATACTTGGCGCGTACATCCATCATCTTTACACGGTCGCGATTTTGTTATTGAGCCTGATTTATCAAACGCAGCGCCATTTCTCTCTATTGCAATGATTTGCGGCGGAAGCGTCACTATTGCGGATTGGCCAGCAACGACCACTCAACCTGGTGATCACCTGCGCTCGATTCTTTCGAGAATGGGTGCCGGGATTTCAATGGACTCTCAGGGGCTAACGCTCACGAGTACGGGCGCGATTCATGGAATTGATATTGACCTTCATGATGTTGGTGAACTAACTCCTGCAATTGCCGCACTTGCCTCACTTGCTGATTCACCATCGCATCTTCGAGGCATCGGTCACTTGCGTCTGCACGAAACAGATCGCTTGGCAGCTCTCACTCGAGAAATTAATTCCTTAGGTGGCAATGTTGTTGAAGATGAGACATCCCTTCACATCACGCCGACAACAATGCATGGCGGAGTTTTCCATACATACGATGACCATCGCCTGGCTACGGCAGGTGCCACAATTGGATTAGTTGTGCAGGGTGTGGAAGTTGAGAATGTCGAAACAACAAAGAAAACGTTGCCTGATTTTCCGGGCCTCTGGATGAGCCTTCTTGCGTAAAATGGTGAATTAATGGCGCGTGAATTCGATGAATCAGATGTCAGAATTCGTCCGGCACGAAGTACTCGTCCACGAAGCAAAGATCGCCCAAGTCACTCCAACGCAATTCACGCTCTTGTAACTACAGTCGACCGCGGCCGTACAACATGTATTACCGACGAAGGCGTCATTGTCACCGCAATGCGTTCGCGCGAACTTGGTCCGAAATCCGTAGTCGTTGGAGATCATGTTGGTCTTGTTGGAGATACCACTGGCACCGTGGGTTCCTTAGCAAGAATCGTCATTGTACAAGAGCGAAAGAATTCACTAAGCCGCACTGTTGATGATGCCGCAAAAGTTGAACGAACTATCGTTGCAAACATTGATCAACTAATTATTGTTGTTGCTGCTTCGAATCCCGAACCTCGTCGTGGTCTCATAGATCGTTTTCTTGTGAGTGCTTTTCATGAAAGTATCTCCCCGATTATTTTGGTGACTAAGACGGATTTAAGTGAACTCCCCGCCTTCATGAAGGAATATGAACTGCTAAATATTCCGATCATCTCTAGAAAAAAAGGCGATGACCTCGATAGTTTGCACGCACTCCTCAAAGGCAAAACTTCAGTGCTGGTTGGTCACTCCGGTGTTGGTAAATCCACTCTAATTAACGCGCTCGTGCCTCATGCACAACGTGTAATTGGCGAAGTCAATGAAGTAACAGGTAGGGGCCGCCACACTTCATCGAGTGCAATTGCACTTCCTCTTTCTCCACATCTCAAGCTAAGTGATGGCTGGATTATCGATACTCCTGGAATTCGTGCATTTGGATTGGCTCACATCGACCCCAATCGCATCATCGCTTCATTTAGCGATCTTCGTGAAGTCATTGCGCAATGCATGCCCAATTGCTCACACTCTGAAGTTGGATGCGCACTTACTTCATGGGCGGCGCCAAAAGGAGTGGAAATCCCCGAGAGGCAAGCGCGTATTAATAGCCTACGAAGCCTGCTTGATATCAAGCTGGACTAGTATTTGAATCAAATGTCCACCTACTCCCAAGACTTGGCCCTTGCACTGCAACTAGCCGATGCCGCAGATTTGATTTCAATGAGTCGTTATCAGTCACAAGATCTCGTTGTAACTACAAAGCCAGATAACACTCCAGTTACTGATGCTGACAAGGCAACAGAAACTGCAATACGCCAATTAATCGCCAAGAATCATCCAGGCGACGGGCTAATAGGCGAAGAATTTGGCGAAGAATCTGCTGGGAAAAAGCGACATTGGATTATTGACCCCATCGATGGAACAAAGAACTTCATGCGCGGGGTACCAACATGGGCCACTCTCATCGCACTTGTCGACGATGGTGAAGTTGTAGTCGGTGTAGCCAGTGCGCCTGCACTCACGCGCCGCTGGTTTGCATCGAAAGGCGATGGCGCATTTGTTTCATTTAATGCTGGTGCACCTCGCAAGATAAGTGTTTCTCAAGTCTCCAACCTAGAAGATGCATCGCTCATGTATTCAGATTTAATTGGATTTAACGAACGCCTCCCAGCATTTCGCTCAATCATGGATACGTGTTGGCGATCTCGAGGAATGGGTGATTTCTGGTCACACATGTTGGTAGCCGAAGGCGCCGCAGATATTGCCATTGAACCATCACTTGCGCTGTGGGATATGGCTGCGTTAGACATAATCGTGCGAGAAGCAGGCGGTTCCTTTACATCTATTAATGGTGAACCTGGACCGACACATAAAAGTGGAATCTCCTCCAATGGCACACTCCATCAGAAAGTTATAGCAAAACTCAATGGCAACTGACGCTACCAAGGTCGCACTCGAACCTTCAACGTATTCCCTTGAAGGAATGACTTGCTCTGCATGTGTTTCAGCAATAGAGCGAACTCTCAACGCGCTACCTGGCGTAAGCGCAACTGTTAACTTCGCAACCGAAACCGCTCATGTTATGGCACCTGCGGAAATGAGTTCAAAAATAATCGTAAATGCAGTTAAGTCCGCAGGCTACTCAGCAACCCCCATTGCAGACATGAGCCAAGTGGCGCTCCATAGCAAGAAATCTGCAACCGCTCTTTTCTTTTCACTGATGTTTACAATTCCAGTTCTAGCTATTTCAATGAATATGCATTGGCATCATGCAATCGATCGATGGATTCTTAATCAACTAGATAATTTTCAAATACTGCATCCAACATATTCACCAACAGCCTGGCTAGTTATTGGTCTAAGCGCTCCAGTGGTACTTGTCATTGCGTGGCCAATTCATCGCGCGGCTATTCGCAATATCGCGCACCCAACTATGGACACGCTAATTACCCTTGGATCTCTCAGTGCATTTGGATGGTCGATTTACGCGAACATCACCGGCAATGGTGATGTCTACTCAGAAGTTGCCGCCACGGTTGTTACCTTCGTTATTGCTGGGCGCTTCTTAGAATCGCGCGCAAAGCGTCGAGCAAGTAGCGCACTTTCAACGCTATTGGCACTTGGATCTAAGGAAGTTACCGTGCTTCGAAATGGGGAAAGCGTTCTCATCCCTATTGATCACCTTATGGTGGGTGACGAGTTCATTGCTAAGCCAGGCGAACGAATTGCAACCGATGGCATCGTTATTTCGGGTACGAGCGCAGTTGATAACTCACTCCTCACTGGAGAATCCATGCCCATAGATGTCGCTATTGGATCTTCAGTTATCGGCTCTTCACTCAATAGAAATGGCCGGATTACTATTCGCGCCACACGAATTGGCTCAGATACTGAATTAGCCAGAATAACTTCAATGGTTGTTAGCGCTCAAGGAACGAAAGCGCCTATCCAGCGCCTCGCCGACAAAATCGCAGCTGTGTTTGTCCCAATAGTTACGTTGATTGCAATCGGCACATACTTTGGTTGGCGTTTTACCGATCACTCATTAACCCAATCAATTTCATCGGCAATTGCAGTTCTTGTTATCGCTTGTCCATGCGCCCTTGGATTGGCAACACCCGTCGCCCTGCTCGTTGCTTCTGGTAGAGGCGCTCAACGTGGCATCGTTATCCGCCAGCCACGTGTGTTGGAAGTTGCACGAAAGATCGATTCCGTGGTCTTGGATAAAACAGGAACATTAACGAATGGAACGATGTCACTCTTGCGCTCTCTTGTTTTGCCTGAAGCAGGCAGAGTATTAGGCAGTGGTTACTCAGAACTTCTGAAAGAGGCAACTATTCTCTCTTCTGCACTCTCTATTGAAAGCCAGAGCGAACATCCAGTTGCCGCAGCCATCGCTTCACATGTTAGGAACCAAGGAATAAATCCTACGAGTGTTTCAGAATTTGCAGCAACACCTGGAGCGGGCGCAGCTGGACGAGTAAACCTCGGCACACATTCCCCAGTAGTTGTCATCGGATCCCCAGCCGCAGTTGCGCATGCGACGACTCCATTTCATCCAGAACTTGCAGCAGCCATTGAAGAAGCAACTCGCACTGGCCTTACTGTCTCAGTCTTAGCTTGGGACGGTGTTGCACTAGCGATGTTCGCAGTTGGCGATGAAGTAAAGCCAGATGCAGTGCAAACTATTGCTGACTTTACATCACGCGGCATAGATCCATGGTTAGTAACGGGTGACTCTGTAGAAGTAGCGCTCAGTGTTGCAGGACAAGTAGGCATTGCGCCAGATCATGTCGTTGCAAGTGCATCACCACAAAATAAAGTGGAACATGTTCAATCACTTCAGGCCAAGGCCCATCGTGTACTTATGGTTGGCGATGGAATCAATGACGCCGCTGCACTTGCTACTGCCGACTTAAGTATTGCTATGGGCACAGGTACTGATACTGCGATGGCTACTGCCGATATAACAATAATGAAACCAGCACTCAGTGGTGTTATTGATGCTCTCAAACTTTCTACCAAAACACTTCGAGTTATTCGTGGAAACCTTGCCTGGGCTTTTCTTTATAATGTTATTGGTTTACCTATTGCAGCTCTGGGCCAATTGCGACCAATGTATGCAGCAGGAGCAATGGCCTTTTCGAGCCTGTTCGTAGTGACAAACTCACTTCGAATCAAATAGGGATTAAATAGGGATTAAATAGGGATTAAGTAATCAGGGAAATTACTTCAACGTCACGGTAATTGTTGAGTGACTTGAACCAGGTTCTTTCTTATCGACCGACACAATCAAGCCTAGGGCTGCTAATGGTTTGTAATTTCCAGAGATTGAGAAACTAGCAAGCAATTGCTCCAAGTTGGCATATCCAACTAGAACTCCAGATTCGGTGACAGTTTTCTTAAAGAGATCAGAATCTCCCAGCTTCGAGCCAGTACTTTTTATATCTCTTATCACGGAGCGAATGGATTCTTTATCTGCTCCTAAATAAAGAAAGGAGCCATCTTGAATAAAGGGGTAATAAAAAGAATTAGAACTCTTACTGTAGGCAAGTGCGCGTTCCACAACATTTGATGAATTGCTGTCTTTCTTGGGGGTTAGCCTGAGTACAACCAGTGGAGTACCTTCGCTAGAGTTATTCTTCATAACGATTAACTCGATTGGACCATCCAGCAGTGCTTCAATGTCTCGGCCTTGAACCCCGAACATATCGCTCATTACATTTGCAGCATAAGCATTATCGGCAACAAACTGCGAAAGAGCCTTTCCAGCGCCTTCTAAACTTATGGCAGCCAGAGTGGTTGCGGGAAGATTCTGTAAATCAGTCGCCGAAATCTCTCCAGTGGGCCAATCTATGCTTGAAGCACTGAACCCACGCGTGAGGAAGGTTGCTACCAAACTGTCTGAGGTTGCGTGAAAACCCAGAACCACTCTTCCCGTTGTGTTCCTTAGCGAACCAAGGTTTCCACCAACTCCATTATTTGATAGATAGGAGTCAAGTGATCCACCCAGGAGTGAATCAAGATTCTTTACTTCACCCCAAGCAAGACCCAGCTGATCGCCACCTAAAGCAGAAATATCAGAATTAAACGTCGCATTATCGCTCAAATGTGATGGGGCACTCTTTACAAGATTTATAGTTTCTTGACTATCGCCAATCACCGCGTAATTTGAAGCCACAAAGAATTTAAGGTTCGGGAATTGTTTGGCCATGAAATAACGCATTTCAGACTCATTAGTAATGGAAACAACTACAACCATTTGCATGCCGTTAGAAGTTTGAATCCCACCTAAAGCAAAGCGATTGCCAATCCACGGCTTTAATTGTGCCCAGTCATAACTGGAATTTTGAGTGACCTCATTGAATACAGAACCAATTGGGTCATCCTGATTAAAATTCTTAAGAGCTTTTGGAAATTTGGCGACCAGCCGAACTAAATTAACGCGCTGGCCAATTTTTGGATTCAAGTCAATCTTGGCAAATACTGTCGTATCCCGTGGAAGGACACTCTCAGGTTGCGCGCCACCACCAGAAAACAACGCATAAGCAAGAATGCCTCCACCAATAGCAAGAAGGATTCCTGCGGCAGCAGCTACTGCAATGCGCCCTTTCGTAAACCTGTTAGGTGAAATAGAACTTTCCTGAGAATTGGCGAATGTCGATTCAATGATCGGTTCTTCTATCGTCATATCGCACCCTATTCGTCAACTTATCTCTTGCGGATTATAAATAGCTCGTTTTAAGCTGCTACAAAGATAACTCTAACTATTGTAAGTACTACCAAACGAAAAAGGCATACCTATACGCGGGGAAATAAAAAAGCCCTCAATTAAGAGGGCTTTTTCCTTAAGTAGCGGGGGCAGGATTTGAACCTACGACCTCTGGGTTATGAGCCCAGCGAGCTACCGAGCTGCTCCACCCCGCGTCGGTAACCGCAATCGTAGGTGATGCGCGCCTACTAAGCCAAATCGTATGAAATTACTTGCGGGCTTGAGCAGAAATCGCTGCAGCAATAGCTGACTTCAAACGATTTTGGGCTTGTCCATATGCAGTGAAATCGCCCTTCGCAAGTGCAGCTTGTCCATCAGCAAGTGCTTGCTTTGCACTTTGCAACGCAGCGGCGAGATCTGATGATTTCGAACCTGCAGCACCTGTTGATGTCGTAGTAGAAGTTGCTCCAGTTGTTCCGGAGTTTCCACCGAATACTTGATCGAGTGCACCTTGCAATGTGTCGTCGTAACCAATTTGATCACCGAAGGAAACAAGCACCTTCTGTAATAGTGGGTATGAAGCAGTGTTTGCAGTTGCACGAACGTAAACAGGTTGGACATACAACAATCCGCTTCCAACTGGAAGAGTCAACAGGTTGCCTAGCACAACATCTGATCCACCTTGGCGCAACAATGACAATGAGTTCGCGACAATTGGCTTGGCTTCAAAGTTGGAAGCAACTTGTGAAGGTCCGGCAATGTTTGTACTACGCGGCAACTGCAATACGGAAATCTTTCCATAATCAGGTCCTGGATCAGAGTTAACCGCAGCAAATGCTGACAAGTTCTCACGTCCACCAATAGGTACAAATGGCGTTGTCAGTGAGAATGCAGATTTAGTTTCACCTGGCATCTTCAGTGTTAAGTAATACGGAGGTTGCGCGCTTGCGTTTCCGCCGAATGTTGAAGGGTCACGAGGT
>WLMD01000059.1 GCA_009700405.1 Actinomycetota bacterium | reverse complement strand
GTTTTGAGTTCGGCAAGTGCCTCTTCGGTTTCTGCTTTCTTTGTAGCGTTTTCGCCTTCGTTAAGTTTGTCGCCGTTTTCTGCAAGGAACTTCTCTGTTTGGTACATCAAAGAGTCACCTGTGTTGCGGATTTCTGCTTCTTCTTTACGCTGACGATCTTCTTCTGCGTGAGATTCGGCGTCTTCCATCATTCGGTTGATCTCATCTTTAGAAAGCGCGGAGCCACCAGTGATGGTCATACTCTGCACTTTTCCTGTACCAAGATCCTTGGCTGAAACATGCACGATGCCGTTGGCATCAATGTCGAAGGTAACTTCGATCTGTGGAATTCCTCGTGGTGCAGGTGGAAGACCGGTGAGCTCGAACATGCCTAATTTCTTGTTGTAGGCAGCCATTTCACGCTCACCTTGGTAGGCCTGAATCTGAACAGCTGGCTGATTGTCATCCGCCGTTGTAAAGATTTCGCTGCGCTTTGTAGGAATAGTTGTATTGCGGTCGATCAAACGCGTCATAACTCCACCCTTGGTTTCGATACCAAGTGAAAGTGGCGTCACATCAAGAAGAAGTACATCTTTTACTTCACCCTTAAGTACGCCAGCTTGAAGAGATGCACCGACAGCAACAACCTCGTCAGGGTTAACGCCCTTATTAGGTTCTTTTCCGCCAGTTAATGAACGAACAAGATCTACAACTGCTGGCATACGAGTTGATCCGCCAACAAGAACAACGCTGTGAATATTTCCAATAGGAATTCCAGCGTCTTTTAGAACCGACTGGAAAGGCTTCTTGCATCGCTCAAGTAAATCAGCGGTCAAGGATTGGAATTGCGCGCGTGTAATTGTTTCATCTAAGAACAGTGGGTTCTTTTCTGAGTCAACAGTGATGTATGGCAAGTTGATTGATGCTTGCTGTGAAGAGGAAAGTTCAATCTTTGCCTTTTCTGCAGCTTCACGAATACGTTGCATCGCCATCTTGTCTTTTGTTAAATCGATTCCGTTCTTTGAACCAAATGTTTTGACGAGGAAATCAACAAGTGCTTGATCCCAGTCATCTCCACCAAGGTGGTTATCTCCATTGGTTGCCTTAACTTCAACAACGCCATCGCCGATTTCAAGGAGTGAAACGTCGAATGTTCCTCCACCTAAGTCGAAGACAAGAATTGTTTGCTCTTTGTCGGCCTTATCAAGACCGTATGCGAGCGCTGCAGCTGTTGGCTCGTTAATAATGCGAAGCACGTTAAGGCCGGCAATTTCGCCAGCTTCTTTCGTTGCTTGACGTTGTGCATCACTGAAATATGCAGGCACGGTAATAACCGCATCTGTCACAGTTTCGCCAAGGTATGCCTCTGCATCACGCTTCAATTTCTGCAAAATACGCGCGCTAATTTCTTGTGGGGTGTACTTCTTGCCATCGATGTCGACGTTCCAAGAGGTACCCATGTGTCGCTTGACCGAGCGAATAGTGCGCTCGACGTTTGTGACGGATTGGCGCTTGGCCACCTCGCCAACAAGGACTTCGCCGTTTTTGGCAAAGGCCACGATCGAGGGGGTTGTGCGTGCACCTTCAGAGTTGGCGATAACCGTAGGCTCGCCACCTTCGAGGACTGACACGCAGCTATTGGTAGTTCCTAGGTCGATTCCAACTGCTCTAGCCATTTTTAGTGCTCCTTTTCTGACCCTTTTCGAGTCACTGTCTATAGTTTTAACCTTGCGCCGCCGTTTGTCAAAAGATTGAGTCGACGTGACTCAAGGTTGTTACCAAGGGAACAGGGCCCAAGGCAGCTTTATTCCCGCCTTCCTTGCGATTCCTCACTAACCTCTCCCTATGGCTTATTGGTTAAATATCGCGCTCCCCGTCCTCTCCTACGGAATCACTGTTGTGGCTCTAGTCCTCGTGACTCTCGCAACCCGAAAGTTGATTGCCCTGTACAAGGCGGGCCAACCTGACCCAACACGAAGTGGCAACCGCCGATCTCGTTTAGCGCATATGTTCGGCGAAATTCTTGGCCACACCAAGATGCTCAACTTCACCGGCACCGGCGTTGCACATTGGGTCGTCATGGTCGGCTTCGTAACTCTCTTTGGAACACTGATTACTGCATACGGCCAAGTGCTCGATCCATCTTTCTCTTTGCCCTTTATCGGACATTTCATCCCTTATGAGTACCTCACCGAACTTATTGCCGTTTTCACTGGACTTGGAATTGTTACTTTGGTTGGCATTCGCCAATTCACACGCATCTTCCGCAAGGGCAAGGCTTCACGTTTCTATGGGTCAGGTTCATTAAAGGCTTACTACGTAGAAGCAACAATTTTGGCGATTGTTTTTTGCGTCATGGCTTTGCGTGGGCTTGAAGGTGCTCTTTCGCCCGATAGCGTGTGGAGTTGGCATTACACATTCTCTTGGCGAATTGTTGTCCTCTTTAAGCAACTCTCTCTCGGCACGATTACTCAATGGATTCAAATCGTTGCTGCGATAAAAATCGTTGTCTCAATGACGTGGTTCATTGTTATTGCGCTTAACCTCAACATGGGTGTGGCTTGGCATCGTTTCCTTGCTTTCTTTAATGTTTATTACAAACGCCATAGTGACGGAACACCATCACTTGGTGAGCTTCCAGAAATGTTGTCGCATGGAAAAGTAATTGATTTTGAAGATCCTGCCGACGATGAAGTCTTTGGGCTAGGCACTCGATCTGATATTTCCTGGAAGGGTCTGCTGGACATGACTAGCTGCACTGAGTGCGGCCGCTGTCAGTCACAATGTCCTGCCTGGCATACCGAAAAACCCTTATCCCCCAAGCTTCTCATCATGGCAATGCGCGATCATGCGATGTCAAAGGTTGTTGAGAATGAAGCGATGGTTGGCGAAAATTCGCCTATCTCACTTGATGTTCTCTGGTCGTGTACAACATGCGGTGCCTGCGTCAATGAATGTCCGGTTGATATCGAACACATTGACCACATTGTTAACATGCGCCGTTTTCAAGTTTTGGTTGAATCGGAATTTCCTTCCGAACTTGGCGGAACATTTCGTAATTTAGAAAATACTGGAAACCCTTGGGGCGCCAATCGCGCAGATCGCGATGGTTGGATTGCTGAATGCGACTTCCCGATTCGCAAAGTTGAAGGCGAACTCCCAGAAGATGTGGAATATCTCTTTTGGGTTGGTTGCGCCGGCGCTTACGAAGATCGTGCAAAGAAGACAACAAAAGCCGTTGCTGAATTGTTGTATATGTCTGGCGTAACTTTTGCTGTTCTTGGTAAGAAAGAGAATTGCACCGGAGATCCTGCACGCCGCGCTGGCAATGAATTTCTTTATCAAATTCTTGCAAAAGAGAACATTGAAACTTTCCAAGAAGTTTTTGCGTCGCGCACCGATAAAGGCACAAAGAAGATTGTTGTTACTTGCCCGCATTGCTTTACAACTATTGGGCGCGATTACGCGCAAAGTGGCTACGAGCTTCAGGTCGTTCATCACACACAGCTTCTCAATCAACTAGTGCGCGAAGGTAAACTCGTACCCATTAACAAGAGTGAAAAGTCATTGACCTATCACGACCCTTGTTACTTGGGTCGTCACAATAAAGTCTATGAACCACCACGCGAACTTCTTGAGGCAACGGGCGTTAAAATTACAGAGATGCCTCGCAATCAGGAGCGATCCTTTTGTTGTGGAGCCGGTGGGGGACGCATGTGGATGGAAGAAACCATCGGTACGCGCATCAACCTCAATCGCGTGGACGAAGCTCTTGCCACTGGCGCAGAAGAGATTGCTGTGGCCTGTCCCTTCTGCCGAGTCATGGTCTCCGACGGAGTCAGTGCCCGCGAGTCCGAAGTAGAAGTTTTGGATGTCGCTCAGGCGCTTTTACGCTCAGTTAAGCCTCAAGAATAAATCCATAGCCCCTTTAAAGGCTATTCTCAGATAATCCTCAGGGTCTAGGTGTTATCTGCATACAAGAGGTGAAGACTATGACGACTCTCAGAGAGCGTGAAGAAGTGACCGATAGCAAGCAAGTAACGACCCACAGAATCTTGGTGGTTGATGATGAATCCAGCATCAGCGACCTGATTTCAACAAGTCTGCGATTTGTTGGATTTGATGTGCGGACCGCAGCTAATGGTGCGCAGGCGTTGCAAGTGGCGGAGGAGTTTCATCCTCACGCAATAGTTCTTGATGTCATGTTGCCAGATTTGGATGGTTTTGAAGTCTGCCGACAACTACGCTCCGAAGGTCACAATGTTGGAGTTCTTTTCCTGACAGCTAAAGATGGCATGGAAGACAAAGTTGCTGGTTTAACAATCGGCGGCGATGACTACATGACTAAACCTTTTAGCCTAGAAGAGTTAGTTGCACGACTTCGCGCACTTTTGCGCAGGACCGGTGCCATTGAAATATTGCCTGATGATGAGAAAATTCGTTTTGCAGATCTCGAACTTGATGAAGCAACTCACGAAGTCTATCGAGCAGGTCAACTGATTGAACTTTCGCCAACAGAGTTTCTATTGCTTCGCTATCTTTTGATAAATGCTGATCGCGTTGTTTCTAAGGCTCAGATACTTGATCACGTATGGCAATATGATTTCAGAGGCGATGCAGGAATTGTGGAAACGTATATCTCTTACTTGCGTAAGAAGATTGACATATTTGATCCACCACTGATTCATACAGTTCGAGGCGTAGGCTACCGACTACGGATGCCGCCTAAGAAGTAGTGCTTTGCGCTAACCTTATGTAACTATGCCATCCCCACTTCGGAGTGTTTCTAATCCACTAAGCATGTGGAGTTTGCGAAATCGATTAGTCGTTGGCGTTGTAGTCCTTGCTGGTTTGGGTTTTGCTGCATCTGACATTGCAGCCGGAAGCGCGCTACGTTCGTTCTTGGTAACGCAAATGGATACATCTCTGACAAGTGTCGCTGGTGGAACTGCGCTTCGCCTAGATCGTGCGGGCATCGCGCAAGACGAAGATAATATGATGAATAATTCCGGCGAAGAAAGCGATGATTCGCCTCTGCTCAATAAGAGTGCAGCTCCCATGATGAGTGCGCCCACACCTGGCCCATTGCGACAGGTGCCTACATCAATGTCGGTAACACTTTTGGGCATGGATGGAACAATTCTTGGAGTAATCGGCGGCGATTTAAATCCTCAGGAAATCGGCCAATACATCTCTGGCTTAACCCCTGCTGAGGTTCTCTCGCATAAAGGCGTTCCTTACACAATTAGTGCCCCCGGTGCTGACTTTAGGGTCTTGGCTAGAGTGCTTCCTTCGGAAGTTGGCAGCGTAGTTGTTGCTCAATCTTTGGAATACATCGATCAAACAGTTCATCAATTGCAAATTCTCTTTATTTTTATTGGCTTGATAGCTTTACTGTTGATCGGATTGGCGTCGAGAAAAGTAATTGAAATTGGTTTGAAGCCTCTTGAAGAAGTTGAAGTAACCGCCGAATCAATTGCTTCAGGCAATCTCTCTGCTCGTCTACCGGAAGCTAAACCGGATACTGAAGTTGGTAGGTTGGTCGCTTCACTCAACCAGATGTTGGCACGTATCGAGGAATCTTTTGAGGCCCGAACAGCCAGCGAGAGTCGGTTGCGTCGCTTTGTGGCAGATGCCAGCCATGAACTTCGCACACCTTTAACTGCGATTAGAGGTTTTGCAGAATTACATCGACAGGGAGCAGTTAAGGGCGAGGCGCAAACAAGTCAATTGCTCTCACGTATTGAAAATGAATCTCTACGAATGGGCTCTTTAGTAGAGGACCTACTGCTTCTTGCGCGTCTGGATCAAGCACCCGATTTTGAAAATCTTCCAGTAAATTTAAGTTCTGTTGTGAAAGAGGCGGCAGAGTCCGCTCGAGCCGCAGGCCCAGAACATCCTGTCACTATTAATCTTCCCGAGGAAGATCTCTATGTCTTAGGTGATAACAACCGCATTCACCAGGTGGTTGCAAATCTCTTGGCAAATGCGCGAACACACACAGCAGCAGGAACTGCAATTACCGTAACAGTGGCCCAGTCAGATGATGGCGTCACTGTTGCTGTAGAAGATCAAGGACCAGGATTAAGTGAACATGATCAAGGGAAGATATTTGAACGTTTCTTCCGTGCAGACCCTTCAAGATCGCGTACCAGTGATGAAGGTAGTGGTTTGGGATTGTCGATTGTTGATGCAGTGATGCGTGCACATGGCGGGCGAGTTAGCGTGACTTCCAAATTAGGAGAAGGCGCGACATTCACACTCTTTTTCCCGCTATCAAACGAATTACCTACTGAGTAGGCCCCAAGCTCTCCATCGCGCGTAACGCTGCAATTCGTTCTTCAATAGGTGGGTGCGTTGCGAATAGTCGCGAAACTGATTTTCCATCCAGTGGTGATTCAATCCAAATATGTGCAACGGCTGTAGAGCGCTGATGTACGACCGTTGAATCTCGTGCCAGAACCTCAAGTGCGGATCGCAGGCCTGCAGGGTTTCTTGTAAAAGCCACAGCAGTTGCATCAGCCAAGGATTCACGCTTGCGAGAAACAGCCGACTTCAACAACATGGCCGCAATCGGCGCAAGAATCAAAATGACTAGTGAAATTACTAAAGCTATTGGATTGCCATTGCTTTCACGATCATCGCGTCGGCCGCCACTAAACCACATCATGCGCGTCAGCATGTCACTCAGCAAGGCAATTGCTCCAGCAGTTGTTGCAGCAACAGCAGATACCAAAGTATCTCTATTTGCAACGTGCGACATTTCATGAGCGATAACACCTTGAAGTTGGTCGCGATTCATGGCATCTAAAATTCCCGTTGTAAATGCAATAACGGCATGTTCTGGATCGCGCCCAGTTGCAAATGCATTAGGCGCTGTATCTGTAACAATTGCAACTTTAGGCATTGGTAACCCACTTGCAATAACAACTTCGTGTACAACATTAAAAAGATTGGGATTATCACTCTCTTGCAAAAGTTTTGCACCGGTCATGCGCAAGACAATTGAATCCGATGTGTAATACGAGCCCCATACCGAAATCAGTGCGATACCGACAGCGATGGGAACAATTCCTACAGTGCTTGTTCCGAAGTAGGTAAGAGCTGCATAAATAACAACCCAAACAAGGGCGCCCATGCCGCCTAGGAGTAAATATGTTTTGCGGCGGTTAGCCGCTTGCATTCCTCTGAAGGAAACTTCAGCCATTAACGATTAGAACTTTACTGAAGGTGCTTGGCGCGATTGTGGGTCTTCCACTTCATAGAAGAGACGTGCGCCTACCTTTGCAATACCTGCCAATAGTGACGTGGGGATGGTTTTAACAGCTGTGTTGAGGTTGCGCACATTGTCGTTATAGAACTGACGAGCAAAAGAGATTTTATTCTCAGTTGTCGATAGTTCCTCTTGTAATGCAAGAAAGTTAGTTGAAGCCTTGAGGTCAGGATATGCCTCAGCTACTGCAAGTAATCCGCGTAGTGCCTGCGTAAGCATTCCGTCTGCGGCAGCTACATCGGCAACCGTTGTGGCAGTTGTTGCTTTTGCGCGAGCGTTGATAACTTTCTCGAAAGTGGCGCTTTCATGTGCAGCGTAACCTTTGACTGTTTCTACAAGATTTGGAATCAGATCTGATCGGCGCTTAAGTTGCACTTCGATCTGAGCAAAAGCTTCGTCGACTGAAACATTTAAACGCACGAGGCGGTTGTACAAAATGACAACGAAAAACCCAATGGCTGCAATGACTATTAGAACTATTTCAATGGTTGACATGGGACTAATCTACTCCTGTTTGTATTAAGCGACTCTGAATATTTACTGAATCTCGCTCTGGTGGAAGTTCATCCAAGAACGGCTGGGGGTTGGCCCGCGCTGGCCTTGATACCGTGAGCCGTACAGGGCGGAACCGTAGGGATGTTCTGCAGGAGAAGTTAGTTTGATAAGGCAGAGTTGACCGATCTTCATTCCCGGGAAAAGTTTCACAGGCAAGTTGGCGACATTGGAAAGTTCAAGGGTGATATGTCCAGAAAAACCTGGATCAATAAATCCGGCAGTGGAGTGGGTTAATAATCCAAGACGCCCAAGAGATGACTTACCCTCTAATCGCCCAGCAATATCATCTGGCAAGGTGATCACTTCATAGGTGCTTGCTAATACAAATTCACCTGGGTGAAGAATAAAAAATTCTGTAGGAGCGACCTCGACTTCGCGAGTGAGTTCTCCCTGTTCGACAGAGGGATCAATCACTGAATATTTATGGTTTTCAAAGACACGGAAGAAACGGTCAAGACGCACATCAATACTCGAAGGCTGAATCATCCCCTCATCGAATGGCTCGACGCGGACACGATTGGCTTTGATTTCTAGACGAAGATCTCGATCACTGAGCAACATAGTTGGCGACTTTACATGCCTTGCGGGTGCATGACCTAGTCAGCGCCCAGTGAGGGTTCCGTGTTTACGAGAGAGTGCATCAGCAGTAGCCGCCATGAGCAATACCCCGCCCGTGACAGCTAGATTCAAACCAGATGGCAGGCTCAAAAGTCCCAAACCGTTATCAATAACCGCGATGACTAATCCGCCAATCACAGCATCAGTTAAGCGACCTCGCCCACCAAAGAGGCTAACTCCGCCTACAACTGCAGCAGCCACTCCGCTGAGTACCACTGTTCGTCCTGCAGATGCGTCTACTGTGCCAACTCGACTAGCTGCCATTAAGCCAGAAATTGATGCCAAGCCTGAACCGATCATGAAAATAATGATTCGTAGTTTGCCAACATTGATACCAGCGCGGCGCGCACCTTCTGGGTTGCCGCCAACTGCGTAAACGTGGATACCAAAGGGAGTTCTATTGAGCAGGTAACTACTAGGGATAAGGACAACTAGTACAACCAGTACAGCTACAGGAACGCCTTGAATTTGAACTTCTGGATTAGATCCGCGGTGCAAACTCAAGAAATATACAGAGGAGAAAACCACTAAAGCAGTCATTGCTACCTGGAAATATAGGACCGAAATGGCCCGATTGGCATGACCGTTCTTACGTCTGCGCTTACGCGATACGAGGCCACTGAGTAATACAAAACCAACCAAGAAGACTGCTAGTGCCCAACCGAAAGTAACGGAAAGATTACCGTTTTCAAGAGAAAGAATTTCAGGCGATTCAATTCTGTAAAGCCCGCCTTGCCCAATCACCATTAATTGCAAACCTTGAAAAGCGAGAAAAGCAGCAAGGGTCAC
>WLMD01000058.1 GCA_009700405.1 Actinomycetota bacterium | reverse complement strand
TGCCGAATTTTGATCTGAACCTAGAACTCAACCTCGAACTAAATGGCACGAATTTTATCCGCGAAGAAGAAAGGTCGGGTGCGGCTCGTTCGCTTTTCTGGCCGTGGTGTGGGGCCAATGTTTCCCTTTTGGCACTCTCCTATGGAGCGTTTTTCTTAGGTTTCGGAATTTCTTTTTCTCAGGTGGCACTTGCAGCAGTTTTAGGTGTCGTCCTTTCATTTATCTTGGTTGGCATAAGTTCCTTGGCGGGAAAACGTTCCAACGCGCCGACGATGACTTTATCTCGGGCGGCATTTGGGGTTAAGGGAAATATCGTTCCAGGTTTACTTTCCTATTTAGTTTTTGTTGGATGGGAAACGGTTTTAGTTTCCTTGGCTACATTGGCAACTGAAACAGTCCTATCTCGTATTGGGCATATTGACCATAACCTGGCACGTGTTCTCGGTTTTTCAGTAGCAGTTGGTCTGACTGTGTTCGGCGGCGTTTTAGGTTTCCATGTCATTATGAGATTGCAAAAATGGCTCACAATTGCAACGTTAGCGATGACAGTTGGATATATCGTCTTAACCTTCCATTACATCAACTGGAGCTCAGTCTCGTTAATACAACAAGGAAGCGTCCAAGCCTTTATTGGAGCAATGATCTTTGGAATAACAGGAATTGGCCTCGGATGGGTTAACTCGGCTGCCGATTATTCGCGCTACCTTCCACGCACCGTATCGAGTCGTAGCGTTGTCGGATGGACGGTCTTTGGTGCTTCGATTGTTCCCATTGTTTTGGTGATTTATGGAGCGTTGCTTGCTGGAAGCAGTAAAGAACTCAGTGACTCAATTGCAATGGACCCTATTGGAGCACTCACCACATTAGTACCAACGTGGTACCTGATCCCCTTTGCCTGTGTTGCAGTGCTTGGATTGGTTGGGGGAGCGATTCTCGATCTCTATTCCTCCGGTTTAGCGCTTGTATCTATCGGCCTCCCCGTGCGCAGGCACATTGCCGCCAGTATCGATGCATTTATTATGCTGGCAGGGACCATTTATATAGTCTGGTTTGCAGGTAATTTTTCTATTCCTTTTCAAGGATTTCTCATAACGCTGGGAGTCCCTATTGCTGTGTGGTCTGCGATATTTGTTGCTGATGTAATGATGCGTAAAAGAGATTACGTTGAAGCTGATCTATTTAACGCAGATGGCAAATATGGTGCGTGGAATATTCGTTCGTTACTCTTGATGGCGTTGGGATCATTTATTGGATGGGGTTTCGTTACTAATTCCTTTGCTGCCTGGCTCTCATGGCAAGGTTATTTTCTAGGACTAATAGGCGGCAAAAACGGTCCTTGGGCTTTTGCTAATTTGGGAGTAATTATTGCTCTGGCAATTGGCTTTTTTGGTCATATCCTCTTGTCGAGAAAACGTATTCGCCACCAAGAATCTATTTAGTCCTGCGCCACTGAATATCGTCGGAGAATAGCTAAACCTAAAAGCGAAGAAATGATCGCAGAGATGATTAATCCAACCTTCACTTGGTCAAGTTGATGAGCATCGGTGAATGCCAAGTCTGCGATGAAAAGGGAGACAGTAAGCCCCATCCCGGCCAATGCTCCGGCACCAGCGATTTCTTTAAAAGAAAGAGATTCTGGCTTGCTGGCAATACCGATTTTTATGGCGAGCCAAGCGAATAGTGTTATTCCAACAATTTTCCCAAGTATTCGGCCGACTATGAGGCCCAAGGCAATGGGTGATGTAATCAAAGTGCCAATGGTTCCAAAATCAAAAGTGATTCCAATATTGACCAATGCAAATAATGGAATAATGAGAAAGCTAGTCCAGGGGTGAATGATTCTTATAAGTCGATCAGTGGTGAAAACGCTCCTATTTGGGATTACCCAAGCAAGCAGTACTGCTCCGATTGTTGATGCAATCCTTAGTGGACTTATTCCTCCAGAGTAAAAAGTTCCGAGAACGATAATGGAACCCAAATCATCAGCAATTGCTAACGTTAAAAGGAATATCTTGAGTGAAGTGTCTATGCGTTTTCCAAGCAAGGCTAATGCGCCAAGTGCGAGTGCGATATCCGTCGGCATTGCCACAGCCCAACCTTCGGCTCCGGTGCCAGAGTGATTGAAAAGCGTAAATATGATTGCCGGAGTTGCCATTCCGCCAACGGCAGCGATTACTGGAAGCGCTGCGAATTTTGGATTCTTCAGTTCACCATGTGCAAATTCGCGTTTAATTTCAAGACCAACGAGAAAGAAGAAGAGGCTCATCAGGCCTTCGCTGATGAAATTTCTAGATGGTTCCCAGAATGAGATGTATTCCGCCCCCCAAGGGGAGTTGGAGGCGATTAACGCGATAGCGCAGGAAGTAACGAGGGCTATGCCGCCAGCAATTTCTGTGGCAAGGAAGGAGAAAATTGCTCCCGAGATTTTGCGCACCATGTGAGCAGGTTACCCGAGAAGGATGATTTGGGCGTTAAATAGATAAGCCCCAATCTAAGTTATAGATATCCGAACTAATCCCTGAGAACCTCAGTAAATTCTTCAGCAAATACCATTGCAACACCCAGTAGTGTCGCGACCATTAGTAGCGGAATTAGTGCCAATGCAATCATCATCTCTCCCTAAATACTTGTAGGCGGCCATAGCCGTAGTTCTCCTTACATCGCCTTAAACGCTCCGGGAGAGTGGTTTGTTACAAGGATTTGAGAGTATTTTGGGCAAACAAAAACCCCCGTCTGATGATTGACGAGGGTTTCTGCCGGGATGAATTTGCTAGAGATTATTCTCTTTATAGTACCTGCGCCAAATAAGTCGGTGAAAAGGAATCAATCGAGGAAGTCGATTGATAAATGGCAACTTCGGTATCAATATAAAGCCCAAAGTTAACAACATGAGAACTGCGAAGATTTGGGAATCAGCGTTCTCGGAAGATTTGAACGGTTCAATTTGATACATGAATGAGAAGAGCCATAGCCAAGACTGTCCTGGATATGAGCCAGTTTCATTCATCATGCCCCATTGATCTCCATGAAGATGCTGAGCTGCGCCTAGTTCATCAAACCATCCACCATCTGCCAAGAAGAGCATCGGCATTGTGAAATCGCCAGGAAGTGGAGTGACCTGCGTTGTAAGCAGACCATCGAGGCTACCTTCTTGAGCTAGGCGAAGTAACCCAGTTGCAAGTACTGGAACTGGTCCATAACTTGCATCTGCAGTGACCTTGCTTGAATCACCAGTTTTTTCAATTGCTGCCGCGTAAGTTTCGGCCCATGTTTTCTGTTGATCAGCTGAAGCGGTAGTCCATGTCGAACTGGCGGTTGCTACTTCAGGATCAACACTCGATTTCAGTGGCGTGATTACAAAATCCACCGGAGGATTTACCGGAATGGTAATGCCTGCCCATTTCTGCAACTTCAGAGGTCCAAGGGTTAAGCCCTCTGCCGCATCATTGTATGGAGGGCCATAAGCCGCACTGATTGTTGTTCCAGCTAGTTCACCAGTTGCGGTGGCAACAAAATCACTTGGCGCAGCTTGACTCCATTGTTGGAGAGTGACAGCGCGTTCATCAGGTGAACTGAAAACTGCAGCAAGTGTGCCAATTAGAAGAGTGACGACCACAAGTGCAATGACCAATTCTTTGATGAGGTCATAAGGGCGCTTTGGGCCACTCCATTTTGCAAGATCTACATTGCGTTCTTTACTACTCACTTTGCACCTCCAGCAATCTCTTTCGCATCCAATGGAGGTACGACACCATTCTTGCGAACCAGAATTACGTGCCATACAACAATGACACCGACAGCTAATGGCAAAAGTGCTACATGAAGCAATAGCGCTTGACCAGAATTGAGCGTGTTCATGAATGAACCAATACCCACGGAGTTGAGTCCATCTTTAGCTTGAGTAGCAATCCATTGGGAATCAAAATCACCTTGAATTAAATACCCAGTAAATCCCGTGGCTAAGGAAGATAGGAAACAGAACGCTCCCGAAACCCAGGTTTGGAATCGACGACCGCGCCATGCGGCCAT
The DNA here is from genome assembly GCA_009700405.1 of Actinomycetota bacterium. Taxonomy (GTDB): domain Bacteria; phylum Actinomycetota; class Actinomycetes; order Nanopelagicales; family Nanopelagicaceae; genus QYPT01. The sequence goes on along the minus strand of WLMD01000058.1, from coordinate 5,302 downwards.
CCAAAACTTACCCCACAAGTGCACGACCATAAATACAAAGAAGAGTTCAACGGCCCACAAGTGCACAGAGTTGACGTAATGCCCAACACTTGATGTATGCCACCAACTTGCTCCCTTAGTCGTGAGCCAAAGACCCGATCCGATGATGACAGCGAGTGCCGCAAGTGTGAGTACGCCGAATACATAAATCCAGGAAGCAACGTATGAGGGTTGGTTATCTGGAAGGGCATCTTGAGGATCAATTTTTTCGATAGTTGCGCGACGAACGCGTGTTGTCCACATTGTTGTCATGTTCTCTATTCCCCATTCTTTTTATGAGAAGGAAATGGAATGACAAGTGCTAAAACAAAAAATACAACGATTAATCCGATCATTATGAGATTGGGCACAGATATTGAAATGACTCCCCATGTTACAAACTTAGCGGGGCCATTTAGCGAAATTGCCAATGCAACCATTTGTATTCTCCTTCTCGACTCCCATGAATTGAGGGTCGCAATTTCGACAAGTATCGCCGTTTGTCCGATTTCCATGAGGATTTCCGAGTTAAAATATCCTCCTGGCAACTTCTTTAAGGGTTACCACTCTGAAACCACTCGTATGCAATCAGATTCTCTCCTCAATCCTTGCCAGACGCCATAGAGGGAATTAGCGCCTTCTGTTTGCGTTTTTCTTTCACATACAAAACCCCCGCCAAAGTGCTAGCGGGGGTTTTGTTATAAATAGCCTTTAGAGATCGAAGTACAACTCGAACTCAGCTGGATGTGGACGCAAGCGAACATAATCAACTTCGGACTCTCGCTTGAAGTGAATCCAAGTGTCAATGAGGTCCTTAGTGAATACTCCACCGCGTGTAAGGAATTCATTGTCGCGCTCGAGGTTATCAAGAACTGCTTCAAGTGATCCTGGAACCTGAGGAATTGATGCAGCTTCTTCTGCACTGAGTTCGTAGAGATCTTTATCTACTGGCAGAGGCGGCTCGATTTTATTGATGATTCCATCGAGTCCGGCCATCAACATTGCAGCAAATGCTAAGTATGGGTTGGAAGATGGATCTGGGCAACGAAATTCAATGCGCTTGGCTTTTGGATTTGAACCTGTAATTGGAATTCGAATACATGCAGAACGATTTCGAGCTGAGTAGACGAGGTTTACAGGTGCTTCATATCCTGGAACTAATCGGCGGTATGAGTTTACCGTCGGGTTAGTAAATGCAAGAAGTGAAGGTGCATGCTTTAGAAGTCCGCCGACATACCAACGTGCCATGTCAGAGAGGTCTCCGTAACCTTCGCCCCAGAATAATGGCTCGCCATTTTTCCACAGTGACTGGTGAACGTGCATTCCAGAACCGTTATCTCCGAAGAGCGGCTTAGGCATAAATGTTGCAGTCTTTCCACCCTGCCATGCAGTGTTCTTAATGATGTACTTAAATTTCATGAGGTCATCGCCTGCATGCAAAATATCGCTGAAGCGATAGTTGATTTCCATCTGACCAGCAGTACCAACTTCATGGTGTGCGCGCTCAACAAGTAATCCAACCTTGCCAAGGTTCATGACCATTTCATCGCGAAGGTCTGCATATTGATCAGTTGGGGATACTGGGAAATAACCACCCTTAACGCGGGTACGGTATCCGCGGTTTGGAGTTCCATCTGCATCTTTTTCAATGCCAGTGTTCCAAGCACCTTCGTATGAATCAATGTGGTGAAAAGCTTCGTTGATGCCTGTTGAAAAGCGCACGGCATCGAATACGTAGAATTCAGCTTCTGGCGCAAAGAACGCAGTGTCGGCGATTCCAGTTGAGCGCATGTACTCAACAGCCTTTGCAACGATTCCACGTGGGTCGCGACTGTAGGCAGAGTCATCAGCAGGATTATGAACTGAGAAGTTAATGATTAATGTTTTTTCCTTGCGGAAGGGATCAATGAATGCCGATTCTGGCACTGGGAGCAATTTCATATCGGATTCATGAATTGCCTGGAAGCCGCGGATGGATGATCCATCAAACATTAACCCGTCAGTGAAAACCGCTTCATCAAATGACTCAACAGGAACGTTGAAGTGGTGTTGGATACCGGGCAGATCGATGAATCGAACGTCTACTAGTTTGACGTCTTCCTTCTTGATGAATGCAAATACTTCTGCTGAGTTCTTAAACATTTTTCTCCCATTGCCGCCGAGATCCGCGATGAGCGGATGAATTCACTAATGGCTCGTCATTGAGCGTTAACGCTTGTCCGCAAGGATAGGTGTCAGAGGCAAAAAGGAGATAACCGCCCTGTTACATCCATGTTAAGAATTCTTGGAAACCTGGCGCCAGGCTCTAGCCATTAGGCTCCAGCTATGAGCTTTGTACGTGTTGGAATGTGGCGACGAGTGGCCGCCCTGATGCTGGATTGGCTGGCTTGCTTGGCTATAGCCAATGCTCTGACTGCGCAGGGGAGCGCGGTGCGCCAATTAGCGCCCTTGGGCATTTTCGCCCTGGAGGTTTATGTACTCACAGCCTTATCGGGTGCATCGGCGGGCCAGAGAGTCCTGAAAATGAAAGTCGTACGTTTTGATGATGGCGGACGAGTTTCGGCTAAGAATGTATTGATCCGAACGGTGCTCTTATGCCTTGTCGTTACGGCAGTCACCTTCGATGAAAATGGTCGCGGTCTTCACGAGCGATTAAGCAAAAGCGTACTTACAAGAATTTAGTTAGCGTTTAGGAACCTTCACGCCTTTTGGCATTGGTCCTTTAGGGATTGGCATAGAGAGTCCACCAACAGCTTTAAGACGATTTCGAACTTCACGCATTTGAGTAGCACTGAGTTTCTTAGGAAGTTTCGAGAGTTTCTTTTGCAGTTTGTTAAGTTTTACTTGGCCCTCGTTGTTTCCAACAATAAATTCTGTAATAGGCACTCCAGGTGCAAATCTTTCTGTTTTCTTTCTTTCATCAGCAAGAAGTGTCTTTACTGCTGGTCCACCTTCTCCGACCAAGACAATACCGGCGCGACCTACGCTGCGATGAACCATCTCTTGATTACGAGAAACGGCAACAGCTGGAGTTGTAGTCCACCCTTTGCGAATCGCCATGAGAACACTCGCACCTGCACCTATCTGTCCTTCAATAGATGAGTAAGCGGCAGAGCCTGCTTGGCGAGTGAAGAAAAATAGCGATGCCAAAACGCCCAATGGGAAAGTTAAGAATGCGGCGTAAACAGGGTGACCGAGAACGAGACCAACAACAATGCCAATTGCCCATACAAGGAGGAATATTCCTGCAAGAGCAGCGCCAATCCACGGCTTAACATCCTTGGTGACTCCGTAGGCTTCGCGGATTGTTTTGAAACGCTGCTCTTTGGGAGTTGAGGCGCCTTTATCTTTACCCTTTTTACGATTAAACATGGGCTTAGTTTAGTGGAGCAGGTGCGGTACCACCAAGACGAAGGGGAGCCCAGCGCTGACCCGCGTGGCTATCTGGGTACGAATCCTGAACACCATGAAGCATGGAAATCATCGTTGCCCGTAAATCGGATTCGGCTTGAGCCACATCCTGGCCTTTCTCGAAAAAGATCGGTTCTCCGACAACGACGGTGATAGGAACGTGCTTTCTGCGTAAATCTCGAGGCACGCCCTTCGTCCAAATTCTCTGACTTCCCCAAATGATGGTGGGGATGATCGGGACACCGGCACCCATTGCAAGACGGACTACACCAGTTTTTAATTCCTTAATTTCGAAACTCTTTGAAATGGTTGCTTCTGGAAAGATTCCAATAATTTCTCCGGCTTTGAGAGCTCGAAGTGCAGCAACAAAAGAAGCGGAGCCACTAGAGCGATCGACATTGATGTGATGCATGCCGCGCATGAGTGGGCCGGCCAATTTGTTATCGAAGATTTCTTTCTTGGCCATAAAACGTACGTACCTTTTTGCTGGTAGCACTGCCGTCCCAGCCAGGGCAAAATCTAAATAGCCAATATGGTTTATTGCCAAAATCGCTCCACCATGACGTGGAACATTTTCTTCACCAGAGAAATTCATCTCTAGTCCTAGGTAACGCCAAAAAAGTTTCGCTAGCCCGATAACTGGGGGATAGACCAGGTCAGCCATTTTTTACCCGGGCATCCATGGCTTGCTTATACAAACGTCCTGCACGGTAACTCGAACGAACCAATGGTCCGCTCATAACACCGAGGAATCCAATGGCAGTAGCCTCGGCGGCGAGTTCAACAAATTCTTCTGGCTTAACCCATCGTTCAACAGGATGGTGACGATTGGTTGGGCGCAGGTATTGGGTGATTGTTATTAAATCGCATCCTGCGCTGTGTAGGTCCACAAGCGCCTGACCAACTTCTTCGCGCGTTTCTCCAAGACCCAAAATCAAGTTTGATTTGGTGATCAAACCAAATTCGCGAGCCATTGTTATTACTTCAAGAGAGCGCTCGTAAGTGAAGGCAGGTCGAATGCGCTTAAAAATACGCGGAACCGTTTCAACATTATGGGCAAAAACCTCTGGACGGGTTTCAAAGACTTCATTGAGTAAATGTGCATGACCGCTGAAATCAGGGGCAAGCATCTCAACCCCAGTGTCAGGATTTAGCGCGTGAACAGCACGAATCGTTTCTGCATAGAGCCATGCACCTTCATCTTCAAGGTCATCTCGCGCTACGCCGGTAATAGTTGCATAACGCAAATTCATTTTCTGAACAGATTCAGCAACTCGTCGTGGTTCATCGCGATCTAGCGGTTGTGGTTTTCCTGTGTCGATATTGCAGAAATCACAACGGCGGGTGCATTGCTCTCCACCTATGAGGAAAGTTGCTTCACGATCTTCCCAGCATTCAAAAATGTTAGGGCACGCCGCTTCTTGGCAGACCGTATGTAAGCCCTCGGATTTAACTAGGGACCGCATCTGCGTGTATTCAGGACCCATGTTTGCTCGGGTCTTAATCCATTCAGGTTTGCGCTCGATAGGTGTTTCTGAATTTCGTGCTTCTATGCGCAGTAGTTTGCGTCCTTCTGGAGCCAAGCTCATGCACTCACCCTTGCCAATGCCTCGTAGATATGTTTTTCAAGAACTGGAATTACTTCTGAGATTGGAACATCACGGCCAAGTTCTGCTGAAATAGAAGTGACTGCCGCATCAGGGATTCCGCAGGGCACAATCTTGTCAAACCATGAAAGATCAGGATTTACGTTGAGAGCAAAGCCATGCATCGTGACGCCTTTGGCAAAACGGATTCCAATTGCGGCAATTTTGCGATCGCCTTTTTCGTCCCGCAACCACACTCCAGAGCGTTCGCAATACTGAACTGCATC
>WLMD01000057.1 GCA_009700405.1 Actinomycetota bacterium | reverse complement strand
TTTGGAGCGATCCTAATCTGGACTGGTGTTGGTCTGTTTAAGCATTGGGATGAAGATCCTTCCCCTGAAGATAATGCATTGGTTAAGGCAATCAGAAAACGCATTGCCATGACCGATAATTTTGACGGGTCAAAGACGTTTACCAAGGTCGACGGAAAGAGGGTTGCAACACCAATGTTCTTGGTGATGATTGCAATCGCATCAACTGATTTGTTGTTTGCTCTAGATTCGATACCGGCTACGTTTGGAGTGACTCAAGAACCATTCTTAGTTTTTGCTGCAAACGCCTTTGCCTTGCTTGGCCTTCGAGCGCTCTATTTCTTGCTCAAGGGATTCCTCGCCAAATTGATTTACCTATCATTAGGCCTATCAGTTATTTTGATGTTCATTGGTCTCAAGTTGATCATGACTTATCTACATGAAGTTTGGTATGAAGTTCCAAAGATTTCTATTGTCGCGAGTCTCTCTATAATTGGCCTAATTCTGGTTGTTTCAACTGTTGCTAGCTTGATGAAATCTAAGCGTGATCCAAGCGCTGTTGCCCATGCTGGACGTATTACTGGAAGTAAAGAAGAAGAGTAGTTCTCCTTATTCTTACAACTGCCTACACAACAACATTCGGCACGCGGGGCATGACCTTGATTAGAGTCTCTTGTTTATTTCAATATCTTCTGCATCAAAACTAAAGTTAGCAACTCGCCGCCTTTGAGGGCCACTTCTTCCATACGCGCACTTTCACGAAAGCCCAATTCTTCGTGGAGCTTGATTGAACCCTCATTGCCTGAATCAATTCCACCGACCATAACGTGGCGCCCCTCCTTGGTTGCAATCGCAATCAATTCTTTCAGGATCGCCCGACCCACGCCTTTTCTGCGATAAGAAGATTTAATGTGGATGCTGTGTTCGACTGTGTGCTTGTAACCTTCGCCAAATCTAAAATTTCCGTACCCGCCATAACCAAGTATTTCGCCATCTGATTCAGCAACTATTACGGGGTAGCCATCATTAACCTTGCTTTCATACCAAGCAAGTCGCTCGGCTTCATCAACGGCGTCTTCTCGGTAAATCGCGTGAGTAGTAGCAATGACATCGTTATAAATCGCAGTTATCGCGGGGATATCCGACTGCATTGCAGGTCTCAATATCATTGTGAAATTCTACTTGCGGAATGCCTCTTATCACTAAGAAAGCGCGGGATTATTGCTCGAGCACTATTCTTCACCTATGAGTATTGAAATGGGAATTGAAAAACTTATTAAACACATGGGTTGGGCAAACCAACAGATAATCAAGAAACTAGGCGAACTCCCAGATGAAGCCCTTGAATCGTATGTAGTAAATCCCGAGTGGACTGTCGCAGAGATAATCCGACACATTCTTTCCTCGGCAGATTGGTATGGGTTCCGACTTACCGGTGAAATGCACGTTGAGTTTGATGCTCCGAAATCTACGAAAGAGATGATCGAGTTTTCTCGAATGGCTGCAGGCTTTGACGATCGTTTGCTCCGTGCATGTGCAGCCCCAGAAGCTTTGATTCCACGGGATTATGATGGCAAGATAATAATGCGCGCACGCTCAACGATTCTTTCGCAAGCGGTTCATCACGCAACAGAGCACCGAGCGCAATTGGTGGCAGCTTTGGAGTTACGTGGGTACGCAACAATCAATTTGGACGATTTTGATGTATGGGGTTTTGCAGACGCTAAAGGGGAGTAACCAACAAGATCAAAGGCTTATGAGTGAGTTAGTTCTGCCTCTTGAGGATTCTTCTTTTATAGTTAGCCCATGGCCAAGAACAAAGACTCGAGACGCGCAGTTACTCGGGGAGTACTTGAAATGTCGAAATATGATGCCTTTGATGGTGAATGGCGAAAAATTGGCCTTGCATCACCCGCCAGAAAAGCATTGGTTGATGCCAAGTTATATAAAGTTTCAGACTTGCGAAAGATTTCCCTTGATGAGCTTTCGCAATTGCATGGGATGGGTAAATCGGCAATAGCCCGGTTAACCGCTTTGATGGATGCGAAGCGGATTCAGTTTCGCCCTTCTAATTAGTGGGGGAAATCTTCCTTGTGAACTTCACATGAAATTCTTTATCTCAGTTATTGATAAGAAGACGCGCTGCCGAGAGATCCAGGGCATCCAACAGAAAAGTTGAACTGCCTCCATTATTGGGATACTTAGCTGATATTAGAGTTAAACTGTTTTTATGAGCGAACTTCCTCCATGCCCTGAATGTAAATCCGAGTATTCCTATGAAATGGGAGCGCTTCTAGTGTGCCCAGAATGTGCCCACGAATGGAATCCATCAGATGTAGATCTATCCGAGGATGCACAAAAAGTCATTAAAGATTCGGCTGGGAACATCCTTGCCGATGGTGATGACGTAACAATTATTAAGGATATGAAAGTAAAAGGGAGTTCAAACACTCTTAAAGTTGGAACCAAGGTCCGCAACATTCGATTAGTTAACGGTCCTGGTGATCATGACATTGACGCAAAAGTTGATGGTTTTGGACCAATGAATCTCAAATCAAGTATCGTGAAAAAGGCTTGAACTACTGACCAATAATTGCGTCATGAACATACTGTGCAAGTCCGCGGACTCGGCTTTCGTAGTACTTCTTGAAACGTTCATCGGTGATGTACATCAGCGCTAGATTCTTTTGCATGTCTACAGAGCAGTCATAGAACCATTTAGTGATTGCATCACGATGAGCAGTTACAGCTTGTTGCGCCTCTACTGAATCAATAGGCAAGCCATTTCCAAAGGCAGCCACAAATAGTTCGGTAGCGCCTTCTTGATCTACTTTTGCTGCGGCAAAATCTTCATGGGTGTATCTCGAAGTTCGCGCCTTAGATTGGCGATAGGCATCGGTATCGCCCCAACGTTCCTGAACCTCATTTTCGTAGTCGTTCATAAGGCAATTCTACCTTCTAGCTTTGTAGCGAGAATTAGAGCCCTGCAACAACCTCGCGCTATATTTCGCCCATGACCTTGATACGGACTTTGAAAGCTGAAGACAAGAGCGCCTGGTTGCCCTTGTGGCATGGATACTTAGAGTTCTATAAATCCCAAGTTCCCGCAGGGCAAGATGACCTCACGTGGAGTCGAATCTTGGATGAGGACTTCAATCTGTACGCACTTGCTGTAGAGGTAGATGGAGAGTTGATGGGCATAACCCATTACTCCTTTCAGATTTCCTCGTGGGCGCCAAAGAATTACTGCTACTTAGAAGATCTTTTTGTGAATCCAGATAGCCGAGGACAAGGGCTAGGTAGGCTACTTATTGATGCCGTGCAAGAGATTGCCCTTGAAGCAGGATCTAGCCGTCTATATTGGAATACAGATGCTTCCAATGAAACCGCACGCAAACTCTATGACACGTACTGCTTGGAATCTGGCAAAGTTCAATACCGGATTCCATTACCTCTGAAGAATTAGACCAATTTTTATGAAAGAAACTGTTGTTGTAACGCTGCTAGATGCTGATGACTGGAAGCGACTCAGAGATCTACGCCTGCGTTCTTTAAAAGAAAACCCTGAGGCCTTTGGCGGCGTTTTCGAAATAGAAGAACTCATTGCTGAAGATGGGTGGCGCGCTAAGTTTGAGGCGGTTGATTATCTTGCAGCTTCTATTGATGGATTCGATGTAGGTCTTATGTCAGTGGAGGTTCTCGAGGGAGACCATGGCGCAACGTGTTGGGTGGGTGGATGTTGGACTGATTCGAACTATCGCGGACGCGGTGTACTTCGGGCAATGATTAGTTATGTTGATTCACATGCTCTTGAACACGGTTGGCAAAGACAAGGACTTGGCGTCTGGGCGGATAATCTCACAGCGATAGCCGCATATGAATCCTTAGGGTTTTCCAAAACTGGCCCAATGAAACCCAGTGACAGACACCCTGGAAAGTTCTACTTACACATGATTCGAGATGCTCAATGAAGAGATTTCTAAAGAACTAACCAACCATCACTTGATAAACCAAATCATTCTTAATCAAGATTGTTACTCGATCGGGTCGGTAATCCATCGTTACAGGAAACATTTCACCGTTTCTTTCCCCAACTCGGAAGCCCCAACCTTTTGACAGCGCATAAGCCTTAGCTTTCTTTTCTGTCATGCCTATAAGCGGACTTACGACCACAGAACTTAAAGGATCCATCAATGTTGGAAGTGGATCGGGAGTTACTGAAACATTGGTGTCAATTGAACCACTCGCTGGCTTCTTGAGGATGACACCCTTATTCCAAGCCAACTTCTTGCCGTTCTTTATGCAAGTATATTTTTTGGATTTAGATGTTGTAGTCGCGCCCTGCTTTACACATTTCGCACCAGGTTTAACGGCTGCTCTTGCCTCAGGAATAATGAGGGATGTCGCAATGACTATCGCACATACGACGCGGACCTGGTTGTTCATTGGAATATGTTAGGCGATGAAAACATAACGGGAACCCGATTGAGTCTCCCATACCTAACATTTCTGACATATCGCGCTCTATTACCTATTTTTAGTAATCTCTATGAGAGTTCACAGCGGAATATGCCGAATTTCATCAATGAGATCTGTTCAAAATATTCGCAATATTCGAAATAAATCAATGATGACGGTCTCATTTTGATTGAGTAGTAAGACACATTTTCTCGGGGGCAGACACCCCTCTTGCTAAAAATGTGACGTAGCCAATAGAGCGATTCTTATACCTTAACCAATGTGATTAAGGGAATAGAGCAGTTAGGACTAGCCCTCAATTAAAAAGCCACAAAAAACAGAGCCAATGAAAAGATTCACTCATAAACAACTAGCAAAAACTCATGGAGAGTGGGGAAAAAAATGAAACCTACAAGCAAGCCTCTGTTAATCAAGGCGATAGTTCTTGTCACAGCCCTTGGCGTGTTAACAGCAAATAGCAACATCGCAAGTGCTGCAACAAAAACGATCACGTGTTACAAGGGAACGACTGTCAAGAAAGTAAAAACGGCAAAGTGCCCAACTGGTTATTCAACAAAGAAGCCAGTTGCAAAGCCAGTGGCCACTAAGACTGCAACTCCGGTTGCAACTAAGCCAGCGGCATCAGGCGCGATTGCACTTTCTGGAACATACAAGGGAGTCGTAACAGGTACGGTCACGGCATCAGATCTTCAGGTTTCAGTTGATGGCGACGGTACGGGTAACGTATTTGGTTTGACGCAATTAACCGGTACCGGTTCGGCAGCTGGTTGCGATTCATTTTCAGATTCCGCAACTCTTGGTTCTGCACCAAACGTCTTGAAGTTCGAACTTAAGTCAACTTCTAAAGCATGTGGTGATGCAGGAGCTGGCGACAAGATGGTGCTTACCGGCGACGCGATTATCAGCGGCGGTACAGGTAAATATGTAGGAGCTACTGGAACTCTGAAAGTCTCAGGTTCATTTGTATTGAAATCAGTAACTGAAGGTTCAACTTTCAAGAGCGATTTCACAGCAACAATATCAGGCACGATCAACACAAAATAGATCTCAATAAACCCGCTTAAACAATAAGGAGAAAAGAATATGAAAAGATTCATCTCGGGCGTTGTGATTAGCGCCCTTGCAGTAGTTGGCGGAGCGGTCATTGGAGAAACTCCTGCATTTGCAGCGACTACTTCAACAGTTGTTCTCACCGGCGGCAGCGGAGTCCTTGGACTAGATCCAGCGATTATCACCGCCACAGCTAGTAGTGCAGGTACTGTTGCATTTAAAGCGGTAGGTGTCGTAATTGTTGGTTGCGAAAGCGTTGCAACCACCACTGTTACACCATTTGTTGCTAAGTGCTCTTGGGTACCAAAGGCATCTGGTTCAACATTGCTTGGTGCAACATTCACACCTACAGATGCAGCAACCTTTACAACTGCTGAAGCCGGAGCCTTTACGGTCAAGGTCGGCGTTGCAGTTCAGGGCGTTGTCTCACCAATTCACTTGTATGTAGACACAGTTCTTGCAAGTGGATCAACTGGCGTCCTAGCTGCTCGCTTTGGGGTTAGTTGCGCAATTACTAGCCAATTTATCGTTGGCCAGACAATTGTTTGGCGCGTCTATGGCAACAACGAGACCCTCGGTGGCGCTGTTATGGATTCGTCCAACACCGTTAAGGGTTACATCGAAGTTGCTGGCGTAAAAGATCCACTTCCTCTTACATACGGCAACCACAGTGGTGTCGCATTCTGGACTGCTGTTTTGAAAACTGGAACAGCTACTGGCTTGTATAACACCCTAGGTGTCATCAGCTACAAGGTCACAATGATTGCCAAGGATCAAGACTCCATCAAGGTTCTTTCTACAAAGTTGACACGTAAGGCTGTTAATGGAGTACCTGTAAAGGTTGATGGTCAGTATGTATATGAGCGCGTTCCTGCTTACAAGACAGTCAAGGTAACTCCTGCACTTAAGGGTGCAGTCGGAACATGGCAGTCAAACTTCACAGCAAGCTCGCTTGTAACACTCTACGCAGTACCAACTGCATAAATTAATCGCTCGGAGTCCGAGCTGGAAGTGTTAATCATTTCCAGCTCGGGCAACAAGCAGTCACTTTTATACAATTGAAACGGAGAGCAATAAATAATGAGAATCAACTTTGTTCCGCGAAGCAAGAAGTCATTAGTTCTAAGATTTGCCGTTGCCTCAGTCTTTACGGCAGCGATGGTTACACCGGCAGTGGGAGCAGATAGCCTCCCACCCGCACCAATCAACTTAATAGCTCCAACTGCAATTCCTAACGTTGCACCTCTCCCATTTACTGGAGTGAAAGTTGCAAAATTCACCACATCAACAACAATGCCTAATTTACTTGTATCTCCAAGTACAGGGTATGTGGGCGATGCAGTTGTTGTATCCGGAACAGGGCTAGCTGCTAATACAACATTGGATCTCACATGGTCTACTTTGAGCCCAACATGGGTGGCCGATATTCAGCCAAACACAGTTAACTACATGGGCTATTCATTTGCAGATAAGTTCAGTGTGAAAATGACGACTGTAACAACAGATGCAACTGGAGCTTTTACTTTCAAATCTAAGATTCCAGAAGATTTTGGTGGAATTCATGATATTTACGCACTCCAGGCTGGAGTTGCGATAGCACACGGCGGATTCCAGATGGGTCGCGGTTTCACGATGTCACCTAAGAGTGGACCAATTGGCACACCAATCACCGTTACATACACGGGTATGGGCGGAAGCCTTTACACAGCAGGTGCAGCAGCGTATTGGGATAACAATTTTGCTGGTGAAATGCAATCAATGTGGACTCGTGGAACAGCAAAAATTGTTCTTCGTGCATCAGGGGCCGTAGGCAATCACGTTCTCGAAGTTAAGAACGCGCTGCAGACCGCCTATCTAAACGTCATTCAATCTCCAATCCCTTATACAAATAGCGGAACTGGGATCTTTAAAGTAACGAAAGATAATGGATTACTTCCTGCGAAGATTATTTATCCTGCGATTATGGAGCCAACCGTTGCTGCACGCACAATGCTTTCAACAACAGGTCTAGATCCAAACTCAAAGGCTGAAGCAAAACTTTCAGTATCCAGTGGCACTATTAATACAAAGACAACTATGAGCGTCACAGGGCTTTCTACAACAGGCACTCACCAAATCGTGTGGGCAACAGTTGTTGGTAACCGTGTTAACTGCACAGGCGTTTGCTGGGCATATGACGCCCTTCCAGTTGCAACCGTTGATGTCACAGGAACTTCATTCACTAAAGAGCTAACAGTTCCCGACAACCTAGGTGGATGGCACGTACTTCAGGTTAAGAAAGGTGACCTCATCGAGGCACAGATTCCTTTCTACCTTAAGCAAAGCATCATGCCATTCCTAGATAAGGCTGGAAAAGTTATTGGTATGGGAATTGCAAAGTCCGACCTTTCCACAGCTCCTGACGTAATTGCACGTGGTCAATCTGGAGCACCTACAAACAAGTTCAAGTCTGGAGAAGAATTTACTATCAGCCTTAAGGGTGTGGGCTGGACTCAATTCGATAATACGCAAGCCGTTACATATGACAATAGCTTCGTCGGTTATGGCTGCGGATTTAACTCCAACGGATATGTTGTGATTCACCTACGGGCAACAGGTGCCCCAGGAACTCACATTATTGATCTCCATCCAGTGATGTACACGAATCAACCTTCATTTGCTAACACGCCTTACGGCATGATGCCTGTGTTGACCTCTGATCGTGACTTCCCAGCACTGGCACTCGGATATCAAATCCCGTCCTATCAATTCTCCATCACAGTTACTAAATAAAGCGGGTATATAAAAAGTAACTGATTAGTAGCGTTAAGGCCTCGTCTCTCTATCCTCCAGAGGCGAGGCTTTAACGTTTACAATTCGAGCTAATCCCGCAGGTAACCACCAATTCCAACGGCCCAGTAACACCATGGTGCTAGGTAATAAAAGCCCACGAATGATTGTGGCATCAATCAAGATTCCAAATGCGAGGCCGATTCCGATTTCTTGCAATCCTGCGAAGTGACCATTAACAAGCCCTCCGAGGGCGCCCACCAAAATAATTGCGGCGGCGGTTACAACGCCACCGGTGTGAGCCAAGCCTTCAACAATTGCCTCATTATTTGTCGCGCCATGAAGTTTCGCCTCGCGCATCCGAGAGACGATAAATACTTCATAATCCATAGATAACCCAAAGAGAACAGGAAATAGGAATACAAGGACCCATGCTTCGATTTGATCTAAACGGTAGGTACCAAGAATCGACGAGCCCATGCCAAACCTAAAGACCAATACAAGTGCTCCGTAGGCAACTGCGATTGATGTGAGGTCCATCAAGATGGCCTTGAGCGGCAAGAAGACAGAGCGGAATGCGCGAAGTAGAACGATGTAGGCCATACCGAGGGCCAGCAAAACGATCCAGGGGAAAGATTTCAAAAGATGACTTACAAGGTCAACACCTTGCGCTGGTGCCCCACCTAAGTAAATCTTTGCATCACCCGGGAAATTTGCTCTAGGAATAAAGTTTTCACGAATTTGATGCACCAAGTTCTGAGACTCTGCTGCCCCAAAGTCATGGCGCCCTACGACGAACATCCGAATATATTGTTCAGTTGGGTCAATGTATGTTGCAGTTTCATCTGTAGAAACCAATAGAACTTCATGGCTTTTCTGAATCAGATCGGAGAATGCAAGTCGTGCTCGACTTACTTCTGGAGTTCTTGCAAGGTGGGGCGCGCCAAGATCAATGACTATCTCATTAGGCGTGATTATTCCGTGTCCAGCTCTCTCAGTAACTATCTTCAGAGCCTGTGCTGATTCGAGGTTTTGCGGTATTGCAGTAAGAGAACTTGGAGTTACGTGGAGCCACAAGACCGAAGATGCCATCAG
>WLMD01000056.1 GCA_009700405.1 Actinomycetota bacterium | reverse complement strand
TCAAGGGCTACCAAGCGCCCATTAACTTTTGCCCCTACGCATCTATTACCTACTTCTGTGTGCACGGCGTAAGCGAAATCAACTGGCGTAGAGCCTCCAGGTAGCGCGATTACATTGCCTTTGGGAGTGAAGACGAATACCTCTGGGCTACCTAGGTCAAAACGCAACGCTTCCAAGAATTCACTGGGGTCTTCAGTTTCTTTTTGCCATTCATGAAGTTGACGCAACCACAGCATTTCAGGGGCGTTGGAATTGTCGTTGGAATCTGTGCCTTGCTTATATTTCCAATGTGCTGCAATTCCAAACTCGGCCCGATTATGCATATCGTAAGTACGAATCTGAATCTCAATCGCCTTGCCATTGGGGCCAATCACAGTTGTGTGCAATGACTGATACAAATTGAATTTAGGCATTGCGATGTAATCCTTGAAGCGTCCTGGTATCGGACTCCATCGCGCGTGGATTGATCCAAGAACGGCGTAACAGTCACGAACATCTTTAACTAGTACGCGGATTCCAACAAGGTCATAGATATCGTTAAAGTCTCGCCCGCGCACTACCATCTTTTGATACACGCTGTAGTAATGCTTCTGCCTGCCAGTAACGGTCGCTTCAATTCCATCCTTAGCCAAATCCTCTTGAACGACTGCAATTACGTCAGAACTTAGCGCTTCGCGAGAGGTAGATCGTTCGGTGACTAATCGGGCAATCTCATCGTATTTTTTAGGTTCAAGTACTTGAAAAGAAAGATCCTCTAACTCCCATTTAATTGCATTCATTCCAAGGCGATGCGCTAAAGGAGCATAAATATCGAGAGTCTCGCGTGCCTTGCGTTCGGAGTTCTCTTGAGAGACATAGCCCCATGTTCGGGCGTTATGTAGACGATCTGCCAGTTTGATAACAAGTACGCGAATATCTCTAGACATTGCGATAACCATTTTGCGAACTGTTTCAGCTTCAGCAGTTGGGCCGTAAATCAATTTATCCAACTTGGTCACGCCATCAACAAGATTTGCAATTTTCTCACCAAAATCAACGCGCATCTGCACAAGTGAATACGTTGTATCTTCGACGGTGTCGTGAAGCAATGCAGCAATAATTGTTTCTGAGTTAAGGCCAAGCTCTGCCAATATCTCTGCAACCGCAACAGGGTGGGTGATGTACTCGTCCCCTGATTTACGCATTTGCCCACTGTGAGCCTGCTTGGCTATTTCATAGGCGCGCTCAACATCACTGAGATTCGTCCCAGGATGGTGCTGGGAAAGTGAAGCGATAAGCGGTGCAATCAAAGTGTCCACGTCAGTGAGCCTACTTCAGGCGCGCCTGACTTGGGAAAATTCCTTAGCGGCGACGATCTCGCTTAGGTTGATTACGAGGTCCGCGCTTTTCCATAGTCGCAACCGTGGCAACAGGGGCGCCTTCAGCGGTTTTAGTTGCTGAAGATGCAGGCGTTGTCGAACGAGTTGAAACTCGCTTTGAAAGTGCTTGCATCGCTGGCTCACGTTCGCGAAGGCGCGCAAGAATTGGAGTGGCGATGAAGATTGATGAATATGTACCCGTTGCCAAACCGATGAACAGAGCTAGTGAGAGATCCTTCAAAGTTCCGGCGCCAAGCAAACCAGCACCAACGAAAAGGATCGACCCAACAGGTAGGAGCGCAATCAACGAAGTGTTGAATGAGCGAACCAGCGTCTGGTTAACTGCCAAGTTAGCTGCCTGCGAGTAAGTCATCTTCGAAGTACTCGTAATTGTCCTGGTGTTTTCCCGGACCTTGTCGAAAACCACAACAGTGTCATACAAGGAATAACCCAAAATAGTTAAGAACCCGATAACGGTCGCGGGCGTTACATCAAAGCCAACGAGAGCGTAAATTCCCACCGTAATAAACACATCGTGAATTACAGCGATGATTGCGGCAATAGCCATCTTCGGTTCAAATGCCATCGCCAAATAAAGGAGGACGACGATGAGAAATCCAAAGAGTCCATAGAGCGCTTTACGCGTAATCTCTTTACCCCATGATGGTCCAACTATTTGAGTATCGATCGAATCAGTTGTAATCCCAAACTTAGCTGCCAAAGCATCCTGAATGGCATTCGAGTCTGCGACTGAGAGAGCGCCTGTTTGTACGCGCACCTTATTGGTGCCGATCTTCTGAATAATGGTTTCACCTGCAATGCCAGTTGCAGCTACTGCAGCTTGAGCATCAGTGACGGAGATGTCGGTCTTTGTCACAGTAAAGGCAGAACCGCCCTTGAATTCAATTCCCAAGTGCAAACCAGAAACCGAGAGCGCAATTGCCGATGCCAGAATCAATACGCCAGAGAATGCATACCAACGACGGCGCTTACCAATGAAATCTACAGATGTTTCGCCGCGATATAAACGGCCACCTAAGCCAGAGAATTTAGACATGGTGAGTTATGCCTCCTTGACTGACGATGGAACTGCGGTTGGGATGATTCCCAAATTCTTAGCTGAAAGACCTGAAAGTGCGTGACCTGAACTGTAGAAATTGATTCGAGCCAAAACGGTAAGGATTGGCTTTGTAAAAGCGAAGACAACGATGAGGTCGATCAAGGTGGTCAAGCCAAGCGTGAATGCGAATCCTCGCACGCCGCCCACAGCGAATAAGTACAAAAGGGCTGCGGCGATCATCGAAACAAAGTCGGCCACGATGATTGTGCGTCGAGCACGAATCCATCCTGTTTCTACTGCTGAACGCAGTGATCTACCTTCTCGAACTTCATCTCGAACGCGCTCGAAGTAAACAATAAATGAGTCAGCGGTAATACCGATAGCAACAATCGCACCCGCGATTCCCGCCAGGGTTAATGTGAATCCAATCCATTTACCGAGTAAGAGGAAGAGCATGTAAGCAAGTGACCCTGCGATAAGCAGTGAGCCCACTGAAACAACTCCCAAACCCTTGTAATAAAGAAGTGAATAAAGAACCACAAGGAAGAGACCTAAGAAGCCTGCAAGCAGACCCGCATGTAATTGGTCGGCTCCTAGTGTTGGAGAAATCTGCTGAACTTCGCCACGATCGAAGGCAAGAGGTAGCGCACCGTATTTAAGAACGTTCGCTAAGTCTTCTGCTTCGATTTGTGTGAAGCTGCCAGTAATCTGCGCGCTTCCGGAAGTGATTGCTTCATTAATACGCGGGGCTGAAACAACTAACCCATCGAGAACAATTGCAACCTCATTTGCAGGAGGAGTAAGGGTTGTTACTCGAGTAGTAAGAGCTCCAAACGCTTTCGTTCCTGAATCATCAAAAGTAAGAAGTACATACCAACCGCTACCAGTTGTCTGATTGATGGCGGCAGATGCCTTAGAAACCTGACGACCCAATACTTCGGCTGGAGCTAAAATATATTTGCTTGCACCATTGCGATCGCAACCAACAATGATGTCAGTCGCCTTATCGCTTCCGGTTCCTTGACGATTACTTGCCTGTGTGCAATCTAGCGCCGCATATGTAGCGTTAGTCGCTGCACTCACACCTGCTGGTGGAGTTGCTGGCGCAGTGCCTGCTGCGGTTGCACCTGGTGCGCCAGAGACTAATACCTGACGGAAACGCAATTCTGCTGTTTGACCAACAAGATCAACGACTCGACGACCAGTATCTCCTGGTACAGAAATAACAATCTGACGATTAACGCCGCTTCCTTGTGCAGTCACTTCACTCTCTGCAACGCCTAATGAGTTAACGCGCTGGCGAATAATGGAAACTGCTTGATCGATTGCTTCATTAGTAACTTTTCCACTCTCACCTGGCGCCAACCGTGGTTGAAGCGTGACGCTTGTTCCTCCACGTAGGTCTAATCCGAGTTTGATCGAAGTAGCGCTTTGGATGAAAACGGCGGCAAGCAGGGCAACCAACACAAGGGCCAAAATCGCAAGAGTGCGACCTGGGCGCGAGGAAGTTTTTTGGGTTCTAGAGGAACCAGAAAAAGAAGTGGACATGAGAGCAGAGTCTAGGCATCAGAGGCTGGCGTGTCGAAAAGGGTGCCCGTAAAAGTCGCCGTGGCGGGCGGTTGGTGCCCAACATGTAGCCAGCCTTGAGGGGTCGCTACGCGCCCTCTGGGAGTTCTGGCCATAAACCCATTGCGGACCAAAAATGGTTCAGCCACGGATTCAACTGTCTCTGTTTCTTCACCAACGGCAATTGCTAGCGTTGAAAGACCAACAGGTCCCCCATTGAATCTCTCCACCAGGGCTAATAAGACCGCCCTATCCAAGCGGTCCAACCCCATTTCATCTACTTCGTACATCTCCAAAGCAGCTTTGGCATCGGTATGAGAGAGCCCCGTTGCCCCTCGAACTTGGGCATAGTCTCGTACGCGTCGCAAAAGACGGTTGGCAATTCGCGGAGTGCCACGAGATCGGCCCGCGATCTCAGAAATCGCTTGGACCTCGATTGATAAATCAAGAAGTTTTGCACTTCGCTCGAGAACTCGGGCGATTTCATCCTCGTTATAGAAATCTAAATGAGCGGTAAAACCAAAACGATCGCGCAATGGGCTCGGAAGCAATCCTGCACGAGTAGTTGCGCCGACTAATGTGAAATGTGGCAACTGCAGCGGAATCGCAGTGGCTCCGGGTCCTTTGCCAACTACAACGTCGACGCGAAAATCCTCCATTGCAAGATAGAGCAATTCTTCAGCAGGTCGCGGAAGTCGATGGATTTCATCAAGAAATAAAATTTCACCTTCCATGAGCGACGAAAGGATCGCTGCAAGGTCACCTGCGTGTGTAATAGCCGGACCACTAGTAATTCGAATGGGAGCATCCATTTCACTTGCCAAAATTAAGGCCAGTGTTGTCTTACCCAATCCCGGAGGACCAGAAAGCAAAATATGATCTGCACTGGATTTGCGGTGCCTAGCGGCCGTCAATAAAACATCTATCTGCTGGCGCACTCGTTCTTGGCCGATAAATTCAGAAAGGTTCTTAGGCCGCAAGGCGCTTTCAATAGAGGACTCTTCACTCTTGCTAGTTGGCGCAACTATGCGCTCGTCAGGTTTCTCGGTCACTGCGCTCCCCTTGACCGTGCTCCATTTTGCAGCGCCGCTTTAAGTAGATCGCCCATCGCCATTAGCGATGGGTCTTCGCCGCTTTCTTGGAGATTCAAAATCAGGTTTGCAACAGCGCCATCAGATTCCTTTGCTGAATATCCAAGGCTCATCAGCGCACTCGTTAATTGCTCTCGCCATGGCGCAACGTGAGAAATAGTTGCATGCGATGAAGAGAAATCTGAAATCTTTCCCTTGAGTTCCAGAATCATTCGCTGGGCGCCTTTGCGTCCGATTCCTGGCACACGTTCAATCGCTGAAATATTTTCTTGAGCCACCGCAGAACTCAAATCATCTGGACTCATCACAGCAAGAATTGCCATGGCAACTTTGGGCCCAATTCCTGAAACCGTTTGGACTAGCTCAAAAAGCGACCGAGAATCCTCATCGAGAAATCCGAAGAGGGTTAATGAATCTTCTCGGACTACCAACGAAGTAAAGAGTTGGGCATCATTGCCGACGCTCAAACGAGAACTTGTTACTGGAGTAATGAGCACTGAAAATCCAACTCCAGAAATATCTACGACTGCTCGATCTGCTGAGAGATGAAGGACGCGACCAAAGAGCGAAGAGATCATGGCGTTCGAAGTCCCTTCAATCGTGCCTTTTCTTGCAATAACGCAGAAGCAATTCGATCGTTTGCACGCCCGCGCCATAGGTGACAGATAGCAAGAGCCAACGCATCTGTTGCATCAACTGGTTTGGGAATCGTATCTAGTTGAAGTATTCGGCGCACCATCTCTGCGACCTGCACTTTGTTTGCACGACCCGATCCCGTTACAGCGGCCTTGACTTCACTGGGAGTGTGCATGACAACAGGAATTCCAGTCTCGGCTGCAATGAGTAACGCGATGCCCGCGGCTTGACCAGTACCCATAACAGTTCGAACGTTATGTTGGGAAAAGACTCGCTCTACGGCAATTACATCGGGCTTATGCGTATTCACCCAAACCGTTAATTCATTGTGAAGTTGTAAGAGTCTCTGCTCAAGTGGCGCATCGGGTGAAGTCAGAATCACTCCAACTGAGACCAAGGAAATCGGCGCACCTACAGAACCTTCAATGATTCCAACACCGCATCGCGTGAGGCCAGGGTCAACGCCAAGGACTCTCATGAAAGATTGCCCATAATTCGCACTGCTCTAGCCTAGGTTGCAGGTGGTTTGAATTAGTCCAGGCTCGCCAAAACTTCATCAGAGATATCGAAATTGCCGTATACGTTCTGTACGTCATCGAGCTCTTCAATGGCTTCAATTAGCGAGAACACTTTGGTCGCCTGTTCAGCATCTAAAGGAATAGACATAGAAGGCAAGAACGAAGACTCTGCAGATTCATATTCAATTCCTGCATTCTGCAGGGCTGTACGAACCGCGACTAGATCACTTGCTTCGCTAACAATTTCAAATGATTCGCCAAGGTCATTGACTTCTTCTGCGCCAGCTTCGAGAACTGCTTCCGAAATCGTTTCTTCTGTAACGCCGGCGGCCTTATTAGTGATTACAACACCTTTACGACTAAAGAGATACGCGACAGAACCAGGATCTCCCATCGTTCCACCATTACGAGTCACCGCAACGCGAACTTCGGAGGCGGCTCGATTTCTGTTATCAGATAAACATTCGATGAGTATGGCAACTCCACCTGGTCCATAACCTTCGTACATAATTGTTTGCCAGTCAGCGCCACCAGATTCCAGGCCAGCACCGCGCTTTATCGCGCGTTCAATATTGTCCGAGGGCATCGAGTTCTTCTTGGCTTTAGCGACAGCATCAAAAAGTGTTGGATTACCAACCATGTCAGCGCCACCTGAACGCGCTGCTACTTCAATCGCTTTTACTAATTTAACAAATGACTTAGCACGGCGACCATCAATGATCGCTTTCTTATGCTTGGTCGTCGCCCATTTGGAATGGCCGGACATATGCACCCCATCGATTGATAACTGGATAACTTAGGTTGGAAACTTTATCTGATTACTGAGACGCTTCTGCACACTTCTTCGACAAAATAGCGGTGGATTCGGCTGTCATTGGTGAGTTCTGGGTGAAAAGAGGTTGCCAACAGTGAGCCTTCGCGTATGGCAACGGGGTGTATTTCTCCGCCGGGGCTTGTGACGCTTCCAAGAACCTGAACGCCTTCTCCTACTTCTTCTACCCACGGGGCTCGAATGAAAACCGCTTTCATTGGAGGGCCTTCGATTCCTGATATCTGAATATCTGATTCGAAAGAATCAACTTGGCGACCAAAAGCATTACGTCGAACCGTTACATCCATTCCACCAAAACTTTTCTGCGTTGGCGCTGTGTCCAAAACTTTATTGGCTAGCAAAATCATTCCAGCACACGAGCCATAGACAGGCATGCCAGATGCAATACGTTCTTGGATCGGCTCGAATATTCCAAAAGTCTGTGCCAGTTGAGCAATAGTTGTTGACTCCCCTCCAGGGAGAATCAGCGCATCAACTTCCTCTAATTCACTGGGGCGACGAACATTGATTGCTTCGACTCCGCAATCTGCCAGAGCGCGAAAATGCTCACGCACATCACCTTGGAGTGCGAGTACGCCAACTTTCATATCTGTTCGCTATTACCAGCCACGCTCGGCAAGACGATGAGGTGCAGGAATATCAGCAACGCTGATACCAACCATTGCATCTCCTAAACCGCGAGAGGCATCTGCAATAACTTTAGGGTCATCGAAGAAGGTAGTTGCTTTAACGCACGCGACTGCGCGTCGAGCAGGATCTCCAGATTTGAAAATTCCAGAACCAATGAACACTCCATCAGCGCCCATCTGCATCATCATCGCTGCATCAGCTGGTGTAGCAATTCCACCTGCAGTGAAAAGAACGACTGGAAGTTTTCCAGTTTGAGCTACCTCTTTGACCAATTCATAAGGAGCCTGCATTTCTTTTGCAGCAACATACAATTCTTCTTCGCGCATCGATGTTAAACGTCGAATCGCTCCGCCAATTTCGCGCATATGAGTTACCGCGTTAGATACATCGCCGGTTCCGGCTTCTCCTTTAGAGCGAATCATTGCTGCGCCTTCGTTAATTCTGCGAAGCGCCTCACCTAGATTGGTAGCGCCGCAGACGAAAGGAACAGTGAAGCCCCACTTATCAATGTGGTGGGCGTAATCGGCAGGAGTAAGTACTTCAGATTCATCGATGTAATCCACGCCTAGTGATTGCAAAATCTGCGCTTCAACAAAATGTCCGATACGTGCCTTTGCCATTACAGGAATGGTCACGGCAGCTTTAATTTTTTCAATCATGTCTGGATCTGACATGCGAGCAACGCCACCTTGCGCGCGAATATCGGCGGGCACACGCTCAAGCGCCATGACTGCAACAGCACCGGCATCTTGTGCGATCTTGGCTTGCTCTGCGTTAACGACATCCATGATGACGCCGCCTTTGAGCATCTCTGCCATTCCGCGCTTGACTCGCGCGGTTCCTTTTGCCTCAGTTGCCTCAGTCATTAAAAACTCCCTTAAAGCTTCGCTGTATGAAGCCCTCATCCTACTTTGTCGGGGACGGACTCGCAGACGGAGCTGGACGCGTAAAGACTGGATCGGTATCGGTTAAAGCCACCCAAACTTGTCCAGGAGCGAAGGCGATTGGCGTTCCGTCAGCCAAGGTCCATGTGGTGGGACTTTGAGCCGTTGCCCGCTGCCAATTGGCGGCAAAAGATTTCCCGTCTCGCAAAATGTATCCCGTTCCAATTCCCACCGTCGCAGAGAAAGGCGTGATTCCCCCTGCCTTATCGTGATAGATCGACGGCGTAATGAGAACTTTCTGGATGACGAAGGTGGTCGGCCCTAACTGTTTCCCACTATCGGCAAGATCTGGAAGATCGCGCTGACTCAATAACCATCTCGACTCTGATGCAGACCACGTGGCCGTATAGGAATTAGCTGGCCAACTTACTTTCGCCGAGATTAATGGCGACCCACCTACTGGTGCATCACCAAAGGTCCATCCTGGAGAAGTCGCCTGAGCAACATTCTCGCCCTGCGTTTGAAGTTTTTGCATGAGTAGATTCGCATTGAGTATCAAATTCACGGGAGCGTATCGCGTGCTATCTCGCTGATAGATACCTGCCGGTTCCCTTTGCGCGCCGAGATTAATTAAATCCGCAGCGGCAATAACTGGCAGCATCTTGGATTGTGCACCACTATAAGTAAAAGCAACATGTCCAAACTGTGCAAGCAAGTCAATATCACTTATTCGCGCACTTCTGACAGGTCCTACGCGATCAGGTATGACAGAGGAAAAGAGAGCCGCTAAACGCGTCAAACCACCTTCTACTTGCTCGATATAAACAATGTCAGCTAGATCCAGTCC
>WLMD01000055.1 GCA_009700405.1 Actinomycetota bacterium | reverse complement strand
TGTTAGATTCGGGACAGTTAATGTGTTACCAGTGGCGTTTGTAACAGTCGTGTTCACAATATTAAGCCCGGTGTTTACAAAGTCAGTGATATTTACAATTTGGCCCGGGACGAAAACCCCCGGAGTGGAAGATGTATAGGTTGCGTTTGTGCCATCCCATTTTGCGCTCTTGATAACTTCAGCAACCGGAACACTCATTGTCACGAGCAGGATAGTGGTCGTGTACGCGGTATCTGTCGCATCCCATGAGGTGCACAAATTATCTACATTTGGGGTTGTACTTGAGGAGCTAGAAAAGGGAACATTAAAACCGTTTGTTGTGTGTACATCGTTGGTGAAATACGAAACGAGGTTGTTGCTTCTATTTCCTGAAGTGGCGGCAGTTGTTGAAAGATCCATCGCGCCAGTTGAGGCTGTTAGCAATTGAGTGATTCCAACCGCCAAAATTGCACTTAAAACAAGGCAGACCAAAATCTCGATGAGGGTGATACCCGCATCGTCGGCAGCCATACGGCGCAATAGGTTCTTCTTCATTAGGCAGTCTTTACAATCGTGCGAGTAATCTGACGCTTGCCGACAGTTGTTGTGATGTTGACTTGTTGCACCTGTGTTGCTGCTGCTGTTCCGTAATCGCCACATGCGGTCCAACTTGTTGATGCATATGTCGTGTCAGCTGGGTTATGGACAAGTGGTTGAACAGTTGCAACTGTGAGGTTCATAATTCTTATCGCAGTCGCACCAGATGCTGCAGTGGCCGTGAAGAGGTAGTTAGAAGCAATCTCTGTTTGAGGCGTACCTGTAATAACTCCCGCGGAACTCAATGTGAGTCCGTTAGGAAGCGCAGGTGAGACGGTCCATGTGTAAGGTCCTGTAACGCCTGCCGCAGCCAGGGTAGCTGTATATGCAAAACTGACTTTGGTTGAATTGGTTGTTGATGTTGCAATCGGGGCAATGGCGATGGGTAGTGACGATGTTGTAATTGCAAATGCTGTTTGGCCAGAGTCTGTTTGTGTTGCCGCAGTCAAAACATATGGCTGAGGCTTTGATGTTGAACACGCAGCGAAAGGTTGTAGCGAGATTTGATCTGCAGCAAGTGTTAATTGAGTTGTTGCGGCAGCTGTTTTATTGAAAGCGAGCGCCATTGGCTGGGCAGAAATAAGGGCGCCAACCAAAGCGAGTCCAAAAAGTCCCATGATCATCATGGCGACAATTACTTCGACCAGGGAATCTCCTGCGTCGGACTTTAACTTCTTCGTGGTCGTTGTGATCATTTGATACCCGAATAAATTCCGTACATCGCAGAGATAAGTGCGACAGCAACGAATCCAACGCCGCCACCAAGAACAATCAAAGTAATTGGTTCGATAAGGGCGGTGAAGTTCTTCATCTTGTGATCAAGCTCGTCGCCGTAATAGCTCGATGCTTGCTCAAGTTGAGATTCCAATTCGCCGGATTCTTCACCGACGCGGAAGATCTGAATTGCTGCAGATGGGAAGATTCCTGATTCACCAAGAGGTGTTGCAAGACCTTCACCGTTAAGAACCTGTACACGAGCTTCGGCGATTACAGTCTCAAAGACTGTGTTTCCCGTTGCTCGCCCAGCAAGTTCGAGAGCATCTGGAAGAGGCACATCTGTGCGTACAAGTGTCGAAAGTACGCGGCAAAAGCGCTCTAGGGCGATAAGGCTGAAAATCTTTCCAAAGATTGGAGTCTTTAATAGGGCGCGATCCAACATCAAGCGGCCTTTTGGATTGCGGCCCATGGCAACAATGCCGACGACTG
The DNA here is from genome assembly GCA_009700405.1 of Actinomycetota bacterium. Lineage (GTDB taxonomy): Bacteria > Actinomycetota > Actinomycetes > Nanopelagicales > Nanopelagicaceae > QYPT01. The sequence goes on along the minus strand of WLMD01000055.1, from coordinate 7,832 downwards.
ACCCGATAGCAACGATTGCCATTGCCCACCAGAAGGATCCAACGAAACGTGTTGTCGTAAGGAGGATTCTGGTTGTCAATGGAAGTTCTGCACCGAGTGTGCTGAAGAAGCTTTCAAAGCGTGGCAGAACAATTACTGAAAGAACTGTTACTGCGACGCCGGCCAAAAGCACGAGCACGATTGGGTAGGACATTGCCGAGCGCACGGCGCGACGTGAACGTAGATCGCGCTCGATGTAAGAGTTAAGGGTACGAAGAGCGCCAGGAAGGTCTCCACTGCGCTCTGCTGCGCCCAAGATAGTTGCGTAGTAGTCAGGAAAAACGTGTGTGTAGCGGCCAATGGACTCGCTGAGAGTTGCTCCGCCTTCGATTTCAACAACAAGGCCTTCGAGGATTTCTTTCATCTTCTTGTGCTCTGTGGTTTCAGCAAGAATGGCTAGGCCACGAGCGGCTGGAATTCCTGCAGTTGTGAAAGATGCGAGCTGACGTGTGAATTGCAAAAGAACGTCAGGTGGAACGGTCTTACCAAATTCAATTTCATACCAGGCTTGTGCAACTTGAATGTGAAGATTTTGCAAGCCTTCTTCGCGAAGCTTGTAATCCACATCGCTGTGAGTTGCGGCCTTGAGGCTTCCAGAAACGGACTCTCCCTCGGCGTTAATACCCGTGTATTTGTAATTCTTCATAGCGCGTGGGGCAGATGGGTCAGTCTTCTTGCCTTTAGCTTTTGATTTTGGCTTAGTTAAAGTCAGTTTTGGCATTGCAAACTTCTTTGAAGTTGGCTCTTCAACTGGAACCGTAGTAACCAAAGTTGGTCTTTGCATGGAAGATGAAATCTGAACAAGCGGAGCTTGCCCAACAGGTATTTGTAGTTGCTCTGTAAGTTGTTCCACGTCGTATCTACTCATTGCCGACCAACAATGTCATCGCTTCGTCAAGAGTTGTGATTCCTGCAACGGCCATACGTACAGCCTCGTGATCCATAGTTGTCATTCCGGCCTTTGATGCTGCCTTGCGGAAAACGTGTGGGTCTGGGCGTGAAACGACGAGTTCTGTAAGAGATTCGTTCATAGTCAAGATTTGGTAGGCAGCAATGCGGTCGCGATATCCGCTTCCACCACAAAGTGTGCAACCAACGCCTTTTGCTAATACATCAGTTGAGAATCCGTAAGCACGAAGCGTTACCTTCTCTTCTGTTGTCGCGTTGTACTTCACTGTGCAGAAACGGCAGTTCTTGCGGATGAGTCTTTGTGAAACAACTCCGCGCACTGATGATGCAACAAGGTGTGGCTCGATATCCATCTGTAGGAGACGGTAGAGCGCACCGACAGAATCAGTTGCGTGGATTGATGTGAAAACTAAGTGGCCAGTAAGTGCAGCTTGCACGGAGATGCGAGCAGTTTCTGCATCGCGAGTTTCTCCTACAAGAATGATGTCTGGATCTTGACGAAGCACGGCGCGAAGTTGAACCGCGAAGCCTGAGTTATTTGATTCAGAAACTGGAATCTGTGTAATACCAGGAACAACGTATTCAACTGGATCTTCAATTGTTACTGCGTTCTTATGTTCTACTGCAACTGCGCGAATTGCGCTGTGAAGAGTTGTTGTCTTTCCGCTTCCTGTTGGACCAGCAACTAGAACCAAACCGTTGTTTGCAGTAATCATCTTTGTAAAGATTTCTAGTTGATGTGCGCCCATACCAAGTGACTCAAGATCAACACTTGGACGTCGTCCATCGAGAAGACGCAAAACAATTTTCTCTCCGAAAACAGTTGCAACAGATGCAACACGAATATCTAGAGTGCGACCATCGACAACTGCAGTGAACTGACCATCTTGCGGACGGCGACGTTCAACAATGTTCATCTTAGAAAGAACTTTGATACGGCTGCTGATTGCAGGTGCAAGACGTGCAGGCAATTGCAAAAGATTGCGAAGGCGACCATCAATACGTGCACGCACAAGTACGTGATCTTCATAGCTTTCAAAGTGAATGTCGCTTGCGCGTTCTAGAAATGCACGTTCAATAATTTGTTGTACCAAGTTTGAAATCGGCGCTTCACCAGCTTCTGTTGCAGAAATTTGAAGTTGTCCAATATTTGATTTCTCGATGTTTACAGTTAAAGAGAGAGCTTCACGAATTTCAGCACGCGATGCTTCAATCAATTTAACTTTGATATCTAAGCTTGCAGCAAGAGCTTTTACTTCATCCCAAGATTCTTTTGGTGCGCCAACTACAAGTGTTTGACCATCCCAACGAAGTCCGAGGCAATCTAAAGCTAAAACTTGGTTGCGCGGGAGTGCGTTGTGGGCTTCTGCGTAGGGATCGCTAACAAAGGCTTCGAATGAGAGATCATTTGGAATCTCTTCAGAAAGCATCTCTGCTTCTGCAACTGCCTGAGGGTTATTCCCCGCTTTGTTTCCACGTCGTGATAGAAGGTCACCCTTCATGCTCACCCCTGCCTCTCACCTCGAACCCACAGCAATTTCCCTTTGCTGGGAAAAGCGTGAGTAACTTGTCGGAAACTTAGTGAGTGCTTCCACCCTTGTGCAATCAAAAACAGGTGGTAGTAGCACCCCATGATGTGCAAAGACTTGCTTTGCGCTTAAAAAGTGAGGGGTGCTTGTCCCCCGAAATTTTTCTCACGTGTGAGCGTAATTTTTATGTGCTGAATTACACAGATGTAATTCAAAATTAAACAAAACTCTCAAGTTGTACTTTAATGTTTTCCGGAAATAGTTTGTTAATAGCGGGGCCACCACTTAGTATTCGGAAATGAAACCAATGGAAAAATGGAATGCATATTCCAAAACAGTCAAGGCCACCGTTTTTCTTTGGCTTGTTATCGACATCACCGTTATTTGGCAGATCGTTGTTAACCACGAAGATCGTTCAATCCCTGGTGCAAAGTACTGCTTTAGATTCGGAGCATGCGTTGCTCAGTCCCAGAAATTCCTTTGGGAGATTGTTGTATTCGTTATCTTGAATCTTTTGATGTACGCAGCTTGGAAGATGGTTCACAAGCAAACAAAAGATGAAGAAAACACTGACGTAAAATAATTTACATTGTAAAAAAGGCGTCCAAGAAATTGGGCGCCTTTTTTATTTACATATATTTAATTATTTTTTATTCTCTTTCTGTTTTGCGCAGTGAATTTAAAATCTACAACCCTGCTATTTGCAAGAGCTCTTGACGAGTCTCGCCTTTTCTACGTGGCTTACCCAATTGCTCGCCTGCGGCTACTTCAGCTTCGTTAATTCTTTGCCAGAGTTCCTGAGTGATGACTGTGCGATTTCCGAGTAGTTGTGTTATATCTCCATCGCTTTTTGGCGCCGTGAGGTCAGCGGCCAGTAGTTCAATGACTCCTGCAGCATCTGACTTATTTGTACCGATAACCCCAGAAGGCCCACGCTTGGCCCAGCCGACAACGTAAAGATTGTCGTGTACTCGCCCATCAGTATTTGAAACTTTGCCTGATTCGTATGGAACGCCTTCGATAGAAAGCGCCTGATAACCAATTGCAGTAATAACTAATCCGCATTCGACAGTGACATCGCCATTAGGGGTGCTGTAAAGAACGCCTTCAACACGGTCAGTGCCGAGGATCTCTTTTGGAGTATGAAGAAAGAGAAATTCCATCGTTCTTTCGTGCTCATTTTTTGGATTTTCTGCGATGGAAAGCATGACATCTAGGTTGGTTTTAACATCTTTTTCAGGCGTATCTCCAGCACGAACAATTGCCGCCTCGACATCAGCCTTTGAAATAATGACATTTGTATGTTCAAGTTTTGGAAGCTCTCGCAATTCCGGCGAGGTAAAGGCAGCGTGCTCGGGGCCTCTGCGAGCGCTCAAGAAAACTTTGCGAATCGAACTCTGCTTCAGCGCAGCTATCGCGCCATCGGCGGTATCGGTTGTATCGAGTTCGGCTGGTTCAAGCGCCAACATTCTTGCAACATCCATCGCAACATTACCTGCACCTATTACTACCGCTGTTTTGCAACCTAAAGGAACTTTGAGGTCAGCAAAATCTGGGTGGGCGTTGTACCAAGGAACAAAGTCGGCAGCAGACATAGAACCGGGCAAGGTTTCCCCAGGAATTCCAAGACGCTTTCCAATGGATGAGCCTGTCGCTATCACTACTGCGTCATATTTAGATTGCAAATCAGAAATAGTTACATCGCTACCAATTTCAACGTTGGCGAATAAACGAAAATTTGGATCAGCCGCAATTTTCTCAAATACTTTAGAAACAGTTTTAATCTTCGGATGATCGGGTGCCACTCCGCTTCGAACCAAACCCCATGGAGTTGGCAGTCGCTCAATCATGTCGATTGCAAATATTCGATCATCATTTTGAAGGTTATGTAGGGCTTGTGCTGCAAAGTAACCAGCTGGACCTGCTCCGACGATTGCAACCTTGAACGTTGGCACGTGAACTCCTCTTTCTCTTCCTTCTCTCCAATGCTGGATGCAAGAGAAAAGAAATTGGCGGAGACGAGGAGATTTGAACTCCTGAAGGCGATTAAACCTTACCTCGTTAGCAGTGAGGCGCACTCGACCGGGCTATGCGACGTCTCCGAGTTGCAAGTGTGAGTTTACAGGTCGAAGGTCCACCGACCTAACTCCTATTTTGATTAGCTTTCAGGCAGCAGGGCTATGCAACCCGATTTTCAAGTTTAAGTGCTGCCATGAATGCTTCAACAACTTCGGCCTTACTCCATGGAGTAGGTGCTTGGGTGATGAAGAAATCTTCGAGAGCGATATTGGCTAAATTATCAATGTCAGCCTCAACAAAACCTAGGCTAGAAAGTACTGGGAAATTAAGGTCGGCGAGGATTTTACGAACAGCCTTCACTGCTCGTGATCCATCTTTGCTGCCATCATCAGGGACGCCCATTGCATCGGCAACGCGCTCCATTTTTGCTGGAACAACCTTCGCTTCGCGGGTAAGAGTCTCAACAAGTACCAATCCAATCGTGAGACCGTGGGGAACATGCTTTAGTCCGCCAATTGCTTGACCGAGTGAATGCTCGGCGGTGCAATCTGAAATATTCATTGTTAAACCAGCCATCATTGAACCTGCCGCCATGCCTGCGCGTGCAGCTTTGTCGTTACCATCTTTATAGGCACCGACTAGCGCTGGTGTCATCATGCGAATTGCTTCATATCCGATTGCATCACCGATTGGCGTGCTGCACTTGGCAATAATTCCCGCAATAGCTTGCGCGAGCGCATCAATGCCTGTGTTGGCAGTCATTGAAGGTGGCATTGAATACGTAAGTACTGGGTCAACGATTGCAACCTGTGCACGTAAGTTTCCATTTGCGATACCGGCTTTGCGTCCAGCTGCTGGATCAGAAATCACTGAACCGCCAGAAACTTCAGAACCTGTTCCGGCCGAGGTTGGCATAGCTATCAATGCAATTGTTGGAATTGGGTATTCGGGTTTGCGTGATTGGAATTCGCGAAACGAAATACCAAGTTGAGCACAAAGGCGCGCAGCCTTTGCAGTATCAATAATCGAGCCACCACCAAGAGCAACGATTGCTTGGGCGCCTGATGCAACAAGCGCCTTTGTCGCATCATCAACCATGTCGATGGTTGGTTCGCCAGCTGGCTTTTCAAAAGTAGTTACGGTGATTCCTGGAGCGGCTGCCAAATTATCCATGCATGCCTTTGCGGCTTGATTAAATTTCTCAATGCCTTCATCCACCATTAAGAAAACTTTTGTAGCGCCGCATTCAGCAACTACATCAGGGAGTGCAAGTGCTCTTCCTTCACCGAAACGAACCTTGACAGGTAAGTGATTGTTGAACGCTTCGATGTTTTCCATGGCGGCTCCAGTTCGGGTAGTTGTACGCGGAGACGAGAGGATTTGAACCTCCGAAGGGTTTAACCCCTTACCTCGTTAGCAGTGAGGCGCACTCGACCGGGCTATGCGACGTCTCCAAGTTACTGGCCGAGTTTACATGTTCTTACCGGCTTCTTCTAACCCCTTCAATTAAGGCGTATTTCCCGCTTGTCCCTGCGATTGCTGTAGTGGGTATGGATTGGTTCTGATAAAAATAAAGTTGGGAGGCACACATGGTGTTCCGCATGCCACTGGTGGGGTAGGAACATAAGGTTGCCAGCCACCAGGGCCAACACATCGATAATTCTTCGCATCAGCTTCTGCTCTTGTAATTATAAAATCTGAAGTTTTAAATCCTAATTTGGCGAAAGGTTCGAACGCCGCCTTTGTAATATGTTCAAAGATTGATTGATACACAACTTTTCCTCCAGAGAGGTTGGCTTCATAAGAAACTTCGCTGCCATCCTTTGGCCCCACAGTTCCAATTAGTTGACCACCTTTTACTTCAGTTCCGGATTTGAGTCCCGGCAACGCATCCGAGTGTCCAATGTTAACTTTCCAATGTGAATTGGATTTTGAGGTTACGACAAGCCCTACACCTAACGACTTTCTACTGGGGTTAATTGGATCGACCCCTGGAACATCAATTGAAAAGACACCATCAAAGGGAGCATATAGATTGATATTTGTTTCACCAGGTCCAGGAACTGAACGTACGTTTGAATCTTTGCCAAAAGCTGGGTAATTAATGTAGTGCTTCAGAGTTCTGCATGTTTCGCCATCCCAAGCGCGATATGTAAAATCATGCCCAGCATTTGCTCTGTACGGAGTTAATGCGTAAATGCGCTCAGCATCCCATGGTAAGTGGGTAATTTTTGGGATTTCTGCCATTTCCTTAGGTCCAAAACTTTCCAGCGCATTCATAGATTGCTTAGCAAATTGTGAACCGACTATCAAAATAATCAAAATGGATATTGCAGCTAACTTGGTTTTTCTTCGCTTCTTAAAGAATTGGGCTGGCCGCTTCATTTTGACATCTTAGGACTCATTAAAAAGTGAGTCATTAACTTTAATGAATTTTGGAATGCTCATATGGAATTAAGTGGCACCACTTACCTAATTAGCACCTAGGCGCACTCGAGCGGGCTATGCGACGTCTCCTTGTACAGGTGCGAGTTTAGCGTGTGCTGGGATGGCTACCAATTCTGGAGCCTTGTAGGCTTGCCCTATGGAATCAGCAGATTTGCCCGTAGAAAGCCGCCGCGTTTACGACGTGCCGCCCTCAGATATCTATGCCGAATTTATGAAAACAGGCTGGGCGCCTTCACCTTTGGATGGAATCACGCAAGATGCAGTAATTCCCTTCTGTTTTGCTCGTCGAGGCAAACTCTCCGAAGCATTTACTGGTCTACGTATTGTGATCCCTAGCGGAAACTCCAAAGTTCGCAGTAATGACACTGATTACCGATTCCGTCCTCATAGTGCCTTTGTCTATTACACCGGCGTTCAAGGCGAAGAAGTTACATCGGATGCCGTTCTCGTTATGGAACCAAACGGCGATGGACATGATTCGGTTTTGTATATCCAACCGCGATCCACGCGCGATACCAGTGCTTTTTACAATGATCGCAAATATGGAGAGCTCTGGGTAGGACGACGTTATACGACCGATGAGGCATCGCTTCGTTTTGGTATTGAAGTACGTAAAGTTGAAGATCTTAAATCACTTCTAAAGGATGGAACACCTGCCGTTGCCTTGAGCGGTTTTGATGCCCTCGTCGATTCAACCATAAAGAAGAATCCGCGTGGTGGTGAGTTAGAAAACTTTGTTTCGGTTGCCCGTCTTATCAAAGACGAGTATGAAATCAACGAGTTACAGAAATCTGTCGATGTCACACATCGCGGATTCAACGATGCAATCCGTTCGCTACCAGCTGCAGTTGTAACACCACGTGGTGAGCGCGTAGTTGAAGCCGCCTT
>WLMD01000054.1 GCA_009700405.1 Actinomycetota bacterium | reverse complement strand
TCTATTTCAGGTAATCATTGTTGTTCTCAGACTTATCTGTCAAGCACAAGCCTCCCCTGGTCGTTAGTCTTTAGATTCTTTTAATAGTGTTGGCTTTCGATCTTCACTTCAAACATCTCTATGAAGATAAGTGCTGGCTTTAAAATGGAAAGAGGCCGATGTTTACCAAGCCAATGTTGGAGCACTTTTTCCTGAACCTCCAAGTCGTGGCAGGAAAACTTCCTGATTGCTCGAAATCCCGCTAAAATCCTCGAGTGGCCAGAGCAATCGTTATTGGAGCTGGAATAATTGGATGTTCAGTCGCACTTGAATTAGCGCGCGATGGACATGAGGTTATTTGCGTTGATAAAGCAGCAGGCCCTGGCCAAGGCTCAACGAGCGCCTCAAGTGCTGTTATTCGCTTTAATTACTCCACGTATGACTCTGTTGTCTTGGCGTGGGAGTCATTTCATTGCTGGAAAAACTGGCCGAGTCATATTGGAATCGAGCAAGAACGTTTTGCGCACTTAGTAAATATTGGTTTCTTAATGCTGGATGCTCCTGTCATTTCTAGGCAGCATACTGCGGGGTTATTTGATTCTGTAGGAATCCCTTATGAAATGTGGAATGCAACTGACTTAGCAGAACGTGTACCTGGAATCGATGTTGGAAAGTATTGGCCACCTAAGGCGCTAGAGGACGATGCATTTTGGGAAGATTCCGAAGACTCTCTTGGCGGCATGTATACCTCTGATGGGGGATATATAGACGATCCGCTATTAGCAACAGTTAATCTAGCCGAAGCTGCAATTAAGGCAGGCGTTGAGTTTCGATATAAATCGACAGTGACTTCGATTCTAAAAGATGCCAGAAAAATTACTGGCTTAGAACTCAATAATACGGAAACGCTAACTGCAGATATTGTCATTAATGTGGGCGGTCCTTGGTCAAGTCACATTAATGATTTGGCAGGTGCAGGTGAAGATTTCACAATCTCAGTGCGTCCGATGCGCCAGGAAGTCCATCAGATTAATACTCCAATGAATCTCATAGAAGGTCCTGTCATAGGAGATTTAGATCTTGGAACGTATATGAGATCTACACCCAACGGATCTACTCTTATTGGCGGAACAGAGCCTGAGTGTGACCCATTGGAGTGGGTAGAAGATGTTGATGGAATTAATCCAAACAGGACTCAAGAAAGATTTGAAGCTCAAGTGACACGTGCTGCCCGCAGGTTTCCTCTCTTGCGGATGCCAAACACTGCCTCCGGTGTCGCCAGTGTTTACGACGTTGCAACTGACTGGACACCCATTTATGACAAAACCGATGTAGAAGGTTTCTATGTAGCGATTGGGACAAGCGGCAATCAATTTAAAAACGCGCCAATGGTTGGAAAACTTATGGCAGCCCTCGTTTCCGAAACAATTGCAGGGCGTGACCATGATGTCGATCCAGTAGTAGTGCGCGGGCATCACACGGGTAAAGAGATTAATCTTGGAACTTTCTCAAGAAAGCGTCCGCTGAATACTGATTCTTCTGGAACTGTGATGGGTTAGTCGGTGACTTCAGTCAAGAATTACTCAAAACGCCGAGATATTCAGGCGCTGCGTGGAGTCTCTGTATTGCTGGTTATTTTCTATCACTACAACATCACCGGTTTTAATGGTGGATTCCTAGGTGTCGATGTATTTTTCGTAATCTCAGGCTTTGTTATTACGCGCAAACTGCAAACAGGCACCGGGTCTGTACGGCAACAGATAATCTCTTTCTACCAGAATCGCGCTCGTCGCATTCTTCCAGTGAGCCTACTTTCACTACTTGCTATTGCAATTGCCAGCTCATTGTTGCTCTCACCCCTTGATCTTCACCAATATATGGTTGAAGGAATTGGCGTACTTTTAACAATTCCTAACTTGGTATTTCTCAATGAAAATACTAATTACTTAAGCCAATCCCTCAACCCTTCTCCATTTCTACATTATTGGTCTCTTGGTGTTGAAGAGCAGTTCTATTTGGCCTGGCCATTGATGTTTCTCCTTTTCCTTCGGAATAAGAAAAGGGCTATTTATATATTAACTGGGCTATTTCTAGTCTTGGCAATGGTCACAACGTATAGATTGTCTGAAGTTTATTCCTTTTACCTCCCAACCTCTCGAGCTTGGGAATTATTGCTTGGTGCAAGCTTGGCAGTTTCTCGGAAAACAATAGAAGGTTCCAAGAAGAACCTTGTAGCACTTGTCGGATGGATCGGTCTATTTATTAGTGTTTATGTAATTAGCAGTGACCAACCGACGCCTGGAGTAACAACTTTGTTGCCCGTTTTTGCATCTGGGTTGATTATCCTTGCCGATGCACAATTATCAACTAACAAATTCTTAGAATGGCTTGGAGATCTTTCCTTCCCTCTATATCTAGTTCACTGGCCGCTAATCGTCATTCTTAATTTCCGCGACCCATCTCCATCAATTATTTCCCGTTTGGCACTTATCGCTCTTGCTGTAGGACTATCGCACCTTTTACATGTGTATGTTGAATTACGTTTTCACAGAATTGGTGGATTTCGCAAACGCTGGATTCCCACCTATTTTGCTATTGGTGCTGTCGCAATTTCGATTTTCGCTGTAAGTAGTCAATCTTTTAGCAGCGGACCAAATTCAATAAAGTTCGACTTAAGTAGTCCGGTCATCTATTCCAATGGATGTCATTTATCTTTCAAAGAATCCGAACCAAAGCCTTCTTGCATCTTCGGAGATAAGACAAGTACTTCAAAGATTGTTCTGATTGGCGATTCTCATGGAGCGCAGTGGTTCCCAGCACTTGAGGAGTTTGCGACTCAATCACATAAGAAGCTCGTAACATTCACCAAAAGCGGGTGCCCAGCGACAGATCTTGCCTTATTGCGAGGTGGAATCACCGACCGTCAATGCTCGCAGTGGCAATCAGTCTTGCCGAAACGTCTGGCTGCGCAAAAGCCTGACTACGTGGTCATCTCCGATGCCACGCAAATAACTGCGAAAGTGGCTGCTCCATACACCTCTTATGTGGATACGTGGAGCGCTGGATTCTCGAGCTTCCTTTCAAAATTACAATCAGAGGGGCTCAAAGTCGTTGTTATCGGAGACACGCCTTACCCAGGACAGAATTCACCAAGTTGTTTAAGCGTTCATATAAAAGATCCAGCACATTGTGATGTGCCCCGGACACGTACCCCAGCCAGTATTGCAACTAAAGAGATTGCACTGAAGTACGGAGCGACATTTATTGATCCGTTAGATTGGATTTGTGATGGAAATATTTGCCCAGCGGTAAAGGCAGGGGTAAATGTTTACCGGGATAACTCGCACTTATCTGTGGCGTTCACACGCACGCTTGTCGCCCAACTAACAACTGCTTTAAATACGGTCGCTTAACGTTTCTTTAGTTTAAGAACCTTTAGCGCTTTAGGTGCGAGGCGAAGTAGATCTCCTGGATTTTTCAGTCTCTTGAGGGATCCAAGAACCATTCTCAAGAATTGGCGCACGGTTGGCCGTGGCATTGGCAGACCGAAATCGAACTGGCTTACATCTTGCCAGCGCAATCCCCAGCCATTTTGAATGTTCTCCTGAAGATTGCCGCCAACTTTTTGAGCACGGCTAAGAGCTGGAGCTAAGGCAATGAATGTTCTTTGGTCTAACGGATCAACAACGCCTTCAAGTCCGTTACCGGTGCTGAGGATGTGCGCATGCATGCCTGAGAAAATTACACCTTCGTCGGGATTGCCTTCAGTGAAGAAAACAAATGGCGTGGCTTTCACTTTCACCATTGATAAAATTTCATTAACAGATAAATGTTCGTTGCCCGCAAGATTTTCAAAGGTAAACCGTGCATCACCAAAACAAGAACGATAGATGGCTCTGAGTTGCTCATGTGGATCATCGCTCACGCTATATCTGCCAGCGAGTTTCTCCCACGGACCCATCAAGCGATACCGGGCTTGAGTATGAACGCTTGACTGCAAATCTTTAACAACTTTATGAAAAGATTGCGAGGTCATTAATCGGCAATCAAGGAGCACTTCAAAATCAGGAACCTTAAAATCAAAATCTGAACCCTTTCGCATGTACCCAAATCCAGGGATGTAGTTTGCGAATATCGGGCGATTGTGAGCAATGACAAGATCACGATTAGTTTCGATGCGAGTCAGACCCAAGTGCCAGGAATGCGCTTCACGTTCCGGGACATAGCGAAGGCCGTTGATCAAGGTTCGCCAACCTAATTCGGTGTCATTGCCAAGCTTAAATTCTGGGTTATATCCGCCTACTGATTCCCAACTCTTTCGGGTCATAGAAAAAGTTGCTCCAACGAGCGTGCGGAAACTAGCTAGCGTTGCGCTACGAAGATCATCAGTATTGGTAACAAGGGCTTCCCATTGCTCTTTAACTTCACTCACTGGGTGTAGTTCCTGGAAAGCCCCACTATTCAGGGTGGTTAAGAGTTCTTGTGGGGAGTAATTCCACTCTTGAACAAATCGTTTCCACCCAAGGATTAAATAATCATCGGCTTCATGGTGCCATTTCATATGGTGTGCGAGGTGGCTAGGTTCTAAGACCATATCCGCATCAAGAAACCAGAAAATCTCTTCTTTAAGTTTGGAGGCACCAAAATTAGTCGCCTCGGCTTTGCCCCACTTGGTAGTTGAATTGCCGAATTTGATTATCGATGTTTTGGATGGGCGAATCTTTGGAAGCTTTATCGCCGGATTTGAACCATCATCGATTACATATACTGCAAAAAGCTTTTGAGGGTAAGTCTGTGCAGCCAATGAGGCGAGAGTGAGATTAAGTTTATCTTGTCCATCGCGACAGGAAATTATCACAGCTACTGTCTTGGTTGGTTTTTCCACCAAGTCGAGATTGGTTGGCCTGTTATAGCGGTACGGAATTGATTTCATAGTTTCCATATTCTTAGCGACCCGTCCCAAATTCCTCGTGCGGCCAAATTCCTACCCGTTGTTCTGCATTAGCGCGCAAATACTTTGAATAGTTAGTTGCATATGTTTGCGCGGCAATGCTGCGACGGTAGATGTAACCAGCACCATAAGTGCGCCAAATCTTTCCACCGTTTGTCTTAATTCCTTGAAGTATGAAAGTGTCAACAGCGCTCTTGCCTTCACCGAACCATCCGGCACTCTCGGCGCTGGATCTCTTGGCAAGAATTGTTCCCCCGCATACCCAATCAGCCCAGACATTTGCCATTGAGATACCTTGTGAAGTAACTCGACGAACGGTCAAATCTAAAGCCTCTATGTAAACAAAATTCATGGCACGACCAACAGCGTCTGCATTCTTGATGACAATCAGCTCGAGAAGGTCACTCAGATGATGAGGTCCATAAATGTCATCATCGTCCATCTTTGCAATGAATTCACCGCTTGAGATTTTTCCAAGGCTAGTAAGAATCTTTCCAAGAGTGAGTGATTTGTCGAAGAATTCTGTCAGTACATTGATATTTCGTTTTTCTAGAACTTTGATTTGCGAGCGATGGGCACGTGAGAGCTCAAAATCATGGAGCCCCAGGATAAGTTCAAAAGCGGGAAGGGTCTGAGCTTCTAATTGATAAAGAATCGCAAGTAAATCACTAGGCCTTGCTGTTGAGATCAATACCGACAGCTTTGGATAGGTGATGAACTGTGCTCGACGCGAATCGCGTTCGGAAGCGATTGTAGAAAACTCTTGATCTGCCGAAATGACTATTTTCTCGCTCATTTTTGGCTCGAATTGTGAATAGTGGAGGCAACTAATCGACCGTATGCCCTCTTAGCAATCGCCTCACGCGCCTGACGATAACGTGGTGAAGAATCAGAAAGCAGGTGCTCGAATCGTGTTTGACCGTTTATGAGTAAACGAAGTGGAGCCGAAGCTGTTTCATCGCTCCAGATAGCGGGCAACGAATCCACTGACTTAACGTTCTTGTAGGGGCGAATCTTGCGAAATAGCGCAGTCGCCCAACTCAATGCGACTCTGGCATATCGTCTCATTGAGTGCATGATGAATTTTAGCGCGCTATTGCCAGGCAATTGGGAACTTCCGGCAGCAGCCATATCGGTAAGAATGCGAGAGATCTCTGCAGCGCCATTTGTTGCAGGCAACTCATCGCATTTGCGTGAAAGTTTCTCTCGCTGAGATAAATCCTGCAATTGGTGCACTTTCTCGGTTATGTCTGCCATGTTGGCTTGATCCGCGCTGAGAGCGTAGCCGAAATCATCACACCATCGCGCACGAGTCTCTTGGTCATCGGTATGGCAAATTGTAGAAACTAGCACTGTTGGAATTCGTGCTGGTAGCAATTCATGAACGGTGTTGTAGCCAGTTGCGCCAATTCCGGCATCGAAAGCTCGTAACACTTTAGCTAATGGAAAATATCGAATAATTTTCACATCTAATCCATCGGGTGCCAGCGATGTGCCACCCTTGTCAATCGGAGCCTTGGTGAGGACTACTTGTAAATCCTTCCAACCAACTAGCCCTTTCAAAACGGCGCTCAACTTTTCATTCATATCAGTATCGCCTGTTCCAAGTTGAACAAGTACAGCTGGGCGCTCGGCATCCAACCCGAGTGCCTTGCGGGCATCAACTCGCGATAGTGATGTAGATGAGTCAAATAACGAGACCGGAGAAGTCAAGATGGAATCTTTTCGTTGAGCAGTTGGGCCCTTGTCATATTCGTGCGCAAAATCACCAGGCTCAATGATGGAGTCAACCAACTTAGTTTGAAGGTATAGCGCCATTCTCTGCGGCGTTCTTTTCCATAAACCACGACGCATCCACACCAGCGGAATCTCTGGCTTTGATTCTTTCATTGCCAAGATTCCCGTATATGGAACGACGCCATCAAAAGAAATAAGTTTCGCATCTGTTTCATCGATTAGAGCGAGCAATCGGTCGCGCAGGTAATTATTCCAAGCCATCGTACTCATCCAGTTGCGATCTCTCCCAGGAATGTATTCACATCTAATTCCTAAAGCCGTGGGGATTTCAGCAATTCCGCCAGCCATCGAGACGATAACGGGGTTAGCAAAAGCTTTGAGTTCTGTTGCAATCGCACAAGCTCTAGCTAGGTGGCCCATTCCTACGCCGTTACTAGTGGCGAGGATTATCGTGGGCTTTTGCACGTATCTGACCTTATTAGAAAGTAATCTCAAGGCATAATTACCACTCTAGGAAAGGATTGCGAATGCATGGTTTGGCGTTATTTGTCGCAGTCTTTCTCGCTTGCGCTGTTGAAGCCGTAGAGGCAACAACGATTGTGCTGGCTGCTGGCACCGCTCGAGATTGGAAATCGGCACTACTTGGTACGGGAAGTGGTCTTGGAGTTTTGGCAGTAATCATCGGAGTATTTGGCCCGACACTTTCGAATTTACCAATTGGAGGACTTCGGCTTTTTGTCGGGGACCTTTTGCTTGTTTTTGGATTGCAATGGGTCCGCAAAGCAATTTTACGTAGTAGCGGATACAAAGCGCTGCATGATGAAGATGCGATATTCCAAGAAGAGTTAGCTCAAGCTCGAAAGGCAAAGAGTGGACAGCGCCTTGGTGTTCATGATTGGTATGCCTTCACTCTCTCATTTAAGGGAGTGTTGCTAGAAGGGCTTGAAGTAGCTTTTATTGTTTTAACTTTCGGAACCATACAAAATCAAGTCGGTTTGGCATCCCTGGCAGCGCTAGCTGCAGTAATCATTGTTGCTATTGCTGGCTTTGCACTGCGTAAACCATTGGCGCGTGTCCCTGAAAACACGATGAAATTCGTAGTAGGAATTATGTTGACTTCCTTTGGAATTTTTTGGGGCGCAGAGGGTGCTGGTGCAAAATGGCCGGGTAAAGACGCATCTCTTCCAGCAATCATTCTTTTCATGGTTTTGGTTTCGTGGATCTTGATTCAGATATTGCGCACACGGCATGCAGCACGCGAGGTAGTACTGGCTAAGACACACAGTGTTGCTAAGGAGATTCCGGATGAAATCGAAGAAGACGAAATCGAGATTTTGCAAAGTCGCACATTCATGACGAGCGTCAAAGCATTTGGAGATTTCTGGTTTGATTTCCTTATCGGTGACGATTGGCGCGGCACGATTGGAATTCTCTTAGCTTTTATTGCAACAGCAATGCTCAATCATTCCGGGATCACGTCTTGGTGGGTATTACCCCTTGCGGTTGCAGCGCTATTGCCTTTTAACTTGATGAGAGTTACGCGTTCTTAACTACTCAACGTCCCATGTGTCGCCGCTAGTGAGCAATGTGTTGAGGTCCCCAGCACCTTGCGCTTTGATGATGTCGGCAACTTGGTTATTCACCATGGATCCGTAACCAGGACGCTCGACATCGCGGAAGATTCCGACGGGTACATGGCTGAGTTCAGATGATGACAGTCGTGAAAGCGCGAATGCATATGAGGGATCAGCATTATGGGCATCATGGATTACGAGGTCGCTTTCATTCACGCTACCAAGTTCAACGACTTTGAGGGATGCACCATCGTGGACTAATCCGTGAGTCTCAGATTTAATCGCTTGTCCATGAACCATTTGCAGCAGCGCTGCGCCTTTAGTATCGCCATCTTTGACGATATCGAACGCGCCATCATTGAAGATTGGACAGTTCTGGAAGATTTCAATCAGCGCCGAACCCTTATGGGCGGTAGCAGCACGTAGGACTTCAGTGAAATGTTTGCGATCACTATCGACCGTGCGAGCAACGAAAGTCGCTTCAGCGCCTATTGCTAATGAGATTGGATTAAACGGTGTATCCAAAGAACCTAAAGGGCTGGACTTAGTAACTTTTCCTGGCTCACTCGTTGGGGAGTATTGACCCTTTGTTAAACCGTAAATTCGGTTATTGAAGAGCAAGATCTTTAGTTCGATGTTGCGACGCAATGAATGTATCAAGTGGTTTCCACCGATAGAGAGTGAGTCTCCATCTCCAGTAATTACGAAGACTGAAAGGTCGGGGCGTGAAATCGCAAGACCTGTTGCAATCGTTGGGGCACGTCCATGGATGGAGTGCATGCCGAAAGTTTCAAGATAGTAAGGGAATCTTGATGAGCAACCGATACCCGAAATGAAAACGATGTTCTCGCGGGGTACGCCAAGTTCTGGAAGGAAGGATTGCATGGTGGAGAGGATCGAATAGTCACCGCATCCAGGACACCACTTCACTTCTTGATCAGATGTGAAGTCCTTCTTTGTCAGGGCTAAATCAGGCATGAATCACCGCCATAGTTGAGTCAATGAGTTCTTGAGTTGTAAATGGAAGACCGCGGACTTGATTACAAGGGATAACATCTTTCAAGAATTGGCTCCGTAAAAGCATCGCTAATTGTCCTAAGTTCATTTCAGGTACTAAGACTTTTGAATACTTCTCTAGTACGGCGCCCAAGTTCTTAGGGAAAGGATTGATGTAGCGCAGGTGTGCTTGCGCAACATTCTCACCATTTGCGCGAAGAGATTCGACCGCTGAGGCGATTGGGCCATACGTGGAGCCCCAACCAAGAATCAAAACAGTTGCATCTCCATTTGGATCATCAACAACGAGGTCCGGTACTTCTATGCCGGCGACTTTAGCTGCGCGTGCGCGAACCATTAAGTCGTGGTTGGCTGGTTCGTAAGAAATAGCGCCAGTCTTATCTGCTTTTTCCAAACCGCCGATGCGATGTTCGATTCCCTTTGTGCCAGG
>WLMD01000053.1 GCA_009700405.1 Actinomycetota bacterium | reverse complement strand
TTCGAGCCATCAGGCATAAGAATGACAATAGATACTTTTGCACCTGGAGCGTATGACCTAATGCGAACAATCGCGCTGACTTGATCGGTAATTCGCATGCCATCGATAGAGTCGATAACTCCACCTACCGGGATGCCAGCTTTATCTGCAGCTTCGCCAGGACTTAGCTTAAGAATCTTTGCACCGTTGGTATAGGTCGAGTCAAAGAAGACGCCAAGTACTGGTCGAGAAGATGCACCTGTATCAATAATTTCATTGGCAATGCGCTTAGCTTCGTTAATCGGTATTGAGAAACCGAGTCCGATGCTTCCGCTTTGACCACCCGATGTCAGTGTGGCAATTGCTGAGTTAACGCCAACGATGCGACCTTGTGAGTCAAGTAGTGCGCCACCCGAGTTGCCCGGGTTAATTGCAGCATCCGTTTGGATTGCATCAATGTAGGCCTCTGCCCCGACGCTTCCCGTTGTAACTGGGCGATTGAGGGCTGAAACGATTCCGCTAGTTACCGTGCTCGCTAGCCCAAGGGGTGAACCAATTGCGACAACTGGGTCACCAATACTTAATTGAGAGGAATCTCCAAATGCAATTACCGGCAAATTACCTTTAAGAACTTTGAGTACCGCAAGGTCATAGGTCGTATCGCGACCAACAATAGTTGCAGGAAGAAGTGTTCCACTATTTAGTTCAACGGCGATTGATCCGCCAGATGCTGCAGATTCAACAACGTGATTATTTGTTAAAATATAACTTGACGATCCATTTGAGCGCACGATCGACCCGGAACCTGTTCCGCTACCTGAAGCTGAACTAACATTGATTGAAACCACACTTGCTGTGACCGCTGCTGCAATTGCTTTAACATTAATTGCACCGCCGCCAATATCAACCAGCGAGCGCGATTTAGTGCATGCTCCGTTAACCGCCAAGTACATAGCTTGAGTCTTATTATCTACGCACGCTTTTACCGCTGATGATGGAGGGGTCACCGCAGTTGCAACACCACCTGCTAATCCAGCACCAAGAACGAACGCTAGTCCGACCTTCATTGTGGTCGAACGAAGAAGTTTCTCTTTTAGCGAGCTGAGAGAGATAGTCACAGTAAGTAGACCTTTCAATTAGGCGATGTGAGGCAGGCTATGTGAACTTCCTTGATAACTCATTCAGTTTCTCTGAACGTTGCCTTAGAGTTGGATTATTGCAGGAACTAGACCAGAACCACCCAAGCGCCACTGATAGCCACCTTAATTGTGGGCAGCGGTGTATTTGCTGGTCCAGCTAGAACCTTTGCCCCGTTAAATGGGTCAAAAGTTGCACCATGACATGGGCAAATGAGCGCCTTATCGGCTGTTGAGTACGGCACGGTGCACCCTTGATGCGTGCAGATTTGAGAATAGGCAAAAACTCCGTTCTTTGTGCGAAAGACGATTGCTGGTTGCCCATCAGCGGTAGAAAATTCATAGTTATTGCCTACCGGAAAATCGGCCAACTTAATCAGTTGTTTAGCGCTCTTCGCGCCAGTTGTGGTCGAAGTAGGTGCGACTGTTTTCGCAAGGCCGCGGCCCAAGAACATAGCTGCAATCGATGCAATGCCAACGCCGGCTAGGCGTATTGCTCCACGGCGATCAAGAGAGATATCAATTTTTCTGCGCTTGCCAACCAGGGTGAGAAAATATGCCAGCCACAAAACTGCATATGCCGTATCGCTACCTAGGAAATATGGCTTGACGTGCCAGGTAACTGCAATCCATAAGCCAACCGACATTGCGAAACCAGCAAAAGCGGTTGCTGTAGGTGCAATCCATAGCAAAGTTGCGATTCCGATAGCAAATTCGAGGATCATCACCATGATTCCGATCGCGGTCGAGCGTTCAATCATGTGGCGAAAAAGGAATCCAAGCGGTGATGACGTGGAATAACCAGTGAGTTGTTTGCTGATTGATGTACTAGAGGTTTTACCGAGGAAGCCTGGATCAGTGGCCTTGTCCCAGCCACCATAAATCCATGTCACTCCTAGCCACAATCGAATCACCCGCACAGCCAGCGTTTGATTTCGCCACGAGGAAGTTACCGAACGGATTCGTGTGCGCATTGTTGTCATGCGGGAAGGATAAAGGGTGAACCTGTGAAAGGGCTCCCTGACTTGGACTCGAACCAAGAACCTGCCGGTTAACAGCCGGCTGCTCTGCCAATTGAGCTATCAGGGAATAGTGCGGTGGTGCAGGCGCAAACTCTAGCGCACCAGGTGCAATGCTTCTAAATCCTCCGTCCTACAACTCCCCCAATGCCAGGTCATGCAAAGTTCGCCGACCTGCCTCCAAAGCGACAAGTTCGGTGAAAAGCGCTGTGTATTGAGCCTCTTCAGTCACAGGATTGAGGCGCTGGAGGGTGGATTTCACTTCCGCAATGGCCCGACTCATTGTTACTTCACGGAGTCTGGCCACAATAGATTCCACATACCGCTCAGAGACCTCGCCATCGGATCTAATGGGCTCGACCGATAATTCAGCAATAAGGGATTTCATATTTACATCCTCGATTGCATCCATCCGAAGGTTCGAATCACGATGTTCATCGATTACTCGGCGCAATTGTTGGTAGGCGGGATGGGTAAATGCATCTGCCTCAATATCCTTCCAGCCCTTTGCAAGAAGTGGCATCTGCAAGCGAGCTTTAAGGACTTCGCGTTCTAGAACAAGACGAGGCTCTGATGGATTGGGGCGCCAATCAGAATTAGCCACTGATTCAACTGCCTGCATCGGTGTCGCACTCTTGAGGGATCGAGAAACCGCGGCGGTAACCATTTCAACTTCAACACCTAACCAGCCAGCCAATAGTCGGGTGTATTCGGGCCGTAATGATTTATCCCGAATCTGGCTTACAAGTGGTGCTGCGGCATTAAGTGCGTTTACGCGACCTTCGGCTGAATCAAGTTTGTGTTGTTTAAGTTCGGTGCGAATAGCGAATTCGAAAAGTGGAACACGGCGAGCAATGAGGTCACGCAATGCAAGGTCGCCTTTTTGTTGACGTAAATCGCATGGGTCTAATCCATCGGGTTCGACCGCCACAAAAGTCTGAGTAACAAATTTCTGGTCATCATTGAATGCTCTGAGCGCAGCCTTTTGTCCCGCAGCATCGCCGTCAAAAGTAAAGATGACCTCTCCACGAAAAGCATCATCATCCATGAGTAGGCGTCGCAAGATTCGGATGTGGTCTGCACCAAATGCCGTACCGCACGTTGCCACCGCTGTTGGAATTCCTGCCAAATGTGCGGCCATTACATCGGTATAGCCTTCAACAATTACAGCTTGACGCTTCTTGGCGATTTCCTTCTTTGCCAGATCAAGGCCATAAAGTACCTGACTCTTTTTGTAAATCGGAGTTTCGGGAGTATTGAGATACTTCGGGCCACTATCAACATCATCACTCGCCAATTTCCGAGCACCAAAACCGACGACGTCGCCAGAAATATCTCTAATCGGCCACGTCAGACGATTTCGAAAACGATCTATAGGACCGCGCTGGCCCATTTTTGATAGACCAGCCACTTCGAGTTCATCAATCGTGAATCCTTCGGCGCGCAGATGTTTTGTAAGTGCGTCCCATTCATCGGGTGCATAGCCAACTTCAAAAGTTGCACAGGCGCTTTTATCGAATCCACGTTTAGTCAGGAGGTCTCGTCCAAATTGCGCACCTGAAGATTCATTGAGTTGAGTCTGATAAAACTTCGCAGCGGCAGCATTTGCGGCAATCAATCGAGAACGTTGTCCTGGTGGAGTTGCTTTGCCGCCTGCACTCTCGTCATACCGCAATGTATATCCAATGCGTTCGGCCAATCGTTCTACAGTTTCTGTAAATGAAAGATGGTCAATCTTCATAACAAAAGCAATCACGTCCCCGCCAACTTGGCAACCAAAGCAATGAAAATAACCTTTGCTTGGTGTTACATGAAATGAAGGAGATTTTTCATCATGGAAAGGACAAAGCCCTTTCTTTTGACCTCCGCCAGCATTTTTGAGTTGGACATAATCGCCGACGATTTCATCAATGGGAGCGCGTTCACGGATGTAGGTAACATCCTCATCATTTATGCGACCGCTCATGGCTTAGATTCTACCTACGCGATCAAACGAGAATGAAGGGCATAGGCGCCAGTATCAGTCAGGCTTGCCACTTGGTCGATAACCACCCGAAGTCGTTGGGAATCCGTCGTGGCGCGATGCCAGTCTTCCAAGAAGATTGAATCAAGAGCATGTGGTGCGCCGGCAAACAAGACTTCAACAAGTTCGGTAATAACCACACGTTGCCTTGCATAGCGCTCTTGAGCAAATGGCGCACTAATCAAATAATGACCCGCGACAGATTTTAACAATCCCACCTCAATACGTTGTTCCATAGGAACCTCTAAATCAGCGCTGTATCGAGTAAGTTTTTTATTGCCATGAACCTTTCTCGTCTCAAGTTCTGCAGAGAGAACAAATCGACCAATGAGCTGACTTGTAAGGTCTTTTAACCTTGCTAAGGATTTATGAGTTCCGTCGTAGTGTGCCGGCCAGCATGACAACTGCTGTAACCGTTCTAGTGCATCTCGTGCATCGCTTTCTGAAACATCTATTCCATAATCCGTGCGCATGACTTCATGCAATAAGGGAAGGTCCTTCTCGAAGTCAGCAACGGTCACTTGATTGGCAACAAGGGCATCCTCCAAATCATGCACCGAATACGAAACATCGTCAGACCAATCCATAATCTGTGCTTCGATGCATCGTCTTTTCTCTGATGTTGAGTTGCGCATCCAGGTAAAGATCTCTAAATCATCCTCATAAACGCCAAACTTTCTGACACCGTCTGACTTACCCCATGGGTATTTCGTAACTGCATCAAGTGAGGCACGTGAAAGATTTAGGCCAACGGATCGACCTTCGGGTGAAAGCGTCTTTGCTTCAAGGCGTGTCAGCAATCTAAAACTCTGTGCATTGCCTTCAAAGCCACCGCAACTTTCTGCCAAGTCGGCTAGGGCTCCTTCGCCATTATGACCAAATGGCGGGTGCCCTAAATCGTGTGAAAGGCAGGAGGTATCAAGTAAGTCTGGGTCAGCGCCCAGGGAGTCTCCAAGTTCGCGACCAATCTGGGCAACTTCTAATGAATGAGTCAATCGAGTACGTTGAAAATCATTTTCGCCAGGAACGGCAACTTGCGTTTTTGCGCCGAGCCTTCTCAGGGAGGCTGAATGAATCACGCGCGCGCGATCTCGCATAAATTCAGTACGCCCTGCGCGCTTTGCTGGTTCGTATACAAAACGCTCTAAGTCACTTTCGCTGTATTGGCCTACTTCAATCATGTTAAGCCTGACCCAAATGGTCGCTTAAGTGAATTCCGCGGCGGCCAAGGGAAATATAGGCAAGATAGGCGCCCGTTTCTCGCACCAAATAATGCAGAGACGCTCTGCCCCACGCGTTTGGCCCGGTGCGAACCTGCGCACAGATACCTTTTGCTCCCATGTCATTGGCGATAGTTGTTGCTCGCAAACAATGAAAAGGGTCAGTGACTATCAAAACAGAACGAAAATCTCGGCGCTTCATCTCAGCAATATAACTTTGTGTGCTGACGAATGTATCTCGTCCTTTAGGAATCGCTGTTATATCTGATGACTTAATCCCATGCTTTACAAGCCATGCTTTGCTAGATGCGGCTTCAGTTGTTCGGTCACCTGGTGCCCCGGCTCCGACAGTAATGATTGCAGTCGCATAACCTGAACTAAAGAGTAGTTTCGCTTCCACTAAGCGCGCTCTAAGGGCATCAGATGGGACTCCGTCATATTGCGCTGTTCCTAAAACGACAATGACATCCGAAGGTGCAATTGTGTCTTGGCGCGCGACATACCAAGTCTTGCCAATTGCAAATGCTGGGAAAACGATTGCAAGTAAAACAAGGATGCCAATTGTCTTTCGCATTAGCTTAATGATCAGCATTTCATCCCCCTGAAAACGCATCTTCTAATTCAATATGGGCTAGCTCATCGGGGTCTCTAAGCCATCCATCTGGAAGAGTAACTGGTCGACCGTGACTTGTCCGCCCACGCGGCGCGTCACCAACTGCAACTGGGTATGGCTGATCAACTAATTGATCGAGAAGTCCTCGAAACTCAGCCAGCGAAGAAACCATTCCAAATTGACGTCGCAACGCGCTGTGCACTCTAAAACCTTTAAGGTACCAGGCCATGTGTTTGCGCAAATCGCGACAACCGCGTTCCTCTGATTCGAAATACTCAACCATGAGTTGACCGTGCCTAAACATGATCTCTCGCACTTGAAAGAGAGTTGGCAATTGTCTTGTTTCATCGGCTGAAAAAGCGGCCACTAAATCGGCGAATAACCACGGGCGCCCAAGGCAGCCGCGCCCGACAACCACGCCCGCGCACCCGGTTTCATTCATCATAGAAAGCCCATCAGCTCCGCTCCAAATATCTCCGTTGCCAAGAACAGGTACACCTGTTGGTTTGAGATGCTCAACGAGTCGCGAGATTGCTGACCAATCAGATTTGCCTTCATACATTTGTTGCGCCGTTCGCGCATGCAGCGCCACCCAATTAACGCCTAAGTTGGCGGCCGTCGTTGCTGCTTCTAAATAGGTTAAGTGATCGCTATCAATACCGACGCGCATCTTTACCGTTACTGGAATTCCAAAAGGTTTTGCTGCTTCAACTGCTGCGTCAACAATTGATGCAAAAAGTCTGCGCTTGTAAGGCAGCGCTGCCCCGCCACCTTTGCGCGTTACTTTAGGAACAGGGCAACCAAAATTCATATCGATGTGGTCTGCAAGGTTTTCTTTGCCAAGCATTGTCACTGCAGCTTTCATGGCAGATGGGTCAACGCTATATAACTGAACCGACCGAGGCCATTCACCTTTGCCAGGCACAATCATTCGCAAAGTTTCTGGACGGCGTTCAATGAGCGCGCGTGCTGTAACCATCTCTGAAACGAAAAGTCCGGCACCTTGTTCGCGGCACAAAGTTCGAAAGGGGGCGTTGGTTATGCCCGCCATCGGTGCCAAAACAACTGGAGGATTAATCGAATAATCGCCGTCAGCTAAACGAAGAATTAAGGGAGTTATGCTCCGAGTAGTCGTGGCGCTAGCCATGCCTCTACCTGATCAAGTGCAATGCGCTCTTGCCCCATTGTGTCGCGGTTGCGGATTGTTACCGCTTGATCATCCAATGTATCGAAATCCACTGTGATGCAATACGGCGTTCCGATTTCATCTTGTCGGCGATAGCGACGCCCGATCGCACCTGCATCATCGAAATCAATATTCCAATTCTTTCGCAATTGAGCAGCGAGATCCCGTGCCTTTGGCGAGAGATCGGCATTGCGCGAAAGCGGCAAAACTGCGGCTTTAACAGGTGCAAGGCGATGGTCAAGCTTAAGAACCGCTCTCTTTTCCATTTCACCTTTACTGTTTGGTGCTTCATCTTCAGTGAAGGCATCCATCAAGAAAGTGAGCGTGCAACGATCGACTCCTGCTGCAGGTTCGATGACATAAGGAGTCCATCGCTCATTCTTTTCTTGATCAAACCATGAAAGATCTTTACCTGAAGCGGTCGAATGCGCCTTAAGGTCAAAATCTCCGCGGTTTGCAATGCCCTCTAGCTCGCCCCACTCGGTTCCGGCGAATTCAAACTTATATTCAATATCTGCCGTGCGTTTGGAATAGTGCGAAAGTTTCTCTTTCGGGTGATCGTAAACGCGAAGGCGCTCGGGATTAATACCAAGGTCGGTGTACCAAGCCATGCGGGTATCAATCCAGTATTGATGCCAATCCTCATCCGTTCCCGGAACAACAAAAAACTCCATCTCCATCTGCTCAAATTCACGTGTTCGGAAAATGAAGTTTCCAGGAGTGATTTCATTGCGGAAGGATTTTCCGATTTGTCCGATCCCAAAGGGTGGCTTCTTGCGTGACGTCGTGGCCACGTTATCAAAATTGATGAAGATTCCTTGCGCCGTCTCTGGTCGCAAATAAGCCAAGCCAGATTCGTCTTCAACTGGCCCAAGATATGTTTTGAGTAAACCTGAAAATTGTTTAGGTGTAGTGAACTGGCCTTTGTTTCCGCAAGCAGGGCAATTTACTTCAGCTAACGATTCTGGTTGGCGCTTATTCTTGGCAGCGAATGCCTCTTCTAAATGATCGGCGCGATATCTTTTGTGACACGAGGTGCACTCAGTAAGTGGGTCAGAAAAAGTAGAAACGTGACCTGACGCTTCCCATACTTCGCGAGCCAAGATGACGCATGAATCAAGCCCAACTACATCCTCACGACCAGTGACCATGGATTTCCACCATTGACGCTTTACGTTATTTTTTAATTCAATACCCAATGGGCCGTAATCCCATGCAGCTCGAAGGCCACCATAAATTTCACTCGATGGGTAAACAAATCCTCGGCGCTTGGCCAAACTAACTATGGTTTCTAAACGATCCGTGGCCACAACAATCTCCATCCGGCTGGCTGTCGGCGGTGCACAACTACAGTAGCTGCAACCCTTATTTCCTAAGTTTACTGGCTCTGGCTATTTTCATAGGCTCCTGGTTCGTCAATCGCTCGAGCTAATAGTGGAATCGCTTCCATCTTTACTCTCATTGAACTCAGTGCGCGTCGATATGAGCCAACATTTTCCCACGTAGTCATCAACACCCACAGGGTTGGATCATCGAGATTTTGGCCGTGCTCCCCACCTAGATACCCAACACATTCGGCGAGGGCTAATCGAGCCGCCTCAATCTGGGCGTGAAATTCAAGAGCCGAAGCCAACGGGACGCTAAAACGAGCAATTGCGATCATGCGGTGAGCCTACTGCCCCAATAGTGAAAATGACAACCGTTTTCATATGTGCTATTTTCCTGCCATGAATATTGCCATCGCTCTTGCCGCAGTCACCGCCATAGCAACTTCTGCTGGTGGTTTTCTCGCTATTAGATCTCGGGATCGACTCCACTTAATCCTTGGGCTTTCTGCAGGTCTATTGCTTGGACTTGTCGCCTTTGATTTATTACCTGAAGTCTTTGAGCTAAATACACAGACTTTTGGCAATGTTCCTGTTGTCTCAATTGCATTTGTTGTGGGCTTCTTAGCACTTCACTTTGCTGAGCAAATCTTTGGAGCACATGAACCCGCCGAATCAGATTACGGTCATGAGCATGACCACTCGGTAAATATTGCCGGAACTCTCGGCGCACTTGCTATGGGCGGGCATGTCTTTCTTGACGGTGTCGCGTTAGGCCTTTCATTTAAGATTAGCAATGCACTTGGTTTAGCCGTCTTCTTCGCAATTTTGTCACACGCATTTTCAGATGGACTAAATACGGTTTCTCTTCTCATTAAGAGTGGCCATTGGACCAAGCGTGCAATTGGACTCTTAGGGCTTGATGCAATCATGCGCATCGGTGGCGCAACTCTTGGCACATACGTTGTTATTAGTGATCCAGCTCTAGCGATTTACCTGGCTATGTTTTCAGGATTTGTTATCTACCTTGCGACTTCTCATATTTTACCCGAGGCACATTCACGCCATCCTTCTAAAATCACAATGCTCATGACTGTTATTGGTGTTGTCGCAATGTGGCTAATTGTTGGGAATATCGGTTGAGCCGTTCAAATCCTCGAGTTCTCAGCACATTAGAACGTGCGGGTGGATTTGCCAGTGCGCA
>WLMD01000052.1 GCA_009700405.1 Actinomycetota bacterium | reverse complement strand
TGAGCTACTTTTGGGTGGGCAGAAAGTCGCTTAGCTAATTCCATTGCGCTTTCTTGCGACTTTTCAAATCTCAAGGCGAATGTGCGAAGTCCTCTCAGGGCCAACCAGCACTCAAAGGGCCCAGGTATAGATCCATTGAACTTACGAGCATCGCTTAAACGTGTAAATAGCGCAGAATCATTTGTAGAAACAGAACCCATAAGTACATCGCTATGGCCAGATAGGTACTTTGTTACTGAATGCATGACCATATCAGCGCCCATCATGAGGGGTTTCTGATTAATCGGTGTCGCAAAGGTGTTATCAACTGCTACTCCACAGCCCAATTTCTTCGCGGCCTCAATGATGGTCGGTAGGTCAGCTATTTCTAAAGATGGATTTGTGGGTGATTCAATCCATAACAATGCGGTGCCCGGAAGTGCCGCAATGACTTCTTCCGTATCGGCAACATGAACATAACGAACTTCTATGCGACCAGTCTCTTGCAGTTTATGAAGCATTGCCATCGTGCCGCTGTAACCTTGATGTGATGCAGTGACAACGGCACCGATTGGTAGCAAAGAAAATATTGTGGAAATTGCAGCTAATCCGGAAGGAAAGACAAGTGTGGGACCATTTTCGAGAGCGCCAATCGCCTTCTCAAGAGCTTCCCACGTTTCATTTCCATAACGGCCATACCCAATAGGACCACCAGCATGAAGGGTTGCATTCAGTGATATCGGCGGATTAATTGGACCGTCTGGAGAAGGAGTTGGGCGTCCTGCCGTTATGGCAAGAGTCTCTAGGTGGTAGGTCTCATCATTCATGTAATTAGCCTATAACGATTTAATGATTCTCTCGACTGCTTCCGTGAGAACGTCTTGACTCGTTGCAAAATTCAGGCGGACGTATTGTGGGGTCAGTGAGCTAAAAGACTCTCCCGAATTAAACGCTACCTTGCCTTTTTCAAGGCACGTTGCGGCGGGATTCTCACCAAGGTTCAACGAAGAAAGGTCTAACCACGCCAAGTATCCACTGGCAGGTATGCGATACCCCACCGTTGGCAGTTTCTCATCAAGTAATTTCTTTAGAAAATGACGATTTGAATCAAGCGTTTCTATTGCTCCATCTAGCCAGTCATCGCACTCACTAAAAGCAGTTGTCGTAGCAAAAGCTCCAAGCAGCGAAGCCCGATAATGTGTTGCCTCTGGAAGATTTTGTAGCGTTGCACTCATGATCGGACTCTGGGTAACAATAAATGCGCACTTAAGCCCGGCTATATTCCACGCCTTACTTGCAGCAGTAATTGTTATTCCGACGCTTTCTGCATCTTCTCCCAGCGAAAGAAATGGTACAAATTCTGATTCTGAAAAAGTTAACGGAGCATGAATCTCGTCACTGATAATTAGTACGTCAAATTTCTTGGCTAGCGAAACTAATCTCAATAACTCTTCTCGAGAGTAAACACGGCCAAGTGGATTATGGGGACTGCACAACATGTGCACTTTTACTCCGTCTTGGTAGGCTTTTTCAATGCCTTCGAAATCAATCGCCCACCCTGACTCCGCGTTCCCAAAGGGCACATCAACTTTCTTTAATTGTGTTTCCTCAATCCACGTATAGAAATTGTGATAAACGGGTGAATTAATGAGGACTTTATCTCCGGGTTTTGTTACTAACCGAAGTAATTCAACAGCCGCCACACCTACGTCCGTTGCAATATGAATCTGATTTGGATCTACAGTCCAATTCCAACGTCTGTGAGCAAATGCAGCAAATGCTGCTCCTAACTCCGGAACTGCTCCTAGGTAACCTAAATCTGAGTGCGACACCATCTCGAGTAGTAAAGTGCGGATAGGTTGCGCAACAGGAAAATCCATTTCCGCTACGGGCAGAGGCAATACATCGCTAGGAAAATCGCGCCACTTTGTACTCCGATGTGTACGCATTTCCGCAAGTGGCATGGCCTGGACGTCAACTTTGCTCATGTGGGAAGTATCCCATTGATTTGCTGAGTAAATCTACGCCTTTAATCTGCGAGTGGAATTTCGAACAATCAGGGTCGTTGGAAGGGTATGAGAAGCATCTGGCATCTCTGGCTTCTTGAGTTTGTCCATAATGGAATGCGCCGCCATCTCCCCCATTAATTGCATGGGTTGCTCGACGGTCGTTAGATCTGAGAATTCGGCCATTTCGTGTCCATCAAAACCGATGATTGAAATATCGTCTGGGACTTTGAGACCATGACGTCGCATGGCGCGCATCGCACCTAAGGCCATCTCGTCAGATTCACAAAAAATGGCAGTCGGCGGATTCGGCCTTGCTAAGAGTTCATCCATTGCTCGTGTACCGCCATGCATAGTGAAATCTCCATAGACTTCTCTTTCAGGAACCCAATTGAGTTTATTTTCAGCTAATACTTGCATGAATCCAATTTTGCGATCATGAGGTCCCCCAAAATTTAAGGGATCATCTGGATGAGCAGACATTAATGCGATTTCCTTGTGACCCTGATTCACAAGATGCTGCGTTGCAGTTCGAGCGCCTGCAACGTCGTCTATTGCGATACTTATGCAATCTTTATGGTGCATCCCTACCAATGCAAGTGGAATACCCAAGCTGAGCATCGATTCAAACTCTTCCTCAGTTGGCGGCAAGCTGATAACTATTAGTGCATCGACTCGCCCCTTCAAGAGTTGATGCTGAAAAAGTCGCTCGCGCCCTTTCATTTGACTGAAGTTGTAGAGAAGTAGATCAAAACCAGCTTCACGAAGTACTTGTTCTGCGCCGTTGATAACTTGCGAGAAATACCAACTCGCGATGTATGGGGCGACGACGCCAATGCTCTTGGTTCGAGATCTTGGAATACCCAGTTTCTCCCCTGGTATGTCATAACCCACTGAGGCTGCAGCTAAGAGAATCTTTTCTCGTGTTTGCTCATTGACATGGTGCATTCCGCGTAACGCTCTGGAAACGGTGGCACTTGAAACGCCGGCCGCTTCAGCAACTTCCTTGATTCCTGCCACCAATCCACCTGTTTCATGAAATACCGCAAAAATAGTTGGATTTGCAGAAATCTTTCTGCAAGAAGAGTAAAAGTAGAGCACTTAGGCCTAAAAGCGCAAGGAGATTGCATGAAGTTGGTAGATTCCTTGCATGAGCGGCAAGATTTCAGCACAAAAGATGAAACGAATTGTTGCTGACATCTGCGCGATTGACCCCAAATTCATTCGTACGGTCGAAGAATCGCCACTATGCACAGTTGGTCGTTCCGCAGGAGAAAGTTCCCATTTTGAGTCACTCGTGGAATCGGTCATCTCCCAACAATTAGCGATTAAGGCAGCAGACACAATTCATGCACGGCTAGTCTCCTTAGCAAAAGGGAAAGTAACACCACCTCGAATTGCGAAAATTTCACTAGAGGACCTACGCGCCGCAGGAGTTTCTGGCGCGAAAGCAAAAACAATTCACGGCCTAGCACGCGCAGCATTAGATGGAGAAATCTCATTTGAAGAGTTACATCTGATTGAAAATGATCAGGAAATCTTTGATCAACTCACATCGTTATGGGGAATTGGTCCCTGGACTGTAGATATGTTCATGATGTTTCAATTAGGTCGACTCGATGTCTGGCCCACTGGAGACCTCGGCGTGAGGCGCGGGTGGGAAAAAATTCATCGCCTTAAAGAACAGATAGAGCCCAAGACGCTAGAAATTAAAGGCGAAAGATTTAGGCCACACAGAAGTGTCGTCGCTTGGTATTGCTGGAGAGCGGTCGATAGTAATTAGATTATCGAGGTTCCAAAATCATTGAGACTGAATTAATGCACCAGCGCTGATCTGTTGGTACGTCATACCCTTCACCCTCAAATACATGGCCAAGATGTGAGTCACATGATGCGCATCTAACTTCTGTACGAACCCGCGGTGCAAGGGATCTATCTTCAATGAGCACAACTGCGTCTTCTTTCGTTGGCGCATAAAAAGATGGCCATCCACATCCAGAATGAAACTTAGTCTCACTCCTAAAGAGTTCGGCGCTACAAGCCTTACATTTGTAAATGCCTACTGATTCAGTATCTACATATTCCCCTGTAAATGGACGCTCCGTGGCTCCATTGCGTAGCACGTCATAGGACAACGGATCCAAGCGAGCGCGAAGTTCTTCATTATCTACAGAGTGCGGAAATGCAATACCCGTACTTGAATGGCAGTCATATCCATTGGGATTCTTTTGAAGATATTTCTGATGGTATTCCTCAGCTAGCCAATAATGTTTTCCCTCAGCTGGCAATATCTCGGTGACAATCGCTCCATAGCCTGCAGCTGATATTACTTTTCCATATTGTTCTTTGGTTGACTCTGCCTCAATTGCTTGAGAAGGTGAAGTCGTGTAAATAGCGCTTCTGTATTGAGAGCCGATGTCATTACCTTGTGAATTAAGAGTTGTTGGGTCGTGCATTGTCCAGAACTCTTCGAGCAATCTGCGATAAGAAATTTGAGTCGAATCAAATCTCACGTGCACAATTTCTGCATGCCCCGTATTGCCTGTACACACTTGTTCGTAATTTGGGTCTGATTGGGTACCGCCCATGTAACCAACACTTGTTTCAAGCACTCCAGATAACTTCCAAAAACGTCGTTCTGCGCCCCAGAAGCATCCCGTTGCGAAATATGCGCTCTCAACCATGACGGTATTCTGGCAGTGCAAGCGCACCTGCGCACGCGCTGATAACCTTGGCAAAGTACCTGCGCCCCCGTAGCTCAGGGGATAGAGCACCGCCCTCCGGAGGCGGGTGCGCAGGTTCGAATCCTGCCGGGGGCACCGAGAAAACGCACCAATGTGAATCTTTCGTCCGTTAAGCGAGATAAATCACTCTATAAGTGGGAATCCACCTGTAAATATCCTTGTTTAACTCAGTGATACGGGAGAGAATTGCCCCTTGGCGAAGACCTTTTGCCGTTACACACCAGTTAATTAGGTGCCTACATGGCGCCACGCAATGAACTACGCAGAGAGGGTCGGTGGGGTATGGATTGGCGACATCAGTCTGCTTGCCGTGACGAAGACCCCGAACTCTTCTTCCCAGTGGGAAATACAGGCCCAGCGATAACCCAGATCGAAGAAGCAAAAAAGGTCTGCCAACGCTGCATCGTCAAAGAGCCTTGCCTAGCGTGGGCGCTGGAAAGCGGTCAAGACGCAGGCGTCTGGGGCGGATTATCAGAAGATGAGCGCCGTGCACTTAAACGACGTGCCGCAAGAAATCGTGCGCGTTTAATGGAGCAGAGCAATAGTAATTTCCAATCACTCAGCTAAACAGGGTTAAATCGGGAATGTAACCGATGCTCGTGTTCCTGGATGTGTTGGCTCTAGATTAATCGTCCCTTGTAATTCATTTTCAGTAAGAGTACGAACTATTTGTAAACCCAAATTGGCAGATGCAGCTACATTGAAATCTGCAGGTAACCCTTCACCGTCGTCTTCGATAGAAATGCGACATGAGCTTTCACTGCGATTGATAGCTATGTTCAATACATTTCCGCTTGTAGCAAGTCCATGCTCAAGGGCGTTATGAATCAGTTCCGTTACTACGAGCGCTAACGGAGTAGCAATACGCGGCTCTAGTGTTCCGGAATGACCACTTCGCACAATTCTTATCTCGCTCATCCTTGGGCTTAGCTCCATGGCGTTTGCCACTAAACGATCAAGTACTTCATCAAATCCAACCGTCTCCTCCGCGCTCGTGGAGAGTGTTTCATGCACCACGGCAATTGAAGCAATCCTTCGAACTGCTTCCTCAAGCGCAAGCCTCGCGCTTGGATCTTCAATTCGCCGAGATTGCAATCTAAGAAGTGCGGAAACGGTCTGAAGGTTATTCTTTACTCGATGATGAATCTCACGAATCGTCGCGTCCTTAGTGACTAGCTCACGATCTCGTCTGCGCAATTCAGTGACATTGTGAAGAAGAACGATCGCACCAATCCGATCAGTGGATTTGCTCAATGGCATCACAAGTAAATCCAAAGTTCCGCCTGAATTCTCGCATTCAACTCTCCTAAGTGCTTTACCACTCAGCGCGCTTCGCATTCCTTCTTCATGAGGATCTTTTCTAGGCTTTGCCAAAGACTCTGCAAGATCGCTCAAAGAGAAACTTTCTAGCTCTTTTTCCCAGCCTAACCGGCTAAACGCCGAGCGCGCGTTTGGACTAGCGTAAGAAATAATCCCATTTACATCTAGACGGATAAGTCCATCTCCAACGCGAGGTAGCGGATCAAATACAGAAATGGCATCTGGGTATGGAAATGTTCCTTCGGAGACCATTTGATAAAGCTTATGAGCAATTTCTCGATAATTAAGTTCGAGGCGACTTGGTGAACGCATCAAGTCAGCATTTCTATGGCGTGAAATAACAGCAATCACTTGGCCATCCCAAGTCACCGGGATCGTCTCTTCTTTAATCATGAGCTCGCCAATTTTCTCTGGCTCTGAGTCGCGAACAATTTCACCATTAGAAAGAGCTGCGTCGATTCGCCCACGAGTGCCCCATGGAATCTCGTCACCGATTACATCTAACGCAAAGACGGTCGCCGCAGTCGTTGGTCGAATATGAGCGACAGCAACATAACCAGTTGGCCAACTTTTATTGTCCTTACGAAGTGGCACCCAAAGAATTAGGTCAGCAAATGAAAGATCTGAAAGTATCTGCCAATCAGCGGTCAACTCATGAAGACGATGCAGCTGAATTGATGTGATTGGGCTGCGACCTTCTAGAAGATCCTCAATTGCGGACATACGCTAGTTCTCCGACGTGAGCCAGGACGGTAAGTTATCTTGGACTTCTTGACTTGCAAACCAAGTAAGTTCTTCCTCTTCTGATTGGGCAATCAGTACAGCATCAACTTGGGACCATTCAATCTCTGAAAGCAATTCAACCTGAAAGCCGCTTTCACTACCCGATTGCACACTCGTCAGATTCACAGCCAGAACGTATCCATTGGATTCTTGAGATTCCTGAATCTCTCGTGATGCTTGTGCTGCTAAAAGGGAAAGTTCAAATTCCCTCTCCTCTTCATCAACCTCTGAATTCTCCTCAAAAAAGAGTCGAGTCGTGACAAAGGCTTGGGCAAAGCGAAACCGACCCTCACGAAGTAATACTTCAATCTGGCTCGGGACCACCGGAATATATGCGCGCATCCCCCTAGGGTATAAGAAATCAGTGAACTATTTCGCCTGCAATTTTAGCTATGGACTTGCGTAATATGCCGCGTTCTTCCGCTTCTATGAGCGTTGCACGATCTTTCAGGGCCTTCGATGTTCCTTTTATATCTCGAGGGAGGGTGTAAATCCGCACAGGTTTTAACGGAGCTATCGTGGCAAGAAATACACCTTCTTCATCGCTGCCTTTTCGTCCGGGTCCCTTCATATTCAACACGACACTTACCTTGGCCCGTAGAGATACTTTTGCGAATTCTTTAACCAACACATCCATCCTGTACGTGCTTAAAAAATCTACTTTCCCAAGAAACCAGATTTCCTCCGCATTGTCGCAAGACCAATGGATTATTGAGGCGGCCCAGCGTCTATCCGTAAGTGAATCCCCAATTTCTTCTATGCTGCCAAGGTCGATAATCACGAAATCAAATTCTGCTTGAGCAGTGTTCATAAATTCGGACAGGTTGCGCACCCGTTCTTGCGTTAACTCAGCCGCACTCAGGTGTGGCGCAATCGTTTTCCATGAGTCCCCTTCGTCAAGCTTTCGTAACCCTAAAAGGGCAGCGATCGAAGGGCGTTGAACATCTGCATCCAACAATAAAGTTGGCCTATTCAAAACGCTCAACTCCATTGCCAAGTTCATTGCCAATGTTGTGCACCCAGAATTAGTTGATGAACCACCTATAGCGATTACGTGCGATCTCTTCTTCTGCGAAGTTGAGTTTTGCCTTGTTCTGAGAAGTGGAGCCCTGACGCTTCCTCTTATGACTGAAACTAGCTCAGTGGCGTCCTTTGGAAGCGGGTGAATCCCGATGAAATTCTCTCCTGCCTTAAACTCGGAGGAGAAACCAATTACGTTTCTTAACTTACCTTGCCATTCTGTTACATGCTGCGGTGAAATGTCGGGCAAATCAGGTGAATAGATAAGAACAATGTTCTTTAGTTGGATGCTTTGCTCTTGTAGAAAGCCTTTCAGGCCTTCTACATCAAGAGCTCTGTAAATCACACTCCAGCCTTGTGCAAAAAGAGTTCCAGCAACAAATCCTTCAAACTCCGAATTAGCAATAGCTGTAACGATTACCGGTAATTCTATTTCAGCCATTGACGCGCACCACCACTATGCGTCCTTGCGATGTGGCCTCAAGCAAAGTCAGAATCTCTTTATGGTCGACAGAAATTGTTAATGAAATGTCTCCACCAAGATTTTCGCCCTTTTTATCAATGGAAAGCAGGAAAACATGAGAAAGAATAAGTGTGGGAGGGCCTAGATTTTGCGTGATCGTTGAGTCTCCCACTTGGTAGAGATTCACAATTTCCCCGGATGAAACATTGCCCGGAAGGTCTGAAGCGTGCACGCTGATCGGAACAGCGCTCGTTAACATTTCATTCTCGCTATTGCTCAGCGAAGATCGAGGTATCAACTCTCCCTGCGGGACTGCTCGTTTCACAATATAACCAGTTGGGTCATCGCTTGCCCGAAAATAGGAACTTTCGCTCCCCCCAAGGACTACTTGAGTTTGAACGAGGTCTTCAATTAGCACGTAATGCCCAGGAACTAATGTCTTAGAAGATGTCCACACACCACTTTTTTGGTTAGCGACCGAAGATAAGACGAAAGCAGAAATGAAAGATGCGAGAACCAAAGCCCCCGCGGCAATAAGTCGAGTTTGTAGCCTTTTCTTGTAACGTGTCATAACTGATAACTAAAGGCCCTCGGCTGTTCTTCTTACTCAAAGCTTTCCACAGTCATTCTTTCGGATGACCTATCAGCCATCCACCGGCAGGAAGTAAAGAGTTCTGAGTGCCTAGACAGTGAAGTTATGACAACTCATGCAATTCACTCCCGCTTAGAAAATATATCTCGAATTTCCGACTCAGATTTTCCCTTATGGAATCACCCGATGCTTGACCTCTACCGTCCGTTGGCGCATGAAAATATTGAGCAGAGACCCTTGCTTTACTCAGTGCCCGTATTTTTTGATGAGGAATATGATCCTGAATTTGCCCCGCAGCCTACTTCCGCAAACGAACTTCCGGAGCTCTATGCGTGGACCATGAAATTCGGAATGAGCGTTATTGAAATTTGGGCCGCAAGGCGTCAACCGACCCAACTCTCCCACTGGTGTCATCGCTCTGTTTACGCAGATTTGTTGAAAAGCGTAGGTTCGCAGAAAGAAATTGGGCATATCCGCAAACTGCATCAATGTCAGCCTCTAGATGGAATCAGTGAATCGGTGATGACGATTCGCTTCCAATCACGAATACGTTCTTTGGCAATGAGATTCGAGGGACTAGACCATCGCTGGCTCTGCACCTCGTTAACTCTTCTGTAAGAAGGAGTTAAGCCTCGCCATGGCAGCGCTTGTATTTCTTTCCGGAGCCACATGGACATGGAGCATTTCGAGAAATGCCGCTGCTCTGTGCAACACCCGATTCATCTGCCGCAGAATATTGCAGACCAAGCGGAGTTTTAGGTGTTTCAAGCCCTTTGGCTTTTACATCCTTTGTCGATTCTTCAACCGTCACTTCGACATTAAACAAATAACCGG
>WLMD01000051.1 GCA_009700405.1 Actinomycetota bacterium | reverse complement strand
GATTATTAGGCGTGCCTAGCGTTGCGGCCCGAACAATTCACTCGGCAGCCCTTAAGCAATTGATCTTCTTTTGGCCACAAGTATTTGGTGGTCGCACGCCTGATCTCTTAACAACAAAGACTGCCTTCATCACTGAGGCAATTACTCGCGCGGGACTTACCTCATCGCTGAGTATTACTTCGCGAGAATTACTTCGCGATATCGCCTCCGAGATTGAATGGGCGAAAGTTTCGCAGATTGCTCCTGAGGATTACATGGAGGAGACGAAAGTTCGCGCCGAACGTAACCGTATAAATACAGGTCAAATTGCACAGGTATATGAAGCGTACGAAAGTCTGAAACGACAAGAGCGGACTATTGATTTCGAAGATGTTTTGCTCTTAACCACTGCAATGATTGAAGAAGAGCGCGAAGTTCGCGAGAGAGTCCATGATCAATATCGTTTTTTCACTATTGACGAGTATCAGGATGTTTCGCCACTACAACAACGATTAATCAATGCCTGGTTGGGTAACCGCCAAGAAATTTGTGTTGTTGGCGATCCCGCGCAAACTATTTATTCATTCGCAGGTGCCACACCCGTATTTCTCAATAATTTCACTCATCGATTTCCAGAGGCACAAGTTATTCGCTTGACTACTGGATATCGTTCAACGCCGGAAATCATCTCTACTGCAAATAGCGTCTTGCGAAGTGGCGCAATGGGTCAAGAAATTGTTGCGCTTAATCCCCATGGCAATAAGCCCGAAGTAACGCAATATAAGGACGAAGCAAGTGAAGTTGCAGGAGTCGTGCAATCAATCATTGCTATGACCTCAACTGGTATTGCTGCTCAAGATATAGCCGTACTAGCCCGAACAAATGCACAATTAAATACGCTTGCTCGTGCGTGTGCAGCTGCGCAGATTCCTTATCAAGTACGCAATAACGAACGTTTCTTTGAGCGGACTGATGTACGCGATTTTCTAAAGGAAATTCGACGAGCATCTGTAATTCCGACAGAGGGAGTTACCTGGCTTGATGAACTGCGCACGATTTCGCAGCCTTTTATTAGCGGTGAAAGCACGGATGGGATTACCGCGCTCATGCATTTGGCTCGCGAACTCGATGCCGATGCGGCATTCACTCCTAAAACGTTGCGAACATATTTGCGCGAACTCGAAGATAGGGCCGAGCAGAACAATCCACCGGTTATGCCCGTAACAACCTTGGCAACCCTTCACGCGGCTAAGGGCTTGGAGTGGGAGCAGGTCTTTCTAATCGGAGTAAATGAGGGAACTCTGCCTACGCATGAGAGCGCGGTCGAGGAAGATCGGAGACTCTTCTACGTTGGAGTTACGCGTGCGCGGACACATTTAGCACTGAGTTATCGTCAGAATCCGAGCCGATTCCTGCGTGAGGCTGGGTTACTGACCAGTTAGTGATAATTCATTTGCATCATCATCAACCTTTGCTTTACCCTTGCCATTCACGCGATTGAATGATCACGTGATTTGTATAGAAATGAAAAACAGAAACGGGAGGCACAAAATGCAGTTGTTTACAGCTACTTTCGCAGTTGCGCCTTCAGCGACTTCTTTTCATTCACATTCATACGCAGCCACAGCTAATCGTGCCTCAAAGCGCACAGCGTGGTATCCCGCCTTTGGTGAGATGGCATCTTGGAGCCCAATCGGTTAAAACCGAGACAGGACCCCAAGGGCCACGAATCCACAAAGGATTCGGGCCCTTTTTCTTTTCCCTAATACAACCGACAACTACCCAAACAGAGAAAGATAAACGAGAAGGAAGGTGAGGACAATGACTGTTCTCTTCAGTGAACTGTTAGTACCAGGCTGGGCGCAAGATGGCCAGATGAGTGGATTAGGCGATGTAACAGGCGCTTACGGATCCGACATTGCCTTTACCTTGCCTTGCCATAACGCAGATCCAGAAATCTTCTTCTCGGATAAGGCCGAGATCATCAACGTTGCCAAGTCGCTATGTGGTGCATGCCCAGTGCGTACTCAATGTTTAGATGCAGCGCTTTCTCGTAATGAACCATGCGGGGTTTGGGGCGGAGAGTTGTTCGAAGATGGATCTGTCATTGCTCGAAAGCGCACTGTTGGTCGCCCTCGTTTGGATCAGAGCGACGCGGCCTAACTATTAGCTAACTATTAGCTAACTATGAACTAAGTATTAATTGGCTACTACCAATGACAACCGCACGCAGGGTGAAATGAAAATCGCCTGCGTTCGGTCTCATTGGCAGCCAAGTAGTTAACTCGTAGCGTCGATCCCAGTAAGTCCGAATGTTGAGTATCAATGAACCGAAGGATTTCTAAAGCGGCCAAACCTGCTACGTAATGTGCTACCGAAACGGGAGTTTCAGAGTGGGGCGAAATCCGCCGTTCCCATTGAACCTGTTTCCAGGCAATGTACTCATCGTCTTTTGTGAGAACCGTGCAGCGCCAGCAAGGGGTTGTACCTGGCACGACAAATGGTCCAAGAATCAATGATGCACACTCTGGATCTTCAATAAAGAGGTGCGGTGTGCATTCGCTCATCCACTCTTGCAGGAGCTCGGGGTCAGGTGCTCCGACGTTGATGGCGATGGCATTTCTAGGAGAAGGTGGGTTAATAGGGAAGAGGGAAAGCTCTTTCCCCAGCGTGCAGGCTCTATCTTCAAACGAGGCACCGATATCGGAGGGGCGAAAAATGCCTGCGCATAAGTCTAATTCGGAGATTAAAGGGGAGTGAGTTTGGGTAGTTAATCGTGTATTAGAAACTCCACTACTTAAAAGAATCCCATAGAGAATGCTGGCAATCCGTGAACTTCCGTAGATTCTCACATCGCAATCTTGTCTAGCGTTGATGTGCGAAACGCCACCGTCATCAACATTTGGCAGCCATGTTGTCAGCGTGAGTTCGGGGCGAATTCTGGTTTGGATCTGTTGGAAAGTTGCGTCATGGCTGTTATCGACAATGTGAGATTGTCGATGCGCACTAGGGGAGTGAAATCGATCCTGCAATGTGATTGAGCTCTTAGTGGTATCAAGGAAATGGAGGGAATCTAGTTCAACGACTAGGGATGTCAATAAATCGAGGTCATACCCAAGGCTTTCATGAATTTCTTGGCATGTTTGATTTCCGGTGAGAGCTGCCACAATCGGTCGCACGTGTACACCTTCGAATTCGATTCCATGATCGCTGAATCCGATATAGGTGTTTTCACCGTACGGCAGAACAATAATTCCGGATTTCAATTGAGGGCGAGCGCTTGCAGATAGTGAAGTTTTCATGAGGATTAGAATGCAAGAAATCCAAGATAGTGCAGGGTGCTTTGGCACAATGGCCGTAAATCATCTGCGATTCATGAACTGGTGGTGATAGTTCGGTTACGAAAAAACTGGCGCCTCCTTGTGGGAGACGCCAGTCCTTACTTCTTCTTTACTTCTTACTAACGTATTGCTTGCGTGACCTATTCGGTCAGGCAGGTCTACAACGTGAGTGTTACTACTGTGGTGCCTTACCAAGAATGCGATTGAGTTTGGTGCCACAGACTGAGCAAATGCCCTGCGCCATGCGACGACCAGAGTCTGAGACCTTTACTTCGCCTGTGAAGGCGCGCTTCTCTTTGCACTTAACGCAGTAAGCCCCGCTGTTGTCCTCAAGCTTGCCGATGTATGCCTCCGCCATTTTCTCCTCCAATCGACGCTAACGGTTTAACGGGAGAGCTTCCCGACAAATGCGCGAGCGTACGAGCGTCACATTACCCCGCATGAGCCAGGAAAAGCGGTTAATTAGTGGGTGGAGGAGGAGTTTTTTGAGCGTGTCGCAAAGTTTATGAAGAGATCTTTTGGGGACTAATTGGACTAATTGGGCAAGTCGGGCACGGTGAGGTCAGATTCAGCCGCTTCATAGCCATCTAGGTAGGCCTGAGCCAGTCCTTCCATCGGATACCTGGCTAGGACTGCTTTGAAGGCCGGTCCATGGTCTCCATAGCGAAGGTGGACCGCTTCATGAAAGAGGACGAAATCCAGGACATAGGCAGGGGTGCGCTGAAGCCGGCTGGAAATGCGAATCGTGGCATCAAGGTTGGTACATGAACCCCACCGCTCTCGCATCATCCGCCACGTCACGCTCACTGGGCGCTCTGAAATTTCGGGGGCGTAGAGCCCCAATAATTCATCGACGCGGGTGGCCAACGCCGATTCATCGACAGTCTTTTCTATTTCTTGGGCCCGGATCTTGGCGACCATTTCAGGAACTGCCGAACGCTCTTCGGCCTTTGTCAGCCTTGCAGGGATAGAAACAACGATTCTTCCGCCTTGGCGATAGGCAGAAATCGTTCTTTTTCGTCGTTTGGAGCGAATTACAATAATTTCGCCTTCATTAAGACCTGGCAGCTGCTGATCGAAATCGTCTTCTTTGGCCACCGTCACCTCTCCACGGTAGCAAAAAAAGGGGGTTGAGGTGAGAATAAATCTCTCTATCTCGGTTGATTCTCAAGGAGAAATACTTTAAGTTTCAGTCTACGAAGTCCTCGGATAACCGTTCTGTATCTGCAAGGGGAAGGCAGATAAAGAATCGTGCGCCCGGGGACTTCGCTTTTTTTTGCCCACAATTAATCTAAAATACATCTACAAGAAAGAGGGGGGGGGTTCCCCGATTTTGAAGAGCTAGGGTCCGGTAATAGGGAAATCTAGATTCCCGCTAGGCCCGAGAGGTCATCTGGAATTTCAACACTGGACAGGTAGGTCGCTGGATCGTTGAGCTCCTCGTGCGTTGGCAAGATGCCACTCCAAATCTGATCACGAGCAGCCACGTCGCGCAGTTCGCGAATAGCCAACCAGAAGGCGCTCGCTTCGCGAGCCATCCGTGGAGAAACTTCAAGTCCAAAGAGTGATGAAAAAAGTTGTTGCGCTGGCGAGGAAGTTGCGCGACGTCGACGCAAAGTTTCTCGTAATGAATTCAACGAAGGCAATCGATCTGCTGCTGCAAGAGTTGTCACGTCATCGGCCCAACCATCTATGAGAGCCAAAGCGGTTTCCAATTTAGCGAGTGCTGCACCTTGCTGGGGACTTTCCTCTGGTGTAAATAATCCTTGGTTGAGTGCCAGAGTAAGAGTTTCAGGATTGTCAGGGTCGATAGCACCAGATTCCATTGCCTCTTGTGCCTGTTGTTGCATTTTTTCAACGTCGATGTGAATGCCTTTTCCATAATCGGCAATTGCCATACGCATGTAATCAACAAGCCATGGATTGCTATCAAATAATCGTGCGACCGCTCCTTCGCGCAATGCATGAAAAATGCGAATCTCGGATTCAGGAACACCAATATCAACGCTCCATTGCGCGATATTTTGTGGAAGAAGTGCTGGTCGCGATGGATTGAGCAAAGGCAATCCAACGTCATGGGCGCCGGTGACGCTCTCGGCTAACCCGCCGACACATTGGCCCAACTGAGTTGCGATCATCGTTGCGATAAACCCACGAAGCAACCCAGCAACCGCCTCAAGGGGCATTGAATCTTCAGGCATTTCTTGGCCTTCAATAACAGATGAGAGCGCTTGGGCAAGTCCGAGCGCCAGTGGTTCAACAGTAAGTTGCCATCCAGCCATGGTGGAATCAACCCAGTCGTTACGGGTCATTACATTCTTTGCACTTGAACTAGCAGGGAAAACAGTTGCTTCATTGAGCCATAGTTCTGCAATCTCCATGGCATCGTGTATCTGGCTCAAGTCGGTTGTTCCAATTGGCAAAGAGCCTTTGGCGCTAACAAACTTCTTAGCGACGTCTCGAGTAATTCCAATAGGAAAAGTAAATTCGCTGGCTGATGAATTGGAATTCGCTGAACTAAGAAATCCTAAGTTTGTGAAATCTTTGAGATTCTCAGGGCTAATTCCTAGTTGCTCAAAGAGTGCAGAGAAATCGGGCATCCCGTTTTCGGAATTCTCCGAATCATCAGAATCCCCAGGCGGTGTAAAACCAAACGGTGCCACTGTTCCTCCATCACTCTTCTTAAACTCTACCCTTACGTAGTAGAACAATCCGAAGCCACGCTTTCTTCCCGAGCAGGGTAGACTCACGCTATGTCAACGACTTTCTCCGCCCTCGTGTGGTGGATTATTCCCATCACTGCCCTTATTGGGGTTTTGGGCTATGTCCTTTGGGTTACCAAGTTTCAGGAGAGGTTTGAAAATGAGACGACTCGTTCCGTAACGCAATTTCAGCGCTTTCAAAGTTCGTTTCGTGAAGCGCAAGAGAATGCTGCGCCTGAGAATGATGAAAAAATAGAAAGTCCCGAGAAGGACGCGTAGTCCGCTCACTCGAGGCACTGCACATGCGATTCTCTCCTCTTCCACGATTCGCGTTATTTATAGTAGGTATCTTTTTGACGTTAGCTGGATTAGTGCCGTTGCCATACGTTGTTTTACAACCGGGTGGAGGCGCTGACGTTCTTGAGAAGATGATCACCATTGAAGGTGCACCCACGTATCCGACATCGGGGAAGTTGCTCTTGGTAACAGTGCTTGCAACTAGTCCTGGCTCACCAATTTTTGGCGCGAATGTTCTCTATTCCTGGGCAAAGGCAGACTCAATCGTTCTACCTCGAGACGTTGTATATCCACCTGAACAGAGTTCGCAACAGATTAATGCAGTTAATAAAGCAGATATGGATGGTTCTCAAAGCGCTGCAACGGTCTCAGCTTTCTCCTATCTAGACAAGATCGGCACACCCGTGGATCCACGTAAAGTCAAAGTGAAAATCTCGGTAAAGAACACTGGCGGCCCAAGTGGCGGTTTGATATTTGCACTGGCTGTCGTTGCGCGATTAACCCCCAATGATTTTCTTACGGGTAGAACCATCGCTGGTACCGGGACGATAGATGCTCAGGGAGTTATAGGTCCCATAGGTGGAATCGATGAAAAATTGATTGCAGCAAAGCGATCAGGAGCCACGGTTTTTCTCGCGCCAACGAGCAATTGCGACGATGTTCATCACATCCCCTCGGGCCTCACGGTCTACTCGGTGGAAACCCTCACAGAAGCCATTTCTGTGCTCAAAGATGCCCAAACCTCCATCTCACATTGCACTTGGCAACGAAATCGGTAACGTTGGTGCATGAGTTTTAATCGCCAGCCCAATCTGCCCAATCGTCGTGGTCCTTTCGTAATAACAGCAGTTATTGTCGGAGTCATCATCGTCGCCCTTATATCAATGAGCGGTTTCTACGCGGATTGGCTCTGGTTTCGTTCGGTAAGTTTCACGAATGTCTGGAAGACGACACTTGAGACTAAGGCTTTCCTCTTTGTCACATTCGGATTAGCAACCTCACTGATAATCATCGCAAATGTAATTATCGCTTTCCGTCGACGCCCGATGTATGCACCGATGAACGTCGAAGCAGATAATTTAGAACGCTACCGCGGACAAATTGAGCCAATTCGCAGATTAGTGACGAGTGGCCTGGCCGTTGCGCTCTTTTATTTCGCTGGTTCTGGCGGCTCCCAACTGTGGGCATCATGGCTCCTCTTTAAGAACTCAACGCTTTTTGGCGTGAAAGATCCTCAATTTGGATTAGATATTTCTTTCTTCACTTTTAGATTGCCATTTTGGCAGTCACTTCTTGAGTGGGGAATTTCAACGCTGATCCTCTCTCTGATTGCTTCATCTGTCGTCCATTACCTTTATGGCGGAATTCGCCTACAAGCCCGCGAGGATCGCACAACGGTTGCAGCCAGAGTTCAGCTTTCAGTTCTCCTAGGAATCTTGGTGTTACTTAAGGCCGGTGCCTACTGGCTCGATCGTTATCACCTTGCACTCAAAGACGGAAAGCTTATAACTGGTCTTACGTATACAGATGTAAATGCCGTCTTGCCCGCGAAG
The DNA here is from genome assembly GCA_009700405.1 of Actinomycetota bacterium. Taxonomy (GTDB): domain Bacteria; phylum Actinomycetota; class Actinomycetes; order Nanopelagicales; family Nanopelagicaceae; genus QYPT01. The sequence goes on along the minus strand of WLMD01000051.1, from coordinate 1,951 downwards.
GCAATTTTGGCTGGCATTGCAGTTATCTGTTCACTTCTATTCTTTGCAAATATCGTTCGACGCTCTTGGGTTCTTCCTACCGCGGGTATTGCACTTCTAGTGATTTCTTCAGTGCTAATTTCTGGTGTCTATCCAAGTGTGATTCAACAATTCCAAGTAAAGCCAAGCGAGTCATCTAAGGAAGCGCCATTCATCCAAAAGAACATTGACTCCACCCGTGCAGCATTCGGTATTGATAATGTAAAAATCACTGATTACCAGGCAACAATCGCAACTTCTGCAGGACAGCTCTCCAAAGACGCATCAACAATTTCTAATATTCGCCTCATGGATCCAAACGTTTTATCTGCAACCTTCCGCCAGTTACAGCAGATTAAGCCTTATTACGGCTTCCCTGAGTCCCTTGATATTGATCGTTACACCGTCAACGGAGTTGTACGTGACACCGTTGTTGCTGTGCGTGAACTCAACCTTGCAGGAAATCCAAGCCGTAACTGGATTAATGATCACTTGGTTTACACACACGGATTTGGTTTTGTTGCAGCCTACGGAAATGTAAGAGACGCCGACGGAAAACCTTCATTCCTAGTTGGAGACCTTCCGCCAACAAAGGGCCTTGGAACTTTTGAACCTCGTGTTTACTTTGGTGAGAATGTTCCGGACTACTCCATTATTGGTGGAGCAAAATCTTCAACCCCAACAGAACTTGATTATCCAGATGACTCTTCAGCCAATGGACAAAAGAACGTCACCTATACCGGTAAAGGTGGCGTCCCTATGGGATCCCTCTTTAATCGCTTGGTCTTTGCACTCAAATATCAAGAACAACGAATCGTTTTATCGAACCTTATTAATAACGATTCAAAGATTCTCTTCGTGCGCAATCCCCGAGATCGCGTGGCAAAGGTTGCTCCATGGTTAACTCTTGATGGAGATCCGTACCCAGCCTTGGTAGACGGAAAGATAATTTGGATTATTGATGGCTACACAACAAGTGCCGGATACCCATATTCAAAGAGCACGACTCTTTCGACTGCTACATCAGATGCACTTACAACAAACTCTGCATCCATCACTCAACAATCAAATGCAAGCATTAATTACATTCGTAACTCTGTGAAAGCAACTGTTGATGCTTATGACGGAACTGTCACCTTGTATCAATGGGATGCTAAGGATCCAGTTCTTAAGACATGGAGTAAGGCTTTCCCTAATTCAGTCAAAGCCAAGAGCACCATCTCTAAATCACTTCTCGCACACATTCGCTACCCAGAGGATCTATTCCGTGTTCAGCGTGACATTTTAAGCACGTATCACGTGAGAACAGCCAGTGCTTTCTATGGTGGTCAGGATTTCTGGCGCGTACCTCGTGACCCTTCAACATTCGGCGGAAACGCAAGCGCGCAACCTCCGTATTACTTAACACTGAAGATGCCAGGTGAAACTAAATCTGCATTCTCACTCACAACGCCATTTGTACCTATTGGTGGGCGTGAGAATTTGTCAGCATTTGCTGCTGTGAACTCTGACCCAGGTCCTGATTATGGAAAGATTTCCGTATTGCAGTTACCGCGTAGTACAAACATTGCCGGACCTTCACAAGTTGCTTCCAACTTTGAAGCCAAGCCAATTGTCGCGAATTCATTGTCATTGTTGCGCCAAGGTGGATCAGATGTTGTACTAGGCAACCTTCTGACACTTCCAGTCGGAAGCGGATTGTTGTATGTGCAACCTGTCTACGTTCGTGCAACCGCTAACACTGCTTCTTACCCACTATTGCAGAAGGTGCTTGTTTCCTTCGGTGATCAAATTGGTTACGACGACACATTGCAAGGTGCACTTGATCAAGTATTCGGTGGAAACTCCGGAACAACTGGAGCAACTTCTACTACGACATCAACAGGTGCTGCAGGTTCGAAATCATCAGATCTCGCCGCTGCGTTGCAAAGTG
>WLMD01000050.1 GCA_009700405.1 Actinomycetota bacterium | reverse complement strand
TCAAAGATCGCGATGCCACCTCCACCTATAACAAATTTACTTTTGCCCAACTCAAAGAACTCTCAGTCGGATTTGATTGGGCTACATGGAATGAAGGCGCAAAGGTCCCAGAAATTGTTATGGCTCAGGTCATTGTCCGCCAACCCACATTCTTTACTGGACTAGGCGAAATGCTCGAGGCATTCGATGCACCAAAGTGGCGTTCATGGCTGACTTGGCAGGTGCTCTCCGGGGCCGCTTCATACCTAAACTCAGAACTAGTTAATGAGAATTTTGCGTTTTATGGGACCACGCTCTCTGGTGTTCCTCAATTAAAAGATAGATGGAAACGAGGCGTTGCTCTTGTAGAGGGCGCTCTCGGCGAGGCAGTGGGACAGCTCTATGTTGATAAACATTTTCCTCCTGCAGCAAAAACATCCATGGAAGAATTAGTCGCGAACCTTATTGAGGCCTACCGCGTTGATATCACAGCACTTGATTGGATGAGCCCAGAGACAAAAGTAAAAGCCCTCGAAAAATTAGATAAGTTCACGCCTAAAATTGGGTATCCAGATAAATGGCGTGACTTCACTTCCTTAGCCATCTCCCCCGATGACCTCATCGCAAACTTAATGGCCGTATCTCGCTTCGCTCGAGATTATGAATTCGATAAAATAGGAAAACCAGTTGATCGTTCTGAGTGGTACATGACTCCTCAAACGGTCAATGCCTATTACAACCCTGGAATGAATGAGATTGTTTTCCCAGCAGCAATCTTGCAACCACCATTCTTTGACCTTGAGGCAGATGATGCAGCCAACTATGGCGGAATTGGCGCTGTTATCGGTCACGAAATCGGTCACGGCTTTGATGACCAGGGCTCCAAATTTGATGGCGATGGAAATCTCAACGATTGGTGGACCGAACATGATCGCGTGGAGTTTGAAAAACGTGCCCAGATATTAATCGATCAATTTGATGCACTTGTTCCGGAGGAGACTCCTGAGTCACACGTCAATGGCGCCCTTACTATTGGTGAAAATATCGGCGATCTAGGGGGCTTAACAATTGCTCACAAGGCTTATGAGATTTCACTTGCAGGAGCGACGCCTCCCGTCTTTGATGAGTTAAGTGGCTATCAGCGCTTCTTCTTAGGAAATGCCCAAGTATGGCGAGGCAAGGTCCGCCCCGAAGAAACGGTACGACGCCTAGCTACTGATCCTCATTCTCCGGCTGAGTTTCGTTGTAATCAGATTGTTCGAAACCTCGAGGAGTTCTATCAGGCTTTTAGCGTCACGGAAAAGGATGCCCTGTGGCTGGATCCAGCCAAGCGCGTCCGTATCTGGTAGCGCCTCATCTGCCTGCTCCACGGTTACCCAACTTTGGTTAGATTACTCAAATGAGTTTCTCGTTTAACATTACCTGCGAGAGCAAACCCGGAAATGGCGATTTTGCTCGGACAGGTGAAATACATACGCCCCATGGCGTCATCGAAACTCCCGCGTTTATTCCAGTAGGTACTAAGGCAACTGTAAAATCAGTATTACCAGAATCCATGAAGGAGCTTGGCGCTCAGGCTTTGTTGGCCAATGCCTACCACCTCTATTTACAACCAGGACCAGATATTTTGGATGAGGCCGGTGGGCTTTCGCGGTTTATGAATTGGCCTGGCCCAACATTCACCGATAGCGGGGGCTTTCAAGTTCTCTCTTTGGGGGTTGGATTCAAGAAAGTTCTCGCTATGGATTCAACAACTTTTCGATCCGATGATGTAATTGCACATAAGAAAGAGCGTCTTGCACATGTAGATGACGAAGGTGTCACTTTTAAATCCCACCTTGATGGATCGATGCATCGATTCACTCCTGAGGTGTCTATGCAGGTGCAGCACCAAATCGGCGCAGACATCATGTTTGCATTTGATGAATGCACGACGCTTCACAACACTCGTGTCTATCAAGAGCGCGCCATTTCTCGAACGTCTGCTTGGGCAATTCGCTGTTTAGACGAGCACCAGAGTTTGACTCAATCTCGAAGCAGCCACCCGTATCAAGCTCTCTTTGGGGTAATTCAAGGTGCTCAATACGAAGACTTGCGCAGAGCGGCTGCAAAGGATTTAGGTTCAATGACCTCTTCTGGAATCTCATTTGATGGTTTTGGAATTGGTGGCGCACTAGATAAAGCGGCGCTAGGGACAATTATTACCTGGGTCAACCAAGAACTGCCTCGTGAGAAACCAAAACATCTTCTAGGAATCGGAGCACCAGAGGATCTTTTTGTCGGAGTAGAAAACGGAATAGATACTTTTGACTGTGTATTAGCTTCACGGATTGCGCGCACAAGCGCGGTTTATACGATGACGGGGCGCTTTAATATCTCAAACTCTCGTTTCCGTCGAGATTTCACTCCCATTGATGAGGGGTGCGACTGCTACACGTGCACTAATTACACGCGCGCATATATGCATCACCTCTTTAAAGGCAAGGAAATTCTCGCTGCAACTTTGGCAACAATTCACAATGAAAGATTTATTGTCCGACTCGTAGACCAGATGCGCGATGCACTCAAGAGCGGTGATTTTGAAGAGATGAAAGCCGAATTCATGGGGCGCTATGTTGCCAAACCAGTTAGCTCTGGGGATAAGGTTCCAGCTCTATGAGTCAAACTAACGGACCACTTCATGCCGTTGTAGCAATAACCTCCACAACGGCGCTGCTAGAGCTGAGCAAGGTCCCCAGCATTGTGCGCTCAGTCCGCAGCATTCAAGAATTCATGAGAACGGTCCCACTTACGGTTGTGGGTTCTCAAGCACATATCGATGAGGCCGAGGTACTCCTCGATCGTCATAACTTATTTGCTTCATTTACCGTGTGTGATCCTGATGATCCTCGCGCCTTAGCAGCGGCCATCGAAACTGAAATTGCACAGTTCCAAGCAATCTTGATTCATGATGCGAGCCGACCGTTAACTCGTTCAGAGCAGTTCACAAAAATCATGGATACCTTCAACGAGGGCGCCGATGCTGTTCGACCAGCAACCGTATTCACGGAAACTTTGAAAATCATTGGTGAGAATTCCGTTGTACTAGAAACGCTCGATCGAAATTCGGTGAAAAGAATCGCAACGCCCGAAATAGTCCGTTCGAGTGCAATAGATCGAAAAGGCAAAGATCAAGGGTGGTTCTTGCCGCTAAAGAAGAATGCGCGTATCGAGCACATTGAAGGTGCTCCGGAAGCTCTAAGAATCAATACTAAAGAAGATGGACTGTTAATGGAATCATTCCTTCACTGGAGACGTACGAGCGGCTAGTTTCGCCCCAAGATAGATTTAATTTCGCTCCAGATCTTACGAGGCTGGCTCATAAACTTCTTTGGCAAAGAGATCGCTGAGGAGAATGGCGCTCTCCAAAACCTTCGCAAAAGTCTTCTTGGTTTAGTAGCGATTCGATGTTCTAGATCTTTTAGATAGTGGAGGCGCAAATCAATAGCTTCATGCTTGACCTGTGAATTGCATACTTGACATGTCGTTGATACCAAAAGGCGTCCAGCATAAACCAATGTATGAATCGTCTCGTGGTCGCAGTTGGAGCAGTGAAGCTCTGCAGTCAATTCTTCATTGTTCATTCTTTATATCCTCGCATCTCCAGTACATGTTCGGCAATAACCAAATCTTGAGGATAGGTTATTTTTACATTTGCTACTTCACCAGGCACAGCGATTGTATGAACTTTGGGAAAATACTCTTCCATGCACGCTGCGGTATCTGTACCTACAAATCCATCAACCTCGGCGCTCCTGTAGGCATCTAGCAGGTCCTTAGCGCGAAATGCTTGCGGAGTTTGAACTCTCACTATTTCCCGGTCACTTGAATAATCAATTTCACGTGGGTCAACAACAATCGCTGGAATCGCACCGCCGTGAAGATGCGCAGCTTGAGCGATATCCAAGAAAAGCTTGCTCGTTGCCAGAGGTCGTGCTCCATCATGAATCATGACGACATTTATCTTTCCTGCCTCAATTGCAGGCGCTAAATGCATGAGTGCGTTGTGCTCTGATTCATGGCGGGAATTTCCGCCAGCCACGATTTCTACCTTGATGCTATGGGCTTCGCGGCTGAGTACTTCCTTTGCCAAATGTGAATCAGTGGGGTTGATGACCAGAACATTGCGCGATTTGGGAAAGCTCTTGACGGCATTTGTTAATGATCGAGAAAGGATGCGACGACCACTGAGTGGGAGCCAGACTTTATTGGTTGAATGACCAAAGCGAGACCCACTACCTGCGGCAAGAACTACTACCGCGACTCGCATCTCGCCATCCATGTGCTCATTGTGCCACTGTGTGGCAGACTTGAAATATGGCAGTTTCACAGTGGCTCATGCGCAAATCCTTCAGTGAGGCATCCAGAAAAGCTGATCAGATTCGTCGAGATTCAGAGGCAAAGAAGGCGCGAAATTCAGGCCTGTTTACCGGGGCACAAGAGAATCTGCGCCGTGAATTGGGTCTTCATGATCGCAAAAAGAAGCTACCTGCTAATCATGAATGCTGTGACTGCACCATATCTTTGATTGCAATCAAGCCTTCACGGGCGAGAGTGCGGATTCAGATTAAGCGTAAGTAAGTCCCAAGCTATCTTGCAATCGACGCAATTGAACAATCAAACTGGATTCATCTACTTGCACCTGATCGTAGGTAATGAGGTCTCCTACTTTAATTTCCTTGGTGACAACTGCATTAGCAATAAGTCCGATTGGAACCAAGTTATCGCGTTTGGCATCTTCGGCAATATCGGCATAACCACGAACCGTGTAGCCTCCAATGCTGTCAATTCGATCACCTGGTTGCATATCTTTCTTAGCCATTGAAACAACTTCAGCCATAAGGTGTGGTGCAAAGAGAGATGGTTCACGATCCAAGATAGCGCGAGCTACTGAAAGAGGAGCTTCAACGGAGGCAAGGTGGAATGGGCGATACAGGGCAAAATATGGTCCAGGGCCCATGGAGAGATAGCTCATCTCATGATTAATATATGGAGCATCCGTGCGAACGATTACAAAAACGCCTGGTGCAACATCTCCCGTGCAGTAATCAACAACTCCGGGACGATCCAGAACTCCACCATCGGCTTGGAGTGCAAATACATCTTGCAAAGTTTTTACAGTTGCGGCTGGTCCGTACATTCCACGCTTGGAAAGTTGAAGACCGGTTGTGTTAGCAAGTGCAGCCATTTCGATCATAGTCTTAGAGCCATCAGTAAAGGAGCAAAGCATCTTTGGGTTCATCTTCTTAGCAACTGCGCGATCTCGAACTGTATCTGGAGTACTCAGTGGTTCAAAAGGATTGTTCTTGCCTTTACCGGCGGCAACAATTTCAAACTGTAGGTCACGCGCGAAATCAACAAGAACCTTTGCCTCAACTGGCTCATCTCCATGACAGACCGTGTAAACAGCTCCACCAAGCTGAGCGGTTGCATGAAGCAGGGGCCCAATGGTGACATCCATTTCCACATTCAAAACGGCGACATCTTTCTTGGCTAGCAGGCATGAGTAGGCAACGCGAGCTCCAATATCAGGCACTCCAGTTGCTTCGACAACTACATCAAATGGCATTTGTGCAATGAAATCAGTTGTCGTAGTACCTGCGGCCTTACCTGCAAGAAGGGCGGCTGAAATAACATCAGGATCTGAACTTATAACAACATCTTTTTCCCCGATGTCATTGAAAAGGCTGGTGATACGCGCAGGATCTATATCAACGACGAGTGCAAGTTTTAGTCCTGGCATTCTGTCGACCTGGCAACCAAAGCCATGACCCATTTGACCGGCTCCAACAAGAGCAACGCGAACATCGCGTCCTAAAGTTTTTGCGTAATCTTGCATACGTTGTGAATAAGCCATGTTCTAAACGCTCGATTCGTTTTTCTAGTCTTGCGCGATTACTTGAAGTCTATCCCCCACTTTGACAGTGGGCAATTCACGTGCTTCGACGTTTACGTCACCTGGCATCTCAGTCTCCGTCAATCCGTTAGCTTTAAGATCTAAGTGACCTAGGTTAAGTAGGTTATCGCTTGCAACATCGCCAACTGCTAACACTGTGAAGTGATCATCGTTAAGCGCAATGATGTCTCCGACAATCGGAGCACGTTTGTGATTATCAACTTTGTGCAGAATCGAAAACTCGTGAAGTTCCTCAGGTGCATTCTCACCAAACCACACGAGTAATCCTTGTTCACGAAAATCTGCAACAAGTGCTCCCACCGCAGTTACCGTGGATGAATATACGACTTCAGGCAATATTCTTAAATTTCTACAATATTGTCGGCTTTAACGCCAGAGACGAAAAGTTCTTTAGTAATGAAATTTGCAAGTGGTCCAGCTGGACTTGTACCGTGAATATCAACTGTAAGGACTTTCTTCATTGGGTAAACGCCAACACGAGCTGTTCCACCGCAGTCGATGACTGCAACAGCGATCTTGTCGAATGGCACGCTGCTTTTGAAACCATCAAAAGGGATGCCGCCAGTGAGTTCTGCAATGCGAGCAGCAATCGGATGAATTCCGCCACCAGTAACTGAATACACATAAGGCTTCTCATCGGTAGGTGTGATTACGAGAGGTCCGCCCCATCCACCTTTTCCGGCTTCTACTCTTACGCTTTTGTAATCTCCCATTGCAATGCTCCTTTTAATGTGTATTTCATTTTTAAGTAGCCAGTGCGGGAACCGAAGTCCCCACACTGGCTTACCTTTATAGGACTGAACTTACTTTGCTGCTGAGTACAAGCCAAATGAGGCGAAGTACGCGATTACGACAGAAAGTGGGCCGGTGATAACGCGGGAGAACAAGACCGCAGGAACGCCGATTTCCACTGTTTCTGGTTCTGCTTCACCAAGGGCGAGGCCAACCGGAATGAAGTCGCAACCAACCTGTGGGTTGATAGCAAACAATGCTGGCAATGAGTATTGAGCAGGGATATTTCCCTTACCAATTTCAACGCCGAGAAGTGTTCCAACAATCTGAGCAATAACCGCACCAGGTCCAAGCAATGGAGAAAGGATTGGGATTGCGCAAACGATGGAGATCAATAGGAGTCCGCCAAGTGATGAGGCAGATCCCTTAAGACCTTTAGCAATCCAGTCACCGATACCGGTGGTAAGGATTAATCCGATGATGAACGAAATGAACGCCATAAACGGAATAACGTTACGGATTACTGTGTCAACAGTGTCGCGACCTGCCTGGTACAAAGTACCAACCACTCCACCTACGCTGCGGCCAACTTTTACGATTAAGTTTGTCAATGCATCCATGTGTTATGCCGCCTTCTCTGCTCGTGACATCATTTTGGCTGTAATCGCCTCGGTGACAATTCCGCGAATAAAGATGACAACCAAACCGACTAGCAAGTAACGAACTGCTAGATCGCCAAGGCCATAACCCAATTGCTGGATTCCGGTTGCAATACCTACGTAAACGAAAAGTTCACCAGGGTTTGCGTGTGGGAAAATACCCAAAATTGGGTGGACGAATGAAACAGCTGAGTCATAGAACGCTGGCTTTAAACGCTCTGGGAGAAAACGACCCATTGTGTACGCCATTGGGTTGGTCAGCATGAAAACTGAAACAAAAGGAAGGATCATGTAACGCACTGGGTACCACTGAATTCCAGGACGCGCTGCTGCCTTTCCAAGATTTTCAATCTTCTCGGGACCAATCAGGCGTACAAGTGCATTAACTGCTGTTAAGAGAACGATCAATGTTGGAAGAATTCCGCCCATAAGTGAGAGCAGAACCGTTCCGCCTTTATTGAAGACTTTAATAAAGTCTTCCGCGGCTGTCGCCAACGCGCCAAGAAAGCCCGTTGGTTTATCAACCGTGACACCGGCTGCAAATACAACCAATCCACTTAATGCCACTTCACCCTCCTCAAGGATAAAGGCCGCAATTGCGGCGTTTGATCAGGTCCGGTTGTTCTAATTTTCCCGGCCTGTTTTTTCTCCCTGGTCGGCACGGAAGAGATGATCCTTAATAAGTTGCGCCGACATTTCTGCCGCTTCGCGCACCTTCTTCTTAGGTTCAGCTCCACTCCCTCGGTTGCCCGAGATTATGTCGTCCAGTGAGAAACCTGTGTAGTTAGTTAGTTTTTTCGAGTTCGCAAAAACTGTGAGGCCTTTCAAGACAAGGCCATCTTTAATGATTCCGTTCTCATCGGCGGCGAGTGCAACAAATGCACGTCCCCCGCGATAGCGCTTTCCGCCCATCCCCACGGCAGAAGTTCCTTGCATACGCATTGATTTGAGATCTGCTTGAAAGCGTTTGGCTTGCATGAATGCCATAAAAAGTTGAGATGCCCACATTGCAGCAATAACTAAAAGGAGTTTGGTCAGATATGTCATGCGCTTTGTGCCTCTTTCGCTGCGGTTGCTAGATTGAGAATCTCAGTTGCACATGAAACATCAGTAACAAGTGTGTCAACTAAACCTGCACGGGCAGCTCCGAGTACGCCCATGGCTTTTTCCTTCCCGGCAGCAATCCCAATCACATGCGGAATTGCTGCAAGTTCATCAAGTGTCATGCCAATTACACGATTATCCATTTCGCTATTGAGCGAGCGCCCATTGCTATCATAGAAGCGAGCAGAAACATCTCCCGCATACGTTTTCGCAACTTTCTCATGCTCAGCCTTGGTGAGCTTGAATTGCTTAAGAACTTCTTCACTTGACGAAGACCCATGGGAACCAATACCTACTAGAGCTATATCGGCATGTCGTGATATTTCCAGTACTTGCGCAATTGAATCTTCGTTTAGCAATGTATTTCGAGTACGTGCATTACTGACCACAGCTGGAGATAACAATGGGATAAATTGTGCGTTGAGATTCTGTGCGAGAGTTCGACCTAGTTCTTCTGCACTGACAGAAGTAGCAACTGCGGATAAACCACCCATAAGTTGTGTTACTCGCAAACCTGGCAAAGTTTCACTTGCAACTTCAACGACAGTTGCTTCAACTCCTCGCCCCCAAGATATGGCAATAGTGTTATTCGCTTTTAGCGCGCGATTGAGCGCCACAGCTGCTGCGCGTCCAACACTGGTCAAGGTAGTTTCTGAGCGATCAGTACCGATCACTTGGACATCCTTGATGTTAAGTACTTTATGTAATTGTGACGAGAGACTTTCGTGACGCGTGATTGGAGCAACTATCTTGATTTGTACAAAGCCCAAGCGTTTTGCATCTGAGAGCATCCGCGAAACATTCGATCGTGACGTTCCAAGAACCCTAGCCACCTGATCTTGTGACTGATCCTTTTCGTAATACATGCGCGCAACGCGAAGAATAAGCTCTGCATCGCGCTGTTTCACTATCGTCACATCCGTTCATTAGTTGAACATTATCGTTAGTGTGCTACGCCATACTTGATTCTGCAAGCATCCCTGCAACATTTCCTCTCTTTTTTTAGAGGTGTTTTCGGGTGTTTACTAGGGGTAGCGAGTTACTGACTGGTTTTCTTACAAACCTAATGACGCAAGTTTGTGCAGATGCTTCCTTGCCAATAATTTCGCCTCCGCTGCATTCGATGCCTTTAGTGCAGCTAGAGCCGCATCACGCATCTCTACATAAGTTAGTGAAGTAATTGCTTGAGCAACATCCTGAATTGTGCTCACGTTGCAAGACAGACTTGTTACTCCTAATCCAATTAAAACCGCGGCAAGTGCGGGGTCAGAAGCGGCTTCTCCGCAAACACCAACTGGACAATTACTACGTTCACCCGCATTTGCTACTTGATGCACGGCCCGCAAAAGTGCCGGTTGCCACGGATCATTGAAATGAGCGAGCTGGGCAGATTCACGATCGGCAGCATGCAGATAC
>WLMD01000005.1 GCA_009700405.1 Actinomycetota bacterium | reverse complement strand
TAGGAATATACAAACTAAGCTAGCCAGAAATTCATCGGTTGATCTATGTACTTTGCCCAAGAACGTTCGTTGTGACCCGAACGACTATAGGTCTTTGTCATGAAGTCTTGCTGAAGATGCCAACCCTTTTCAATCATTAGCGCATCGGCATATTTTTGAAACGGGCTATATTCAGCATCAAGGCCCTTGTCCCCGTGGCTCATCCATACTTTGTGTGAGCTAGGTTGTGGAAGTCCATTGATGAGTGCATCAACTAAGGGGTTTCCACCAATGGGCCAATGTGTAGAAAATGACAAAGCTGTCGTGAAAAAATCAGGGCGTTTGCCAAGTGCATAGAGAGATGCAAGGCCGCCCATACTTGATCCAATAATTGCTTTGTCTAGTTTCGCAATTTCAAGTCCAAGCTCTGCACAGATTGTTGGAGCAATGTCGTCGGTTATTTGTGAAAGGTATTTATTTCCTTCTAGTTGGTCCAAGGAAAAAGTTGGATCAATAGCACCTAGTGGCTTCACTCCACCTTTGAATACATCCTCAGGAGTGAGGTCCTTAAATCGCCCCCATGGATTTTCATCACTTTGGCTGTGAAATACGCCAATAATTGCAGGAGGGGTAATTCCGAGTTTCTCGCTAACGCGAAGAGCTGACTGTGCCATTTTCCAGGTCATCATTCTGGTAGCGGTCCGCCTGTCAAAGACATTTTGACCATCATGTGCGATGAGGAGGCGATCAGTCGGCGTCGGAGGAGCCCAGTAATCCACTCTTCGGCCATCAAAATCTAGAGTGTGAACCTCTCCGGGAACGCTGCGAATTTGAAAGCGATTTATTCTCTGCATAATGCTTAAATCATGCCATGAATAACAGAGCAATATTCTGGTTTCGGCGAGACCTTCGCCTCAGTGATAACCCAGCTCTTTTAGCTGCAATCGATGAGTCGGATGAAATTGTGCCGATCTTTATTATGGATATGGAAATTGCCAATCGCGCAGGAGATCATCGTCGTGCATACCTTGCTGCCTCTCTCGCCTCCCTTGATGCTTCGTTGGGCGGGCGATTGAAAGTTATTTCTGGAGACCCTGTAGTGGTTTTGCGTGAACTTATTTCTGAGTACAACGCCACATCCGTGCACGTTGCTCAAGAGTATGCACCGTATGGAGTTGCTCGAGATGCACGAGTAGAAGCAGCAGGAATTCACTTAACGAAGACGGGAAGTCCCTATGCGATAGCGCCAGGGCGTATCCGAAAGAGCGATGACACCCCGTACAAGGTCTACACCCCTTTCTTTAGAGCCTGGGCAACGCACGGATGGCGTGCACCTGTTGGCGTGCCCAAAAAAATTGTGTGCGTTGAAATTAAGAGTTCAGAGCGTCAATTTCCGCAATGGGGAATCCCAGAAGGTGTTTCTTTGCCGCCAGCTGGAGAGTCAGCAGCGTTGTCGCGATGGAAAACTTTTCAGGATTCTGAGTTAGAAAACTACGACGAGCAAAGAAATCTTGCCGCAATCGATGGCACAAGCAAGTTAAGTGCACATCTGCGCTGGGGAGAGATACATCCAAGAACATTACTGGCAGGACTCGGTAAAGGAACTGGTAGCGAAATATTTCGAAAAGAAATTGCTTGGCGTGAATTTTATGCAGATGTACTTCACCATAACCCGCACACTTCGCGGGATTACTATGCACCTCGTTTTGCCAATATGCGTTATGACAAACCATCGGAGAATTTTGATGCCTGGTGTGCTGGAAAAACCGGATACCCATTTGTTGATGCAGCAATGCGCCAGTTAGTGCAAGAAGGATGGATGCATAATCGCACTCGAATGGTAGTTGCATCATTCTTGGTGAAAGATCTACATCTGGAATGGCAACACGGCGCTAACTTTTTTATGAAGTATTTAGTCGATAACGATGTTGCCTCAAATTCACACGGCTGGCAATGGACTGCAGGGTGCGGCACTGACGCGTCTCCCTACTATCGAATATTCAACCCGGTTGAGCAGGGCAAGCGATTTGATGAAGACGGGGCATACGTGAGGAAATATGTACCTGAGTTGCGTCATCTCAGCGGAATAGCCACACATGAACCCTGGCTGCATGCAGATGGATATTCTCAAGGGTATGTACAACGAACTGTGGATCATGCGGCAGAGCGCCACGAATCATTAGCTCGATTAGCTGAAATCAAGATTTAGACTCTTAAAGGTTCTGCCCAAACTCCAATACCTTCTCGTTTGGCGTGATACATAGCGCTATCGGCACGTTTGAGGAGATCACCGTTTCCGTCATTTCCAACATATCCAATACTGACACCCACTGATATTTGATTTTCTGCAATAGAGAACGGATAACTCAATGTTGCCCGAAGTGCGAGAGCTGTCTCAAAAGTTGAATGTCGATCACCACGAAGAATAATTCCAAACTCATCGCCCCCAAGTCGAGCAATAAGTGAACCGTGGGGAAGTGCACGCGAAAATCGATGAGAAACTTCTCGCAGGAGCAGATCGCCCACTTCGTGACCGTGTTTATCATTAATTGGCTTGAAACCATCTAAATCGAGTAACAGTAACGCTGACTCAACGCCATCTGATTTTGAGAGCCCGTTGAGCTCGGAAATGAAGCGACGACGATTAGGTAAGCCTGTGAGTTCATCAGTGCGGGCAAGTGTGCGCTCTTCTCCGATAGCACGTGCCTGCCTAAGTGCAATTGTCATTCGAATGAATGCCAAAATTAAAGTAGTGAGTGTCGGAATCAAAATGAAATCAGGGAGATAACCTGGATGCAAAGATGTGATTCCCAACAAGGTTGCACTCATTAATACCGAAAGCGCAATGGTAACTGGGTGCATAGAGTCTCTTTCTTGATCCTCATTTCCTCGATGCCACATCGCTTCAGAAAGAAAAACTAGTCCGATTAACCAACCGTCATCAGTGATGGTTCCAAAAACATAATGATGATTAACGGTGAGCCAGAGGAAAATAAAGTCTGATGCGGAGAAAACGCTAACACCAAGGATTATCAGCACTCTACGGGCTGAAAGCTTCTTTGTAATTATGAAAGAAAGAGTCAGCGCTAACAAAACAAGATCTGCAACGGGGAAGAGTATGGCAAAGAAGGTGTCGGTGAAGTTTCCAGAAAAGTGAGGTAATGCAGGACGTATAAGAAATGCAGTTCCTAGTGAAGTTAATCCCAATCCAACGATTGTTGAATCCAATACCTCTACTACTCCGAAACGAACAAGCGTTACTAGGCTTCGCGGAATAGCTACAAATAGGCATGGGTAGAGAAGTAAATAGAGGCTATTTGGTAGGTTTGAAGTGAAAGTTGGCATTGAGTAAAACTCTTGACATGCCGAAAGAGCCGAACCGGTTGACCATATTCCAATAGCTAGTGCAAGTGATGTTTTGGTTATCCGATCAGTGAGGGTCGGAGAAAGTAGAACAAGCCCCATACATGCAAAACCAATCGCGCTGTAAAGGTAGAGGTCAACAAATACATTTGAACTCGACAGCAATACACGCAGAAATATATGCAGAATCAATAACCCAGGGGCTATTACGCGCAGGCCTTTTTTACTTGCCACCCTTGTAACTGTAGGGACCTACGTACTGAACCTAACTAGGGCTAGCCATATCTACTGTGTAGTGGTCAGACGCCCTTTTTGCATGCTTGGGAGCGTATTGAAAGATTGCTAGCAACGTCTTGCTTTGCGCCAGCGATATTTGCTTGCACCAAAGTTAACGTAGTTTGCGCAGAAGCTAGTCGCTTAATTGTTGCGACGTTTGCCTTGAGCGTTGTAATTTGGCTGCTCGCTGCTGTGATTCCCGACGTGAATTGTTTAATTGTGACCGCGATGCTGTTGAGCGATGATGTGTTTTTTGCTGATTGAGGAAGAGCTCTAACCTTGGTTGCATCAGCGTTAAGTTTGGCAATATTGGCTGTCCAGTTAGCGATATCTGCTGTACGTGCGGCAATGGCAACATCAGGTGATGGCACGAGATCCAGCGCGCTATTGATTAGTGAAGGACCAGTAGGAACAAATTTGACCCAAAGCGCCGTTGAACCGGCAGCTCCAGTGTTTAATTCCGTAGGTGAATTGGTGCCTTTTAGGTCACGAGCAACAGGCGCGTTTGCAACGTAATAACCTGAAGTTACCCATACGACATCACCAGATACGTAATCGGCCGTGCCTCGATAAGCCAAAATTTTGTTAATAGAAACAACAATTCCTGCAGCTAAGTCATTGCCGGATTTCTTTGTATCGGCAAAATTCTTTGCCAGGCTATCTGTAAGTGTTTTTACCGTTGCGAGGGAGGTTGTATAAATCGTATTTGCTTCGAGACAACCAGACCATACCCAGGTCAATTTCGCATTCTTCACGGTCGGGTTCTTTGTGCACTTGTAGACGTTTGTGCCGACTTTCTTCGATGCTCCTGACTTTGGACATGCCACACCATTTGTGATGGTTGCGGCACCAGCTGGTGATGCCACCAAAAGACTGGTGAACATAAAGCCGATGATCGAAGCAGTGAGCACCTTGCGAATCATAAGAACCTCCATAGATAGTGTGCTAATGGTAGCGAAAGTGAGTTAAATACCTATTGAATAACGCGCTTCTTCTCTTTGAATTGCCTGGGAAAGTTGCTTAACGGCCTATTTGTGACGTTGTTTCTTTCTCACATTCATTCCAATTTTGCGAACCAATGGCCTCGGCCCAAATCGACTGACGGTACTTAGCACTGCGTATTGCCAACCAGGAACAGAAAGGGCTTGACCTCTGCGCGCATCCGACCATGCCCGGTTTACAACGTAATCCGCACTTAGCCACATGAAATTGGGCAAACCACCCATTTTCATGCGCCCTCTTTCGTGGAATTCCGTCCGCGTGAACCCTGGACATAACGCCATCACGGTGACTCTGGTGTGCGCTAATTCGGTGTGGAGTGATTCGCTGAGGACGGTGAGATATGACTTCGCCGCACTGTAAGTACCGCCAGCAATCCATCCCGCAACAGATGAAACGTTAATGATAATTCCGCGATCATGTTCTTTCATCACCGGAAGAACGGCATGCATTAAACGCATGGGTGCAGTCACTAAGACATCGAGGAGGTTTTGTTCTGCTTCTAAATCACTCACTAAGAAACTTTTATTGATTCCAAACCCCGCATTATTAATTAGGACACCTATGGGGCTTGTTTTACTTGCAAGACGATCAGCGACAAGTTTCAAGCCCACAGCTGTAGATAAATCCGCGCGGAGAACCTCACTTGTCATTCCGAAATCTGTAGCTAATTCCTGGGAGACTTTTATGAGACGTTCCTCATCGCGCGCGACAAGAACGACGTGATATCCCTTTGAAGCCAATAGACGAGCGAAACTTGCACCGATTCCTGCGGTTGCCCCAGTCACCAGTGCGGATTCACCCATTTATTTTCTCCGTAACTCTGCAGGTGCTCCTGCGGGGACCATTGGATTATTTGGAAAGATGGATGAAACTACTTTGTATGGGGCGCTTTGTGTGGGACGTTGGTCAGGTTCGTTCTTATTTGGCCACATCGAAATTGCTCGTTCGGCTTGTGCGGTAATCGTTAAAGAAGGATTAACGCCAAGATTTGCGGTGATTGTCGAACCATCAACAATATGCAACGTCTGGTAATTCCAGACCCGATGATAAGGATCCACAACGCCATGCTCTGGTGAGTCACCTATGACACAGCCGCCAGAAAAGTGAGCAGTAAAAGGCGCATCAATAAGATCGCCTAAGTGGCCTCCTGCGATACCGCCATATTTTGCAGCGATAGTTCTTGCAGTTTGATTGGCTGCAGGAATCCACGTTGCATTTGGTTTCGTTGGATCATTCTTAGACGTTAAGTGCCATCCGAGAATGTTCCTCTTGCCCCTAACAGCAATTGAAGAGTCCACATTCTGCATTACTAGCGCAATAACTGTTCTTTCACTCCAATGGCGCACATTAAGAATCTTGGGTAACAATGAGGGTGAATGCAGAAGAGTCTTTACCCAGTTTCGTCGCCTAATCTTTGACGTAGCGCCATCGGTCATCAGAGTTTGCATCAAACCCATGAAGTTACTTCCCTTGCCATAACGCACTGGTTCTACGTGGGTGTGCTCATCTGGATAAAACGATGATGTGATGGCGCATCCCTTGCTGAAATTGATTTCAGTGTTGGGCATAGAAGCGCCAACAAGTGATTCGCTATTTGTTCGAGAAAGCTTTCCTAATTGATCAGAGAGAAGTGGAAGGACATTTCTATCTTTCATGCGATGGAGCAACTTCTGAGTGTTGTAAGTACCAGCCGCAACAATGACTTCTCGCGCAGTAAAAGTTTGAGTGCCCACTCCACCAGTCTTCTTCGCAGTAACAACCCATTGACCATTCTTCTCTTCTAACTGCGTAACCGTTGTCATGGGAAATACAACTGCACCAGCTTTTTCAGCAAGTCCCAAGTAATTCTTTGGCAAAGTATTTTTTGCGTTATGACGGCATCCGGTCATGCAACCACCGCAGCCAACACATCCCTCGCGCATTGGACCGACACCACCAAAGTAAGGATCCTCAACTTTTTCAGCAGGGTGCTTTCCAAAGTGAATCCCAAGTGGCGCCATCGTGAATGTGTGTCCTACACCCATTGATTCCGCTGCATCTTTCATAGCTTGATCACTGGGGGAGAAGTATGGATAAATACTTACGCCTAACATTCTCCTAGCCTGGTCATACCAAGGCTCTAATTCTGTTTTCCAGTTAGTGATGTGTGCCCATTGTGGATCGTTGAAATATTTATCACCTGGCTGGTACAAAGTATTTGCATAGACAAGGGATCCACCACCGACACCTGCGCCAGCCAAAATTAGAGCATCAGGGAGCACATGAATTCTTTGAATACCGAAGAATCCAAGTCGAGGCATGAAAAGAAATTTGCGAAGTCTCCAGGATGTCTTAGGGAAATCCTCATCCGCAAATCTCTTTCCAGCTTCTAGAACAGCAACGCTATAGCCCTTTTCAACTAGTCGAAGAGCAGAAACGGAGCCACCGAATCCAGAGCCAACAATGACAACGTCAAAGTCGTGTTTCATGGATTTAGATTTCTATTCCTGCAGTGTCTTCATCGCGAATTGTCCATGAAGTTCCATAGGACTCGAGAAGATCAAGGAAAGGTTTCGGTGCAAACCATTCGGGCCCATTAACTCCCTCTGGTTGCCAGATACCTTTATCGATGAGTTCCATCGCAATAACTGGATTGACCGCGGTCTGCCATACAACTGCTTGATCGCCGTACTCAGCCATAGACCAGGCATTATCGACAACGTTGTACATGTAACAAGCGTAAGGCTTACCTTCTTTATTAAGCCCTTTAACAAGTGCGCCTGCACAAGTTTTACCACGCATTCGCTCACCAAGAGTCGCTGGATCAGGAAGTGATGCAGCCAGCAAATCTCGAGGTGAAACCGATACTCCTTGAACATCGACATGCTCTTTACGATCCATGCCCAACATGTGAATAGTTTTCAGCGTTGTAATGAATGAAGCACCAAGTCCGTACTTAAAGTTAACTTTCTTTGCATCAACTTTCTGCGGAATCAAGACTACTTCTTCGTGTTCAACGTTTACACATTCAACAGGTCCGATGCCTTCAGGGAAATCAAATGTTTCAATCTCGCTGAAAGGCTCTGTCGTAAACCATCCACGCCCATCTTCCCAAACCAATGGGGGATTGAGGCATTCTTCAATTGTTGTCCAGATGGAAAATGATGGTGCGAAGTTGTGACCCTCTACGGTGAGATTTGATCCATCGAGAATTGTGATGGAATCAAGTCGACTAAATAAAAAGTCCGAGGCATATCGAGCAAAGACATCGCTCATACCGGGCTCGATACCCATGCCAACCAAGGCGTAAATTCCGCGTTCAGACCAGTTCCAGTCGCGAGCAAATTGCTCGTCGCCCAATTTCACACCCGTTTCAGAATTTGGGTAATGAGGATGTGGGCGCGACAAGGACATCGCCATGTCAATGTAATTTTTATTCTCAATTTCGCAGGCCAAGAAGATTGGCATAACAAAGCGCGGATCCACCGCATTGATAACTACATCTGGATCCGCCTTGCGAATCAGCTCTCGTAGATCTTCAAGCTCAGCTGCGTTGACTTGTGCGGCAGAAAATCGTGCATCGTTTACTCGTGCCACTGCTTCTTCGGCGCGTGCCAAATTGCGGTCAGCAATAACCATTGACGTAATAAAGGTTCTGCGAGATGCGATATTTGCGATTGCTCTGCCAACACCACCCGCGCCTATAACTAGCGCTTTCATTGTTGGCCTCTCATGGGGATATAAATCCCTGTTGGTTTGTTTTCCCAATTTTAGCCATTTGGGTTACATCTGCCAATTTATATTGAGATTCTTGGCTAAATCGGCGTTAATTTTCGTTTAAATGAGAGATGCCCTACGGGTACCCTTGCCCAATGCAATGTGATCATTATTTTGCATATTTTGTCCTCGTAGCTCAGTGGATAGAGCAACCGCCTCCTAAGCGGTAGGTCGCCGGTCCGACTCCGGCCGAGGACACCATCAACACCTAGTAGGTTTCTATTTTCGAGAAGAGTTTTTGCTCGGAGTTATAGAAATCTGAAAATCCATTGCTTCAATAAGTCTTAAGAAAGTAATCGTGTTGGGATTCATGAGTCCTCGCTCAATTCGGCTTATATCGCCTTGTTGCACACCAGATAACTCGGCCAACTCCCTTTGTGTCATAACGCGCGTACGTCGAGCTGTTGCCAACACCGAACCAATTCCCATGGCGCTTGAGAAAACATTGTAAGCATCCTTGCCTTTTTGAGAAAACTTAGCCTTGCGCTTATCCGCGTAATCCTGGAAATTCTTGCTCATCGCCCTACCTCCACTTCCGAGTGTATGTGTTTTAACACATCAAGTCAATCTAGTTATGTTTAGAACTTGTTCCCTGCCCGCCATCGTTGAAGACGCAATCTCGCAAGCTTGATCTCCATTTGTTGTCTCTTGGGTTTGTCATTGCGCGCTTTGTCGTAGCCATTCAAAAGGAGAATAATTTTGGAACCATGAAAATGAATGAATAGTCGTATAAGAATCTTCGCTGGCGGCATAGGACTATTGATTTCAAGATTTGCATACATCGCTTTTATGTCAGCTGCTGAGTATTTGATACGAAACTCAAAAATTCCCTTTTCTACATGCTTGAGCCAAGGGGTCCCAATCAGCTTCAGTCCGTTAGGAACAAGAACTAGTTCGATTGCCGCACTCAACGCTGCGAATTTAACATCGCTAAGGGAGTCCATCCAGGATTCGAAAGAGGAGAAAGTGTCTCTGCCTTCGTAGTATTCAACTATCCAAGATTCTATTTCCACCATAATTTTAAGTTAATTGCAGATTCTGACAAACTGATTTAGATAAGAAAGCCTATGTGGATAGACCAACCGCCACCCAAGCAGGCGGTCGCCGGTCCGACTCCGGCCGAGGACACCGGTTCTAAATCACCCCGTAGGTATAACTATCTCGAGCAGGTTCCTAGAGTCTGCCGTTCGAAGATATCTCCAGTCAATACTGCACGTGCTGAGAAATTCTGTTCCAATCCCAAACATTGAATTTCCAACTTGTGGATCACCACCATCAACCATTGAGATGGTTACTTCTCTATCATTTGCAAAAATATTGATTTCAATTGCACTTGCACCTGCATGTCTGATGGCATTTGAACAAATTTCTTGGCAGATATCGCGAATGATATATGCGGCCGGAACATCCTGCTCAAGCTGTATTTGTGTAGATTGATCAATGAAAATTTCAATCTTTACTAGATCAGCCCACAGTTCAATTAAGTCTGCGAACGACTTAGATATATCAGGCGCCATGAATGATTCTGACTGAAGCAATGGCGCAATTTCATTCATTCTTTGACTTAGCTCTTCAATAACTCTCTCAGTGTTTTCAGAATCTGAAGATTCTTGTAATCGAATTGAGGCTGCGTGAAGAGAATTTTGAACGGGACCATGGAGGATTCGAGAGATAAGACCTTGGTTAAACCAGTCGAGAAGATTCACGCGCGCCACCGCCCACACTAGATCATCACGCAACTTCTTCATCCTAATTTCTTGTCCTACCACTTGCCCTTGAAGGGCCACGCCAAATGCGATAGCCCAGGAAAAAAGAGGATAAATAAGAAAAGTAGTGACAGCATAAAATTTTGGATCACTAGAATTATATAAGGCAGCATAAGATGCAAGGACGGCAGCAAATGCTATTGAGAAATATCCAACCGTAATGAGGAACTCGCGCCAAGGCGACAAAATTTCACTCAGATATTTACGTAATATTTTGTGAAGAAGCCAGGTGCACGGTACTAAAGTTACAAAAATAAAGAAGGAATGCATGACTGCAATTTTTAAACCGAAGAAATGTGAAGCAGTTGGGAATGGCATCAATGCAGCGACGATATTCCACCAAACTGAAGGAAGATTCGCGATTAGGTTAAAGTCTTTCCACTCAGCTTTTACGGAGTCATTACCAAATTCACTCCCTGATATTGTCAATTTCAATGTTTCGGGGGCATATGATTTGCTGAGAGGTTTGATGTAATCGTTAAGTATTCTCTGAATTTCAAAGACTTCAGAACTGCTGGTGCTCAATTTGATGCGACGTAATTGCTGGACTATATCTGTGGAAATCTGCTGAATCTTACGTAATGTGTTTGCCTTGCTTTCTCTTCCTAATTGCCCCAAAATACGCTGAAGCTGGATACTCTCATTACGAAAATTTCGCGCACTCTCTTGGTGGCGCCGAAAATTAGCGGATGCAAAGGTTGCTAGAGCTACTTCAGCAGACATCAAGAACGCGCTAGTGGGTATGCGAAACCACTTATTCCCATCTTCAAGGATTTTAGAGCCCTCAAGAAAAGTTACGACTGATAGTCCTCGAAGCGCACCGCCAACAATGTAGCTAACAAGGACTGTGGTAGCTCGAATATTTCTATTCTTCAACGGTATTAACTGCACAAGTGCAATTATGAGAAACATAGGAATTACGGCCGCCGCCGCAGTCAGTATTCTAAAAAGTATGAGTGTATTTTCTAAATCCGGACTTCCAAATATTTGAATAACAATACTTGTAAATATAGATGACGCTATTACTGGCCAAGATAAGACAGCACGGTTTGTAGCAGGAAGAAGAAATTGATCATTAAAATTGGAGATACGCATGATTATCTTTCGGGAGTTCCAGCAGCCGAGATAAATTTTCTAACTGCTTCAACTCTGGGGTTAATTGGACCATTCACTTCAATGTGCAGCGTTGTGAATACTGCTGCTAGAAGTTGTTCAACTGCTCGAACAGATGTTTTTCGCCGCTTTGCGATTTCAGCATTTGTATATCCTTGTGCAACAAGTCGAAGAGCCTCTACCTGTGCGGTGGTTAATTTTCCCAGAGGTCTAGAGGGATCCCCATCCTCATGAAAGTGCTTTGTGTTGGCCACAATTTTCTCAATCGCTTCAACTATGTGCTGACTATTGGTAACCATATCTTTTCGGATAAAGCCGCAGCCTGCAGGTACATCTTCTTTCGTGTACCCGGCGGTTCTTAGGTCGGGATGTTTAGTCAGCAGTGCGATTGCGATCCCGGGGTAAGTCTTGTGGAGTAGAAAAGATAGATCAACGCCACTCGGACCGCCCCCAAGATTGATATCCAGAATTGCGATGTCAGGATCAAATTCTATTGCTTTCGACTTGGCTTCGACGGCAGAGTGTGCGGTGAGAACCTCAAAACCCGCTGCTTTCAAAGTTTCTTGAAGCAGAGCGGCAACCATCGGCTCATCTTCGACGAGCAAGAGCCTACGAGATACGACCACAGTCTGAGTCTAGGTCGGATTGCTGTTGGAAGCGCTAGTTCTTCGGATATCCGCAGAAAAGAAGGTGGCCAAGCCGAGCGATGATGCAAACTCGCCACCAGTCAGAATTAGCGAGAGATTAGTGAACCAAGGAGTTCAAGTGAAAAGAAATTTCATTAGAAAATCACTAGTAGTAGTCATGTTCTTGCAAGCTTTCCTTATTCATGGAGTTATTATCTCGACTCCTTCGGCTAATGCGTCGGCAACCAAACAGCTAGTAGGCACAACTGGAAGTTATCCTTTCGATATCACTCTCGATTCGGCTGGGAATATTTTTACTGCGAATTTCACCTCTAACAATGTAACTAAATTTACAAAGAGCGGAAGTAGTTACACAGCTGCAATTTTCGGTACTACCGGAGCAGGACCTAGCGCAATCACGATTGATTCGGCTGGGAATATTTATACGGCAAACGCAACCGCTAGCAATGTCACAAAAATTACTCCTGCAGGAGTTGCAACAACTTTTGGTTCAACGGGATCAGGTTCGAAGCCTTATGACATCACGATTGACTCATCCGGAAACATCTATACTGCAAATAACGGCACAAATAACATCACGAAAATTACCCCGGCTGGGGTGGTCACTGCCAACTGGGCTTCGCTGGGTGCAAGCACTACCCCATACGCGATTACATTTGATTCAACAAGTGGAAATCTTTATACCGCCAACTATGGTAATAATACAGTCTCAAAAGTTACAACGGCTGGTGTAGTAACAAATTTTGGCTCCACCGGAACCAAACCAATTGATATTACGACAGATTCTTCCGGAAATGTTTTCACGGTAAATAATGGCAGCAATGATGTTTCAAAAATTACTTCGGCAGGAGTTTCAACGCAATCATGGGCTGGGACAGGTTTGGCCCCATTTGGAATCGTTGCAGATTCATCAGGAAATATCTATGTCACTAATTATAGCGATTTCAGTGTTTCAAAAATTACTCCCCTCGGAGTAGCTGCCGCATATGGTTCCACGGGTCAAGGTCCTATCAAGATTGCTCTTGATTCGGTTGGAACTGCATATGTTGTAAATCGCTTGGACAATACCGTGACCAAATTAATTCCAAACTTCACGCTTACGGTAACGTCAGATGCTAACGCTACAATTTCTCCATCAACGAGCACAACGATTGCACTAGGGAGTACTCCCACATACACAATTACACCAAGGGCCGGCTATCAGATAGTTTCAATTACTGTCGACGGTGTACCAGTTACTCCGACAACGGGCACTCTTCTAACTAAATTTGCACTCACATACACATTTCCGTCTATTCAAGCTGATCACACGATTGCGGCAACGTATCGGGCTACTCCTGTTTACCGCGCGATTACAGTGACCCCACCTACAAATGGAACTATCTCACCTGGGACAAGTACTTCAATTCTCAATGGAACAACTCCAACCTACACAATTACGCCCGCATCGGGATATCAAGTTGAACTTGTAACCGTCAACGGAGTTGGTGTGGTTACTTCGCCGACCACACCATCAACTTCTGTCATCACCTACACCTTCCCAGCCATAACAGCGAATAATGTAATTGCCGCAACATTCTCGGAAATCAGCAACTCAAGTGGTTATACAAATATGGTGGCGACCACAAATAATGGCACCATAACCCCAGCAACGTCGACAGGGATTTCAACTCCAAGTACCATCGAATACACCTTTACTCCAGATAGTGGTTATCGTGTAACTGACGTACTTGTCGACGGAGTTTCGGTTACCCCCACTACAGGGACGTTGCCCTCGACAGCAGCGGTGACGTATAACGTGGCATCTGGAACGGCAGATCACACAATTGATGCAGTTTTCACAGCCTATAACCCTTGCGTTTTCACGAGTACCCATTCTGTTGGGACAAAGGATTGGAATGTTGCGACTGAAGACATGAGCACCGCAGCCTGGACAACTAATAACAATGGTGTCTGTAGTGATGGCAACAACCCCACACTTTATGTCTTCCACAGATATATAGGTCCTGATTTTGACTCAGGATGGGTCAATCCATTTGGATCAGTTCCATTGACGGCTTCGTACAGTAGCGCTGGCTGGTCAGGACTCACAATTGACACAGCTAAAACTGTTCTTTTCAACTATGTAACCGCTAACGGAGGAAGTTGGGTTTGGGGTGAAAACTACACTTGGAGTGTTGCATTTCGAGATACAAACACCTTGCCCGCAAATGCGACCGACACGCATGATGTCGTGTGTGCAAGTGGAAGCATTGGAAGTAATTCAAATGGCTGCACTAATCCCGATGGCAGTCCTCTTGAATCAGGCACAGGTTTTGCAACTTTCACTGCGTCCTTCTCGAGGGCTGAGCAGGTCCCATTAAGTTTGACTCTAACTCCTACTTCAAAGACCGGAAGCCCATATTCGTCTGTGACGACTTTTACGCCAGCTGGTGGTTCTGGCACTGGCACTCTTACTTACTCTATTGATCCATCCAGTACTGCGGCTGACTGCTCGCTGAATAGTTCATCAAATCCTGAAAGTGTGACAGCAACTTCCACAGGCACCTGTGTCATCAATTTAGTAAAAGCTGCAGATTCCACGTATGAGGAAACTTCTACTGTTACAACTTTCACATTTCTTTACCAACCATTTACATTTGTGCTCTCTCCTAGTTCTAAAACTGGCTCACCATTTATCGCTACTATCTCCGTCTCAACTACCGGCGGTTCGGGTGGTTCACTCACATATTCAATCAATTCCGCAGATAGCTCCGCAACAAGTTGCACTCTTGATGATTCAACGAATCCCACAACCATCACGGCAACTTCTATCGGAGTCTGTGCTGTCGTAGTGACGAATGGATCAGAATCCGGCGTAGAAATATTTACTTTTGCTCCCTCGGAACCCACCATCACTTCGATTTCTCCATCCTCTGGAAATACAGCCGGCGGAACTTCAATTACAATCACAGGAACCAACTTCGCAGCTGGCGCAACAGTGAGCGTTGGTGGAGCACCATGCGCAAGCGTTGTCGTTGTCTCAGCAACATCTATTACCTGCACAACTCCTGCTGGATCTGCTGGAGCTAAAGATGTTATGGTGACGAACTCTGATACAGGATCTGTTAATTCACCTGGTGGATTCACTTACGTTACACCAATAGGCGTCGTGAGAATCACCTCTATTAGCCCAAAGAAAGGTCCAATCAAAGGCGGAACCGAAGTGACAATTACTGGTGCGGGTTTCAGTAATGCCGCAAAAGTAAAAGTACGTGGTGTGTCTGCCGTGATTATCAAACGAACCGGCAGTACCAAGATAACTATTCGTACCCCCAAGAACGCTAAGGGAGCTGCTTCGATAGTTGTTACAAACCCTGATACCGGGTTTGCTACATTCAACGGATTCACATATACGGCTGAACATGACTCGGAGGGCAAAAGCTAGGACATGACAAATTGAAGACCTATCGTCTCCTAAGCGGTAGGTCGCCGGTCCGACCTCAGCCGAGGACATGCCTACTTTCAATTAACTTCAGTCGAAGTAACGTAAAGCATTCTCCACGATCGTCTGACTTTTATTAATCCCCAGTGAAATATGACCTTCACCTGGTTCAAAAATAAGCTTTGCAGTTGGAATTTTGCTGGCGAGCCACTTGCCATGTGCGTGAGGAACCATGAAATCTTCGTCTCCTTGCCATAATTCAACAGGCTTTGAAATTGAAGCTAAATCAAATCCCCAAGGTTGGACAAATGCTAAATCATCATCCATCCATCCGTAGTAGTTAACTTGTACTGCATGCCTAAAGCTAAACGCTACAGCTTCAGCAACTTCTGGAGTGAGAGACCTCTTATCAGCATCACCAATCAATCCACCAAGTGCCTCAATTAATTGGCTGCCAGTTACGTTCGCTGTCCCTTCAACATTTTCTTGCATCCACTTTTCGATTGCATGTTCTCCAGCAAGTGCGGCGCCAAATTCGATGTGATTTTCTTCGCCCATGCCCGCTAAGAAATCAAGATCATTCATTCCATATGCACCAACGCCGGCGATACTAATTGCAGCGATAGATTGTGAAAGGGTGGTATCAGCTAGGCAATGTGGTCCGCCACCTGACCATCCGATTGATACTGAATTTTTCACATTGAAATGTTGCAGAATCGCCTGGGTATCTTGTGAATTATCTATGACTGATCTTCCTTTGTTGCGCGCACTGTTTCCATAACCCGCTCGGGAATATGAAATTGCAAACCCACCAAGCTCTGCTACAACCGGAAGCCAGTTATCCCATGTGGAGCATGCACCGGGTGTGCCGTGATGAAAGAACACTGCATTTTCTGAAGGTACGCCAGCAGATATAACTTCAATATTGCGTCCATCACTTAAAAGAAGATTGTGCTTATCCATGAGAGGATTAAAGCAGGATTTCGGATTATCTAGTGCTTTAAAGTAAAGCGACGCAAAGATTTTGGGGCCCACCAGTTACGTTCACCAAATAGTCGCATAAGCGCTGGAACAAGAAGTGCACGAACGAGTGTGGCATCAAGTAGCACGGCAAAGGCCACACCTAGTCCCATGAACTTGATTGACGTGACACCGCTAATAGCGAATGAGGCAAAGACAACGGCAAGCAATCCTGCGGCTGCTGTAATAATTCGAGCAGATCTCTGTAATCCCGTTGCCACCGATTCGATATTTGATTTACCCGCTATATGCTCTTCGCGAATTCTGGACAGTAGGAAAATCTCATAATCCATGGAAAGACCAAACACAACAACGGCAATCAAAATACTTGTACCGGTATCTAACGTGCCAGTGACTGTGAAATTTCCAAACAACCACCTCAAGTGTCCCTCGATAAATACCCAAGTGAGTACACCGAGTGTCGCAACCAATGAAAGGGCGTTAAGAATCACCGCCTTGATAGGAAGAATTATCGAGCCGGTGAAAATGAAGATGAGTATCAAAACACTCAATGCAATCCAGCCCAGTGCCCAAGGAAGAGTCCGCGCAATTCCGTCTTGCGCGTCAGTGAAGTCTGCTGCTGGACCGCCAATGAGAGTTCCGGCTGGGGCAGGAATATCACGCAATGCATGGATCATTACCTCGGCAGCAGGTGTCCGAGATGGCATTGATTGGATTGCAGAGATGCGTAGGTCCGCACCATTTATTTGCGTGGGAATCATATGAACAATTCCAGTTACTTCTTGAATCTTTGCAACATATGCAGCGACTTCTGCAGTCTTTGTGGAACCGTTAGGAATAATAATTTCTATCGGACTTCCTTCTTGACCCACAAAACGATCTTCAATCAAAGCAGAGGCTATCGCTGCTTTATCTGAAGCTGGCAGAACGCGTGAATCGATTTGAGCAAAGGCGATGTTTTTCATTGGTGCCGCGCAGATACCGAGAATAAGTAGAGAAACAATGACGACAGGAATTGGGCGTCGCATTACAAAGCGCGCCGTCGATGCCCAGCGGCCATCACTCTTTGGAATGATTGCACTTTTGCGGACAACACCCTTATCGATTTTATGTCCAAGCATCGCCAAGATTGCAGGTAGCGGAATTAGTGCACCAGCAACTGCAAGTGCGACAACTGATGTTCCTGCGTAACCAAATGACTTCAAGAAGGAAAGCGGGAAGAGTGTCAAGGAAAGCATTGTGACAAAGACTGTTAAGCCAGAGTAAAAGACAGTTTTCCCTGCGGTAGAGACGGTGATTGCTACAGATTCATCCACGCTTTTTCCGTCATGCAATTCTTCACGGAAACGATTAACGATGAGTAATGCGTAATCGATGCCGAGTCCAAGGCCAAGTCCTGTAATTAGATTGAGTGCATAAATACTTACAGATGTGAATAAAGTGAGTAAGAAGATAATAAAGAATGCACCAAGGATTGCGCTAATTCCAACAACAAGTGGCATAGCAGATGCAACAAGTGCTCCAAATACGAAAACAAGCAAAATAAATGTCAGAGGAATTGAAATTGCTTCGGCGAGGGCTAAGTCTTTGGAAATCTTTGAATTGATGGCGTGCGTTATAACGCCGCCACCTGAGGCATAAACGGTAAGTCCTTCAAATTTCCCATCATATTTTCCTTGAATTTTTTCACCAAGGTCACTTATCTTGGCAAAGTCACCAGAGGTTGAATAGATCGACAAGAAGCCAGCTTTTTCATCTGCAGACTTCATCGTTGGTGCGCCACCAGTTGACCAATAGGAATATGTTTTGGAAACTCCTGGTTCGGCAGCAATAAGCTTTTCTAATTTCGTCGCCGAGGCAACAACTGATGGGTCTTGTACATTGGTGGTGGAATCTAAAACGAGCACAACGCTCGGGTCAGTTGTGTGAAAGTGCTTTTTTAAGTATTTGCCAACTTGAGCCGATTGGCTACCTGGGTCGGAGTAGCCGCCACTGTCGAGTTTGGATATTGCTAGCGAGCCGACTGCGCCGCCCAAGAGAATTACAAGAATAAAAACCGCGAGCGTAGATTTTCTGCGGCGGACCACAAATTTACCTAGAGCTAAGAACACGTGCCCAACCCCCAACATAGATGATGGTCAAAGTATGACTGATAGAATTCAACAAATGAGCGAAATGTGGCCAAAGACAACTTCTGATGAACGTGATCCTCGCGACGATCAAGAAGAGGAAAAACGACGCGAAGATGAGATTAATTCAGACAAACCTCCGCACCACGAGTAATTACTCAGATTTGGTGGCGGGTGTAACTTTATTTTCTGCTGGCGCTTTAGCTGCTGGTGTTTCTTTCGGCGTGGGAAGTGCTGCAGTTCCTGTTGAAGAGCTTTTCGAATCAGTTTTGTAAAACCCAGACCCTTTAAATACGACGCCTACCGCCGTATAAATCTTGCGCAATTCACCCTGGCACTCTGGGCAGGTCGTCAACGAATCATCAGAAAAGGCTTGAAACTCCTCAAATTCGTGGGAGCACGCGCTACATACATATTGATAGGTAGGCATCGGGCATCCCTTCTTAAGATATTCACTCATGACCCCTAAAAGCGGGGTAGAGGGAAAGTGTAAAGAAGTGAGACGATAGAGGCGAATCAAGACCCTGATTGGGAGGCTTTGGAAGCAATGGTGAGATTGAAACGAGCCCTAGTAGGCGCGATGATTCTATTTATTGGCCTCATGACGATTGCGCCAGCCCAGGCCAACTCCCTTGTAGGAACGTCTCCGATTAGCGGTTCAAGCCTTGTTAATGCTCCAAGTGCGGTGACGATAACAACCCAAGGTGTTCTTATCGATGGCGGAAACACGGTTACGGTTACTGATCCCAAAGGTTTACGTGTTGATGATGGAACGATCACTGTTGATGGCATGAGTGTGATCGTCGGAATGCAAGCGCTTAAGAATTCTGGCATCTATAAAGTTTCATATTCACTGCTTGCAGAAAATGATGCTCCGCTTGAAGGAACTTTTACATTTAGTTTCACCGCTCCAGCGGTAATTTCTTCACCGACTGCAGTTGCGACAGTAAGCGCCAGTGCGGCTCCAACTGCTTCCAGTGGACGAGGAACCTCAATTTTTGTTTTAGGTCTTCTATTTGCAGCATTTTTTGTATTGGTCTTTCTCATCCTCTATGCGCGCAAACTTATTAGAGACCATTGATGTTTAGCGCTGTATCCCTTCCCTCTGCAGGCCCATTGGTCAGTGCGCTCGCAACCGTCAGTAAATTCATAGGAATTTCTGCGAGCATCGCGGTTGTCGGCGCTTTAATCGCCGCGGGATTTTTATTAAAGGACGAGGCTGGAAAGCTTTCCTACGCAGGACTTGCAATGCGCAAAGTAATTCTGTGGTCGGCAATTACATGGGCAATCGCAGCTGGCGGCAATATTATTTTTACTTTAGCCAATATTTTGGGCGAACCTTTAGGGTCTGTACTTGACTACGTGACTTTAAAGTCTTTCATCACTCAAATAACTTTAGGGCAGTACTTGCTATTCCAATTACTTATTGCTCTTTTTATTGCATCTCTAGCAATGCGTATTCAAAAAGTTGGCGGAGCTAACCTCCTCACCATTGCCACGGTAATTGGAATACTCTCTCCGATATTTCAGAGCCACTCGGCATCTAGCGGATCGCATGCTCTTGCTATTGGGTCTCTGTGCATTCACGTAATAGCCCTTTCGTTCTGGGTGGGTGGCGTTTTTGCACTCGCGCTGTTAGAGCCAGAGGATCGCGCTGTGGCGGCATCTCGTTTTAGTGCGTTAGCTCTTTGGTCAGTAGTTGGTGTTGTAGCAAGCGGTGCTGCAAATGCTTGGGCTAGATTAAATTTTGCTTCTGCATGGCATACAACGTATGCATTTGTAATGATTGCGAAAATTTTACTCACCGTTGGTCTTATCTATATCGGGTACGTGCATCGTAAAAATCTTACGGCCAAGGCCCCACAGTCGATCAATTGGGGCAAATTTTCGCAATTGGTTCTCGCCGAATTAACAATCATGATTGTTGCATTGGCTCTTGGCTCTTGGCTTTCAGTTAATCGTTCGCCTGTGCCTTTAGGTGATGAGAAATTTAGTGCAGCAACTACTGTCGCAGGTTTACCAATGCCTGGTGACCCAACACTGAGCAGAATTCTTTTCCTTTACAACCCAGACGCACTCTTTTTGGGTTTCTTAATTCTTGCTGTAGCCCTATATGTTCGCGGAGTCATGATTCTCGAACGTCGTGGAGATAAATGGCCACTCAATCGCAAGATTGCTTTTGTATGTGGAATTGTCGCTATTGACTATGCGACAAGTGGTGGAATAGGTGTTTACGCACATTTCTCATTCTCGTATCACATGATTGCGCATATGGTCCTAGGTATGGTCGCTCCAATTGGTTTGGTTTTAAGTGCTCCAATTACTTTGGCATTGCGGACACTTCCACAGGGGCGTACTCATGAGGAGCGCGGAGTGAGAGGAACTCTCGTATCTGCATTGCATTCCAAGATAGCAAGCATTTGGGTCAATCCAATAGTTGCACTTGTCCTTTTTGATGGCTCACTATTTATTTTGTATTTCACTTCTTTGTTCGGTGGCATGATGCAAAGCCACTTAGGACATTTTGCAATGAATGTGCACTTCATCCTGGCGGGTTTCTTATTCTTCCATGTGATTATTGGAGTCGATCCAAACCCAAAGAGAGTTCCTTACTTAGTTCGAATCGTGGTGCTTTTTGCCGCAATGAGCATTCATGCCTTTTTCTCGGTCGCCTTACTTTCATCTAGCACGCTTCTTGACGGTGGATATTTCGCACAGTTGCATGCTCCCTGGGTAACAGATCTACTTGCCGATCAAAAACTTGGTGGGTCAATTGGTTGGGCTATGGGTGAGATACCCATCCTTCTTGCCCTGATTGCAACTTTCTTACTGTGGGTCCGGGACGATTCACATGAAGCAAAACGTATCGATAGAAACACTGAGCGAATGGCAGCAATGGGGCAGCCCGATGAACTGGCTGAGTACAACACCTATCTCGCGAATTTGGCTGCTCAAGATACGAAGGAGGGATAAAGAAAAATGGATGCGTTATTTGAACTCCCGACAGAATACGAAGATCTGCGTACAAGTGTTCGTGCTTTGGCAGAAAAAGAGATTGCTCCGTTTGCGCGCGATGTAGATGAAAACTCTAGATTTCCTGAAGAGGCACATAAAGCGCTGCAGCGGGCAGGACTTGCTGCATCACACGTGCCGACAGAATTTGGTGGCGATGGTGCCGACTCACTTGCAGTTGCAATCGTGATCGAAGAAGTGGCTAGGGTTTGTGGTTCATCGTCGTTAATCCCAGCGGTTAATAAACTTGGATCACTTCCGCTCATTCTTGCGGGGACCCAAGAGCAAAAAGAGCGATGGCTAAGACCACTTACCGGCGGTAAAGGGTTTTCTTACTGCTTGTCTGAGTCTCAAGCGGGATCTGATGCTTCTGCCCTTAAGACAAAAGTTACACAAGATGGCAATGGCTGGATTCTCAACGGAAGTAAAAAATGGATCTCAAACGCAGGGTTTTCAGAGTTTTACACTGTCTTGGCTTCAAATGATTCAAGCAAAGGTGCAAAAGGTATTACAGCTTTCATTGTTGAAAAGAGCGACCCCGGAGTTTCCTTTGGTGCACATGAAAAGAAAATGGGATTTAGAGGTTCACCCACACGTGAAGTGTATTTTGACAATGTAAAACTTGATGATGATCGCCGCCTTGGCGAGGTCGGCAATGGCTTCACGATTGCGATGAACACTTTAGATCACACTCGCGTAACAATCGCAGCCCAAGCGCTTGGATTAGCCCAAGGTGCCTTAGATGTTGCTACCAAATATGCACACGAAAGAGAACAATTCTCGAAACCAATTTTTGACTTTCAAGGAGTTCAGTTCATGTTGGCAGACATGGCGATGAGTGTTGCAGCGGCCAGACAGCTCACATATGCCTCTGCATCAAAAAGCGAGCGAGGCACTTCTGACTTAAAATTCTTCTCTGCAGCAAGTAAATGTTTTGCAAGTGATACAGCTATGAAAGTTACTTCAGATGCAATTCAAATATTGGGCGGATACGGATATGTTTCTGATTATCCAGTTGAGCGCATGATGCGAGACGCGAAACTCACTCAAATATATGAGGGTACAAATCAAATTCAACGAATCGTAATGGCAAGAAATCTTCCTTAAAAACGTACTACTTCATCTGGTGTGGCCGCTGCATTGAGTGGGACATCGTGATTTTCACGAGGTAATAATTCCTCACTAAGTTCACCCGAATAAATGAGACCGACTTTCCATCCATCAATCATTGGAAGCGCGCGGTCGTAATAACCTCCGCCTTTACCAAGTCGATATCCCTCTGAATCAATATGTAGGGCAGGAACTATCGCTGCTTTGATTGCGGGAAAATCTAGAAACTCTTCGCCAAGCGGCTCAAGAATTCGACCGTTCAATTTCAGTTGCAGGGGATCGCCATCCCATTGAACCCATTGGATGTAATCGCCATTAATCCTGGGTAGGACGAGTGTGTGGCCAGCTTCAAGAAGGTACCTATTAATTTCTTGAGTGGAGGGCTCGGTGCCGTATGAGATGTAAGTCGCAATTACTTGCGCAGATGTAATTTCTGGAGCAGCCATCAATAATTCAAAGGAGACGTTTCTATCTCTCTCTCGGCGGTCATGACGAAATCGCTCACGTAGTTGGGCTTTTTCATCTGCCATCATGTGTTAAATCCCTTAGAAGTATTGGTCGAGCAAGTATGGTGGGATTATGTCAGAGCAGATGCACGTAGATGAATTCCTCACCGCCTTATTGGCAATCTGCCATCCCCTTGAAGCCTTTGATATGCCTTTATTGGACGCTCATGGGGCCACACTTGCACGCGATGTCCATGCTGGTGATCGACTTGTAATGCGAGAAGGAACCAGGGTTCGATCAACTCAAATTGGTCTTGCTGCTTCTATTGGATTAGATCATCTTTCGGTTCGGCCTCACCCACGAGTTGTCATTCTTTCAGCGGGACCAGATCTTGTAGAACCGGGAAAGAGACTTGCAGATAATGAGGAATTCGAAACCAATTCTTGGATCCTCACTACTGGAGTTCGAGAGGCCGATGGTGTTGGGTATCGCGTCCATTCAATTCCAGATAACGAAGAAGAATTGAAAGCGGTGATGGAAGATCAATTGGTGAGAGCAGATTTAGTTGTAGTAAGCGGAGAAAGAGGCGACGATTCTTTTGACCTAATAACCCGAGCATTGAGCACTTTGGGTGAAATTACTACCGCGGATATTGCAATTGAGAATAGTGGCCGTCACAATTTCGGTTTAATCGGTCCAGATCGCACCCCTGTAGTGACACTTCCGGGTGATCCAATTTCTGCATATATTTCTCTAGAACTATTTGTCCGGCCAATGATTCGAACAATGTTGGGCTCGGAAAGCGTGCATCGCCCATCGGTTAAAGCAAAGCTTGAAAAACCGATTGCATCTACATTAGGTGTGCGGTCCTACTTGAGAGCGGTCTTGTCAGAGGACTCAAAATCGGTTCGAGCCCTTGATTTTCAAGAAGAGATGTCCACATTAGCTGAAGCAAATGCCCTCATTTCGGTTCCCGAATCAGTCACAGAACTTTCAGCCGGCGATGAAGTCATCGTTGTTGTTTTACGCAGACGGTATTTCTAGGTCACCTAACAATGACGAATCAACGTTGGCCGATTCTCCTTCACCAAGCGGATATAACCCTTGCTCCTTTGAGGTTGAGGGACAAAGGGGCATGGGATCGTGTGAGGAGCTCTAATCGAGAATGGCTCACTCCGTGGGAGGCAACTCTTCCCCGTATTTCGGGGGAGAAAGTTGCAAATAAATTACCTACCTATCTTTCAATGGTCCTGGCTCACAATAAAGAGGGCCGAGCTGGCAGAACTATTTCATTAGCAATCTGGTACCAAGGAGCGATGGTTGGTCAGATTTCAATGGGGGGGATTATTTACGGAGCGCTACGGGGGGCTCACATTGGCTATTGGATTGATAGCGCATATGCCAATCGAGGGATAGTCACTTCTGCCGTTGAAATGCTGACCCAATATGGGTTTGAGCAATTGCATTTACACCGAATTGAAATCAATTTACGACCAGAAAATGACGCATCTCGACGGGTAGCCGAAAAATCTGGATATCAGTTGGAAGGTGAAAGGCCTAGGTTTTTACATATAGATGGGCAATGGCGGGACCACCTATGTTTTGTGCGAGAAAACCCCAATATTTTATAATTCTTCCCTGATTAAATACTGGGACAAATATGCGCGTAAATACCACAAAGCCCTCCCTCCTCCCCCTAATCTTTATCCATCATGGCATCGGGACTAATTTATCTAGCTATCGTGGGGATGTGGGTCGCCTACTTCGTGCCGCGTTGGGTACATAGCCACGACGAATTTTCTGGAAAATCTGTAGAGAGATACAAGAGCGCACTACGAACAGTTGCAATTGGACCTGCAAGTGATTCCATAACAAGTTCGAGTGCCGAATCTGACTATGAAGCAAAAACCGCTCAGGTATTGCTACGCCGCAGAATTATTTTTGCTCTCTTAACTTTTGGATTACTGATCTCTGTCTACGAAGTAACTTTCAATTCAGTCGCTGTTGTTTATTCATTATTGCCAATTACAGGATTTGTGATTTATGTAGCTCACGTTCGTAGCAAAGGCGTTGCCGATCGACTTCAACGACGACGTGTGAATCAAATTCATCGCTCTAACGATGGAGTTTTCTCAACTAATTTGTCGCAAGTTATAGCGCCAAAAGATTCTCGAAGAGATTCAAGAGAGCATTGGATTCCACTTGCAGAGAGAGAATCTTCTGGTGTGGTTATTTTGCCAAAAGGTTCGGCGCAAGAGCGCAACACGTGGCAACCAAATCAAGTTCCGGTTCCGACATATGTTTCCGCGCCAAAAGCTGTACAGCCAAAGCGAGTTATAGATTTAACCGTGACTGGCGCGTGGACTGCTGAGCAAGAGCGCTTAGCAAGTGACGCACTTTCGGCTGTTGCGCCGGCACGCGATGAGGTGTTTGATCAGTTATTAGCGGAACAAGCAGTTGAACGATTGCGACAAAACCGCGCCTCTAACGAATAGTTATCTGTAGGCAGTTCGGGGCTGTAGCGCAGTTGGTAGCGCGCCTCGTTCGCAACGAGGAGGTCAGGGGTTCGATTCCCCTCAGCTCCACGCCTTCTCATTAAATCCAGGAAGGCCACCACATCATGTGCGACCAAGAGTTGTAAGAGATTACCTGTGCCGTAAATAGAGGTAAGAAGTAGATGAAATTGATAGCAGTTGCGAAAACAAGAACGGCAACAACTAACTTTCTGTTTCTATCCCAAGGCTGAAGTCCAAGGTATCTTTTAGCGCAATACACCAATGCCAGGATGAGAAAAGGTTCAAAGATGATTGCATAGAAACTAAATACCGTTCGTTTTTGAAAGAGAAACCACGGAAGATAACCTGCCGCCACACCTAAGAGAATGAATGTTGCTACTTGGTCAGGTTTACTTTTCATATGACCAGAAATCCAAAAACCTAAAACAGTTGCGATGGCAATTGTTGCAAACCACCAGAGAATTGGTGTTCCGAGGGCTAGAACTTCTTGTGCGCACTCCTTGGCGCCACAGGTTTTTGGCGAGTCATAAAAGAATGATGTTGGTCTACCCATAACAAGCCAACTCCAGGGATTTGCTTGGTATGCATGGTGTTCGGTTAGGTTTGTATGGAATTGCAACATTTCTGCGTGGTAGTGCCACAAGGATCGCAATGGCGCCGGAATGAAACTCCACGACGATTCGCGAGTGTCTGACCATTGACGATCCCACCCACGGGAACTAATAAACCAACCAGACCAACTAGCGACATATGTGAAGACCGGTAAAAGAATAAATTGGGCTTTTCGTTTAATAAGTAATCGGATGGTTAACCCAGAACTTTTGAAATCCATATAAAGCGCAACTGCGGCGAAAGCAACAAGGAAATAAACTCCACTCCATTTAGTTGCGCAAGCCAACCCAAATAAAAATCCGGATAACCAGTAGCGATTCTTGAGCCACGCTAATGATCCAAGTAGTACGAAGAATGTGAGAAAGAGATCGAGCAGCGCCGTACGCGAATGAACAAGCTGTAATCCATCTAGCGCCATTAACCCTGCGGCTAAAGCATTGAGTGCCTTGGAATGAAAAAGTTCGTTTGCGACTCTTGCAACAATATAAATAATTAGTGCTCCGACAACGGCGCTACTAATTCGCCAGCCGAATTCGTTATTGCCAAAGAATTTAATTCCAAGCCCTATGAACCATTTCCCTATGGGCGGATGAACGATGAATTCTGGTGAGGATCCAGATACTTCGACACCATACTTAAGGAGATTCCTCGCACCATCCACGTAATACACCTCGTCAAAGACGAATCCTTTAGGTGTGCTCAGATTCCTGATGCGCAAGAAAAAGGAGATGAGCGCGATCAGGATAGGTGCCATGTCCGTAGCCTAAGCGCGAACTCTTAAAATCCTGAGAGGATAGAGCCATGAGTTTGATACTTGCTGGGACGCCTTTGGGAAATCCTAAAGATGCCAGTTCACGTCTGATTGCTGCCATCGAAGCTGCAGCCGTCATCGCCGCGGAAGACTCTCGGAAATTTCATCGGTTATGTAAAGATTTGGATGTTCGATTTTCAGGGCGCGTGATTTCATTTTTTGAAGGCAACGAGACCGAACGCACTCAGGAATTGCTAAACATCTTGAAATCTGGTGCCGAAGTATTAGTGGTCTCAGATGCAGGGATGCCGACGGTAAGTGACCCGGGTTTTAGATTGATGCGCGATGCAATTGCAGCGGGTATTTCGGTTTCGGTAATCCCTGGACCTAGCGCGGTCACGATGGCCATTGCCTTGTCAGGATTACCAACGGATAGATTTATATTTGAAGGATTTTCACCTAGGGCGGCAGGAGCACGCGAAAAGTTCTTTTCTAATTTACGCCACGAAGAAAGAACAATTGTCTGGTTTGAGGCGCCACATCGATTACAAGAGTCGCTCACGGATGCAGTTGAAGTCTTTGGCTCTGATCGCTTGGCGGTTATGTGTCGAGAGATGACTAAAACCTATGAAGAAACTATTCGGGGGACCTTGGCCGAACTCCTTGCATGGTCGAGCACGAATGAGGTGCTGGGTGAGATCACTATGGTGTTGGCCGGTGCTCCCATGGATGCCGCAGTGACTTCTGCATCAGCAATGGTCGCCAGAGTGGGAGAGTTTGAAGCTGCAGGGATGGACCGAAAGGCTGCTATTGCAACCGTTGCCGAAGAATTGAACCTATCCAAGCGGGAAGTTTTCGCTGCGATGGTTGATGCGAAATCAACCTCTAAGATACGCACGTGAATAAAAATAAGGCGGGCGAAGCAAAGTCGTTCTATCTAACGACCCCGATTTATTATGTAAATGATGCCCCACATATTGGCCATGCCTATACGACTGTAGCTGGCGATGTTTTAACTCGCTGGCATCGCCAACGTGGTGAAAATGTTTGGTTTTTAACTGGCACCGATGAACATGGTCAAAAAGTCATGCGTACCGCGGAAGCTAATAATGTAGCCCCTCAAGAATGGGTAGATCGTTTAGTCGAGACTGCGTGGAAGCCAAACTGGGCTGCACTTAACATCGCTAATGATGATTTCATCCGCACAACGGAATCGCGCCATACCGAACGCGTTCAACGATTTCTCCAAGGCCTCAAAGATGCGGGTCACATTTACGCTGGAAAGTACGAAGGCCCATATTGCGTTGGATGTGAGGAATTCAAACTTCCCGCAGACCTGATTGAAAAAGATGGCGAAAAGCTCTGTCCCACACACAGCAAACCGGTCGAACTAGTTAATGAGAATAATTGGTTTTTCCGCCTTTCAGCTTTTGTAGAACCCTTATTGCAGCATTATCGAGATAACCCTGACGCATGTCAGCCAGAGAGTGCACGAAATGAAGTAGTTTCATTTCTCGAAAGTGGAGTAACGGATCTTTCGATTTCGCGATCAACCTTTGACTGGGGAATTCCTGTTCCTTGGGATACCGATCAAGTTGTCTACGTTTGGTTTGATGCGCTCCTTAACTATGCAACAGCTGTTGGACTTGGCGATGACCCAGATAGTGAAGGCGG
>WLMD01000049.1 GCA_009700405.1 Actinomycetota bacterium | reverse complement strand
CTGTTCACCTACAAGGGGGCGATTTCGCCTTCGGACAGATAACATTCCTTCATGCGCGACGCCTTTCATGATGAACTCGACTCCGTCGGAACGACCCTTGTTGAGATGGCTCAACTTGTCGGAACGGCTATGGAGCGCGCCACGACCGCCCTGCTCACCGCAGACCTGAAATTAGCCGAAGAAGTCATCGCTGAGGATTCACGCATTGACACTTTGCAACATGATCTCGATGCCAGAACTTTGAACCTGTTAGCTA
The DNA here is from genome assembly GCA_009700405.1 of Actinomycetota bacterium. GTDB lineage: Bacteria > Actinomycetota > Actinomycetes > Nanopelagicales > Nanopelagicaceae > QYPT01. The sequence goes on along the minus strand of WLMD01000049.1, from coordinate 9,766 downwards.
GGCAACAACCTGTCGCAGGAGATTTGCGTACCTTGGTTACTTCATTGCGCATGAGCGCCGATCTTGAGCGCATGGGAGATCTTGCCCATCACATCGCCAAAGTTGCTCGCATGCGCTACCCATCAACTGCGGTACCTCCAGAACTTTCTCTCACCATTCAAGAAATGGGAAAAGTAGCCGGGAAGATCATTACCAAGGCAGCCCACGTCATTGAAAACCATGACCTTGAAGCCGCTATCCAACTAGAAAAAGATGATGACGAGATGGACAAGCTTCATCGTAAACTATTTTTAACATTGTTAGATGATGCATGGCCACATGGCATTGAAACAGCAATCGACATGACGCTACTTGGACGTTATTACGAACGCTGTGCAGACCATGCAGTCTCAGTCTGCCGACGCGTCTACTTCCTTGTTACTGGCGAATACGCTTCAGAAAAAGCTTAACGCTTTCCCTGATTTGCAACTGCTTCAATTGCTGCTTTCGCAGCGTTTGGATCTAGGTACTCTCCACCTTGAATCGTGGGCATCATCTGATCGTTGAGTTCATACAAAAGCGGAATACCTGTTGGAATGTTTAACTCCGCGATATCCGAATCTGAAATTCCATCAAGGTGCTTAACAAGTGCACGAAGCGAATTACCATGTGCTGTAACAAGAACAGTCTTACCCGTCTTCAAGTCAGGGAGAATCGATCCTTCCCAATATGGCATCATGCGAGCAACTACATCCTTGAGACATTCAGTCTTTGGAAGTGAACTTCCGAGGGCGGCGTAGCGCACATCATGTGCTTGGCTAAAAGGATCTGCGTCATCAATGGGTGGCGGCGGAACATCAAATGAACGACGCCACAATTTGAATTGCTCTTCGCCGTATTCGGCCAGAGTCGCTGCTTTATCTTTTCCTTGAAGGGCGCCATAGTGGCGTTCGTTAAGGCGCCATGATCTGCGCACTGGAATCCAATGGCGATCGCAAGCATCAAGAGCTAACTGCGAAGTATGAATCGCTCGGCGAAGTAATGATGTGTGCAAGAGGTCAGGCAATAAATCCCGGCTCTTGAGCATGTCTCCCGCAGCCGCAGCCTCAGTCTGGCCCTTTTCAGAGAGCTTTACATCAACCCAGCCAGTGAAGAGATTCTTGGCATTCCATTCACTTTCACCGTGGCGCAGAAGAATTAATTGGTAATTACTCATGTTCCTATCCTGCCACGATTTATACTCCTAATACTCACCGACGATACCGAGGAGATTCTTGTGGCGTTGACTCCAAAAGATGCAGTCCTTTTTGATCTCTACACCTCGCTTGCTGAAAGACTTGCATCAGGTGCTCGAACCGCCGTTGATTTGGTCACCGGGCCTATTGAAGGCCGAAGCGATTTGGCTAAGCGCATCGGAAAAATTGAAACTGAGGCAGATGAATTACTAGGGAAAATCATCCGACGGGTAAACGACATGTTCGTCACGCCATATGACCGTGGAGATTTGCAGCAATTAGCTAATTATTTAGATGATGCTATGGATGCATTGGAAGAAGCAACAGATTTAGTAATTCTCCACGGAGTTGGCCAATTTCCTCAAGGAACGATCGAATTGGTGGATGCTGCTCGTCGGCTAGCGGAGTTGACGGCCAGTAGCATGCCACGACTAAAAACCCTTAAAGATCTAGATCATTACTATGTAGAAGCCGATCGCATAGAAGATGAAGGTGATCGGATACATCGACGAATAACTACTTTGCTTTTCGGTGGAGATTTTGATGCCATGACGATTCTGCGAGTGGCTTCTGTAATAAATCTTTTCGAAGATTCATTAGATGAGATGGCGCGAGTTGCGCGCACAATACGAACAATTGCACTAAAAGAATCCTAATTCGTGGACTCCTCCTATTTATTAGTAATTCTAATTGTCTTTACAGCGCTTGCATTTGACTATACGAATGGTTTCCATGATGCAGCCAATTCAATTGCAACCTCGGTAGCCACAAAGGCCCTCAAAGCGCGGACCGCCCTGGCCATTGCCGCAGTCGGCAACTTGCTTGGGGCCTTCATCAGCGAAGGTGTGGCTAAGACAGTTGGTAAAGGAATAATTGAAGTCGAATCAAGTAACGCAGGACTCGTCGTTGTTATGGCGGCACTGCTTGGTGCGATCACGTGGAACCTTCTTACATGGTGGTTTGGACTTCCATCATCATCTTCGCATGCATTAATTGGTGGCCTGGTTGGCTCTGCGCTTGCAGCCAGAGAGGTAATCCACTGGAAGGGCGTCGTGGATAAAGTCGCAATCCCTATGGTTATTTCTCCAATTGTTGGCTTATCACTCGCTTTTCTATTAACACTTGCGCTGCAATGGATCTTTCGAAACTCCAAGAAATCTGTTGCTGGTAAAGGCTTTCGCGTCGGTCAAGTAGTAGCCGCTGGCTCTATGTCTCTCGGTCATGGCTTACAAGATGCACAAAAGACCATGGGCGTAATTACTCTAGCTTTAGTTGTTGGAGGTTTTCATTCTGGCGATTCAATTCCAGTATGGGTAAAAGTTGCCGCAGCGCTAGCAATAAGTTTGGGAACATATGCCGGCGGTTGGCGAATAATGAAAACTCTCGGTAAGAGAATGATTGAAATGGACCCTATCCGTGGGTTTGCTTCTCAAACTGTCGCATCCGGGGTGCTCTTTGTTATGGCAATCCATTTCAAAGCGCCCATAAGTACAACCCATACGATCACTTCATCCATTATTGGCGCAGGTGCAACGCGTGGGCGCAAATGGGTTAAATGGGGGACGGTTGGAAATATCCTCATTGCTTGGGTTCTCACCTTGCCGGCTGCAGCACTGTGCGCCGCGCTCTTTCATGTTCTATTTAGATTCCTTGGACTGCCTTAAATCAAATGCTCAAAAGCTGCAAGGTTGGCAAGTGATTCACCGCGAGACACCCGCCAGGCCCATTCACGTCTAATCGCCGACGAAAATCCCAACTCAAGTAATGGGTTAAATGCTGAATCAGAATACTGAAGAACCGCTCCTAAGAGTCTGTCTATCTCTCTATCCGTTATGACATTTAGTGGCAATCGACCCACAAGGAAGATATCTCCCACTTCATTTAGCGCGTAGGCAACTCCATACATTCCAGCATTTTTTCGCAAACACCACTGGTGAACCTCTGCTTGGTTCTCATCGGGTTTGCGAATGACAAAAGCGTTAATACTTAAAGAATGCTGGCCAACTACAAGTGCGCAATGTGTTTCGAGCTTCTTTTCACCTGGCAAAGTGACCATAAAAGTATCAGCGTTGCTTCGTTCAAATTCAAGAGCGTGAGAATCAAGGAATTCTTCTATCGTAATGCGTGGATCGATTGCAGCCATGAATATTATCTACCGTATGCAGCGCGCTGCTGAGCGGTCTCTGATAACACCCGGTCATAAATATCCAGGGTTCCGCGTGCTGTTGCATCCCAACCAAAGTGAGATGAATGCTCAATAGCTCCCATTGAAAGTAATACGCGCCGTTGTGGCTCTCCCAACAATCGTGCAAGTACCGAAGACCATGCTCGCGGATCGTGCCCATCAACTAAGACACCTGAAATTCCATCAGCAACTGCAGTACGCAGACCACCGATTGCCGTTGCAACAACTGGTGTGCCGCACGCTTGGGCTTCAAGTGCAACAAGTCCAAAAGATTCTGAATAACTAGGAACGCAGACTAAGTCAGCGGCTCGGTACCAATTTGGCAATTGCGCGCGCGGAACTGGTGGCAGGAATCGAACGACATCGCTGATGCCCAACCATTGAACAAGTTCTTTCATTCTTTCTACTTCTTTAATTCCGCTACCCGAGGCTCCTCCGATAATGAACACGATGAGTTTGGTGCGCAGATGTGGTGAGTGTGAAAGCATTTCAGCGGTTGCACGGATGAGTAACTCTGGTCCCTTATGCGGCTGAATGCGCCCTACGAATGAGATGACTTGGGCATCCGCGGGAATGTTTAATTCGGCTCGTGCCACACTTCGGCCAGAGCCTGGTGTGAATGTGTAGAGGTCAACACCTGGAGCCACAACGTGAACAATGTCCGGGCACGCACCGTACAACGAAACAAGACTGGCCGCCTCAGCATCAGTATTTGCAATGAGAGCTTTCGCCGCGCTTACAACTTCAGTTTCGCCCATTGCACGAGCAACTGGTTCGGGAGTTTCACCCTCAGCAAGATTGAGATTCTTAACTCTTGCCATCGTGTGCATCGTATGAACAAGCGGAATCTGCAATTTCTTACTTGCAGCGATGGCGACTTCGCCAGAAATCCAATAATGAGAATGGATAACTTCATAGGCAGTGCGACCTTGCAGAGCTTCCATGAAACGATCTGAAAGTTCGGAAAAATATTTCGGCAACTCTTCTTTTGTAACGCCATCAACCGGGCCGGCATCCAAGTGTCTGACTGTGACGCCAGGTGAAAGTTCTACCGTTTCCGGCAGATCAGCATGATTGCGTCTGGTGAAAATATCAACAGTCACGCCCATTGCCGCCATGCGCTTTGCGCTTTCTACAACATAAATATTCATTCCACCTGCATCACCAATGCCTGGCTGATCCAGCGGCGAGGTATGCACCATTAATGTTGCGATGCGCCCATTCATGCTGTCAGTCTACCTGGGCTACAAAATTGCGCGAATGGAACCAACTATTGATGCCCCCCCATAAACGGGCGTAGCCTCTTGCGTTGCGCTCACGCCAAACTTTTCCAATATGGCAACAACGAGCGGACCAAAGGCCCTCCATGAGCCGTCGTCAATTTTGAAAGCAAAGGTTGCACCATCTGCAAGTGAACCGACTTCTACGCCTTCAGCACCTTCTTTAAGAAATAGGCCGGGGATCTCGCGCATTAATCGAGTTGAAAGTCGACCTTCACCTGCAACCATCTCTGGGTAATCTCGGCACGCCTGAATAGCATCTTGGTGAATCGGGTCCTTCGAAATGGTGATCTTGTGTATTGCACGAGCAAGACCCATCAATGAAATCATAAAGAGTGGTGCTCCACATCCATCAATACTTATCAGCGAAACCTTCTCTCCCGCTAACTCTTCGAGTTCGCTGCGGCATGCAATTTGCAATGGGTGATTTGGATCCAAGTACGTGTCAGTAGGCCAATTATTAATTACACAGGTTGCAAGCATTCCTGAATGCTTTCCGCTGCAATTGTGCGCCAACGAGGTTGCAGGTTTTGATCCCCATTCGCGACGTTCGCTTTCACCTAAAGGTTTATCCGTTGCATTTTGCAAAGCCGATTCGTTAAGTCCAACCGAAGCCAAGATTTCCAGAGCGCCCTCTTGATGCATTTGCGCACCTGAATGACTAGCGGCTACAAGAGCTAGAAGACGAGGTTCCAGTTGCAGGCCATTGCGCACCATTGCCGAAGCCTGAATTACTTTAACCGTCGAGCGCGGAAATATTAATGATTCAGGATTACCGCGAGATAGAAGTGTGGAGCCATCGCTGTTCAACAGAACTGCATCTCCGCTGTGTCGAGATTCAACGACGCCGCTTCGAGTTACTTCAGCAAGAATCTCACTCATGTACGCGCGGAAGCGTTGACCATAAATGCGGCTGCATGATGTATCCCTCTGCTGCCATGTCGTAGGCGAAAAATAGTTCGCCTTCTACAAGACCATATAAACGAGAGCCAGCGGTTACGACTTTTGCAGTCGGTGCTGAATAACCCTGATCCATTTCAAGTTGAATCTTTGGGCCATCAAATCGACCAACCCAACCTTCGCTAATTCCAGTGTTATGTGCAATGACAACCTCTAAAACATTTCCTGGTTTGACACGCCAGAAGCCAGTTTCAGATCCACCTGGACGAACAACATCTCCGTTTTCATCGAGGATCCATGATCGTGAGTAGTACGTAAGAAATGGGCGACCATCGTGAGTGAAAACCACTTCGTGAGCAAATTCAAATGGTGCTACCGATTCGTATTCACCGCGACCTTTGCCAACCCATGTGCCAACTAACCAGGCCAAAGGATTGAGATCGGGATGTAAACCTTCGGGAATTGTGAAAACCACTACAGACCACCTCTTCTATTTCTACCAGTAAGTCCTCGGAGTCCGAAAACCAATAAACCCACGCCTAAGACAACTGCGATGAGTGCAAGCAAAATGGATGTAACTAATTCCATGTCGCCGCCATGGTGGGTACTTTATCCGATAGGCCATCCTTTAGAGTTGTTCCATGGCGCGCGCATCCCGATTGATCATTAAGTTAACCGCTGGCGCCCAGGATGCAGAGCGCGTTGCACAAGCCTTTTCTGTCGCAACCACTGCCCTGGCTTCCGGAATAAGTGTTTCTTTCTGGCTTACAGGAGATGCCTCTTGGTTTGCCATACCTGGCAAGGCAAGTGAGTTTTCGCTTCCACATTCTGCGCCACTAGATCAGATGTTGGCAACTTTGATTGCTGAGGCAACAGTTACCTTATGCACGCAATGCGCCGTACGCCGAAACATCAATGATGGAGATCAGATTTCTGGGATTCGTATCGCAGGGGCCGCAACTTTTGTGGAAGAAATAATGGGCGATGCAACTCGAGCTTTGGTTTATTAAATAGCCTCTTGCGTTGCGGGTATCTGCTCAACAGTCAAAAGCGCATCCATTGGTGTATTTCGCTTAACTACTGCAAGTGCGATTGTTCCTAATTCGTGATGGCGAGCAACGGTTCCTATATAACCGACTTTAACTCCGTTATTTTCAACATCCGCGCCAGCTGGTGGAATTGTTACAACGCTTCCATCCAAGTGCAGCATGACTAGGCGCCTTGGTGGATTACCAAGATTTGCAATCTTTGCCACGGTCTCTTGTCCGCGGTAACACCCTTTGTTCATGTGAACCGCACGATTGAGAAGTCCTAATTCATTAGGAATCGATTTATGGTCCATTTCAAAACCAATACGTGGACGCCCTGCAGCTACACGTTGTGCATCCAGTGCCCAAGTGCCAACTTGCATAGCAGTGGCAGAAAACGTTTTCTTCATTTCTTCTAACTCACCGCGAGGGACCAACGCGTACGGACCGCCCATGTCATCTGTTAAGCCTGGAGCTCGCAAGATTGCATATTCGTTGGAAACATCTTTAACTTCAACGCGCAACATAAATTTCATCTTCTCTAAATGTTGCAACAGCGCTGCAGCACGTCCTGGATCAACCATGAGCCATGTAGTCGTTGAATCATCGACAAGGTAGAACTGATGCTCTATGTGACCCTGTGGGTCAAGGATTAAGACATGTTGCCAAATACCGGGCGCTAACTTTTCTAGATGTTGTGTAGTTAGCGAATGTAACCAAGTCAGTCGGTCTTCCCCTGACACTGAAATAATTTCGTGGTGAGAAAGATCGGCCCATGCAAGCCCTGCTTCTAGCGCCCTTTGTTCTTTCGTTGGTTCACCAAAATGCCAGACGGCACCTTTATCTGGGCCATCTTCAACTAATACCGCACTCATTTAAGTTCGGTGGCAACGCAATCAGCGCACGTTCCATAAATTGCAAAGTGGCTTACATCAGTCCTGAATCCATAATCATCAGCAAGTGAATTAACAAAACTTGCAGCTGCATCAATTGGCGCGTCTCCGACAGAACCGCAAACACCACATACAAGGTGAAGGTGCGTCAACTCTTCGGCCGCATGATAAGTAGCACCGCCGTGACCTAGGTGTGTATGTAAAACAAGTCCAACATTTTCAAGGGTTTCAAGATTGCGATACACAGTAGAAAGATTTATCCCTGGATGAGTCAGACGAACCTTTTCAGCTACTTCTTCGGGAGTTGCATGTCCAAGTTCGCGTACTGCGGCAAGAACTAATTCACGTTGCGGAGTAAGGCGGAGTCCTCGATCTCTGAGTTCGTGCTGTTCGGCCATAGGTTGAGTCTACTTCAAGCCAAGTAGTAGTCTTGCCCATCATCGCAAAGCAACTCATCGAGAGAGGACACGACCATGGCCCGAGTCCTGCTCTTAACAAATACTCTCGGAGCCAGCGCCGAAGTTCTCCCTGCATTAGCGCTCTTGCAACACAGTGTGCGGATCATGCCTGCTGAAGGAAGCATTCTTATTGATATTCCAGAAGCTGATATTTTATTTATTGATGCAAGACGCGAGTTGCCTGCAGCTAAGAGTCTTACGCGTCTGCTGACAACTACTGGAATAGGTGCACCGCTAATTCTCATCACAACTGATGGCGGGTTATCTGCAATGAGTGCCGAATGGGGAGTTCAGGATGTCATTCTTGATACCGCAGGGCCCGCCGAAGTTGATGCACGAATTCGTATTGCGATTGGTGAACACACAGCAATTAGAAATGCCGCAGATCCAACGTCGGGTGAGATTCGAAGTGGCGAAATTGTCATCGATGAAAATTCTTACACCGCAAAGGTAAAGGGTCGGACTCTGGATCTCACCTTCAAAGAGTTTGAACTTCTTAAATATTTGGCGCAACATCCTGGGCGCGTATTTACACGTGCGCAGTTACTGCAAGAAATCTGGGGCTACGACTATTTCGGCGGTACTCGTACCGTGGACGTACATATCCGACGTCTTCGTTCCAAACTAGGTTCTGAATTTGAATCCATCATCGGCACGGTACGAAATGTTGGTTATCGTTTTACTTTGCCTAACGGGGGTAAAGAAAGCCACGTTAGTGAACGCATCTAGGAATGCGCCACATATTAAGAATTCACCGCTCATTACATGATCCAATCCCTGACGACCATCATGGTTTCACTATCGAAACTTTCAATCCGTTAATTCATAAGCAGGCTTGGCTGGATCTAAACAATAGAATTTTTATTGATCATCCCGACCAGGGCAACTGGGCAATGGCCGATTTGGATAACCGCATTGCTGAGCCTTGGTTTGATCCCAAGGGATTCTTCTTAGCAATAGAAGACGGGAAGATCGTTGGAAGTTGCTGGACAAAGATTCATCATGACTTTGTTAATCAAGAGCCTGCCGGCGAGTTATACATCGTCGGCGTGGATCCTGATTTCACGGGGCATGGGGTTGGCCGCGCAGTATCTATCGCGGCAATGAATTACTTACTTGCACAAGGCATTAAGGATGCGATGTTGTATGTCGATGCCGACAACGAAAAAGGTTTAGCGCTCTACACCGGCCTAGGCTTTAACTAGATCCTCGCACATTGCCGCAAATGCAGCCGTGTGTGCATCAACATCTGCTTGCGTAGTTGCAGGAGACATCAGCGCCATATTATGAAATGGCGTCAACAAGAATCCGTCATTGAGTAGGCGCAAGTGAATGTACTGCTCAAGTTCGAAATCTCCAGCCTCTGCTGCTTCGCGCCCTGTATGTGGGGCCGATGACCGAAACACATATTCCCCACGTGCGCCAAGGCGATTACAGTGCCACGGCAGATTGAACTGCGCGATTGCTGCATCGACGCCATCAGACCAGCGAGTGCCTAGTGCAATCATCGAAACAAAAGCTGCAGGGGTTAAGACCTGAGACAAGGTGGCGCGCATAGCAGCCAAAGAGAGGGCGTTGCCAGCAAGGGTTCCACCGATGCCACCGGTATCGATCACATCTAGTTGCACACGTTCTGCAATCTTCTTAGCAATCTCGTGCGTCATTCCAAATGTACCTGTTGGAATTCCTCCGCCAATGGCTTTACCAATTGTTAGGAAATCGGGCTTCAATCCAAGATCTTGTGTCATTCCTCCGACACCAACAGAAATAGTGTGGGTCTCATCAATGATCCACAAGGCACCGTATTT
>WLMD01000048.1 GCA_009700405.1 Actinomycetota bacterium | reverse complement strand
CGCATTGTTGACGGGCAAGCCCAATACACCTTGATCTGCAATCGCAACGGCGGAGTTATCGATGACCTCATTGCATATAGAAATAGCGCTGATGATTTCTTCCTTGTGCCTAATGCCTCTAATACCGCAGATGTTGTGGAATATCTTCAGGAATTAGCACCATCAGGAATAGTCGTGGAAAATCTACATACCTCCTATGGAGTGATTGCGGTGCAGGGCCCAAAGTCGGCGCAACTCCTGAATTCTTTAGGAGTCTCCACCGATTTGGACTATATGAGTTTTTCCGTTGTGAAAATTGCTGGACGTGATGCAATTTTGTGTCGGACTGGTTACACGGGCGAACTTGGATTTGAACTTCTTCCTTCATGGGATGACGCGCTCGCTGTGTGGGATTGCTTAGCCGAAGCCATGGTGGCATTCGGCGGAGTTGTATGTGGACTTGGCGCTCGCGATACCTTGCGCACAGAAATGGGATACCCATTGCATGGCCACGAACTTTCTTTGGACATTACCCCTGTTCAAGCAAGTGCAAATTGGGCAATTGGTTGGGATAAAGAAACATTTTCAGGGGCAGAAATATTGCGTGAACAAAAAGCTGCAGGAGCAGTTACTAAGTTACGCGGGTTATTGTGCTTAGGAAAAGGAATTCCCCGTGGCGGCATGGATGTTAAAGACAAGGCTGGAAATGTAATTGGCAGCGTTACTAGTGGAACATTCTCACCAACGCTAAAGAACGGTATTGCGTTGGCGCTTATTGCTCCCTCTGTGAATATTGGCGACCAATTAGTAGTTGATGTACGCGGGAGAGATTTGGACGTTGAAGTTGTCACAATTCCTTTTGTGCCCTCACACGTTCGATAGCGTTCTGGCTTGCCTCACGAAACTCTATTGGCTCTAGAAATGCAGCGCGCCTTTGAGTGCGCCTAAGGGCGGATAACACTGTCGGACCTGCAATGACGACAAGGGCGCTGGTAATAAATGCACGAGGAACATCCCATGCCATCGATGAAGCAAAATGAAAGACGATAAATCGGTGGAGATTGGTTGCCGATGGTCCACCTGGAAGATAAGAGAGTTGGGTATTTGCACCTAACGCCCATGGCCAAAATTGTAAATCCATGAGTGCTCCGAATATCAAAGCTGCAATCGCTCCGTAAAAAAGTAGAAGGAGAATCTCGCTTTTACCCCTAAGGGCAAACCTGCCAATTCTTTGGGGGAGCGCACCAGCACCTAAACCGACCCATCCTGCGGCGAACATTTGATAAGCGAGCCATGGACCAAAACCACCAGTAAGAAATGCAGAAACAAGAAGTGCGCTTATTCCCAAAATGAAACCGAATGCGGCTCCAAATACGCGGGCGCTGAGAATTAAAATAAACCACATAGGTTCTATTCCTACTGCGCCAGCACCCATAGGTCGCAGCGCCGCCGTTATCGCTGCCAACACCCCAAGTAGCGCCACCGATTTGGCGTCAAGGCGATCATTACTTAGTTCGACAATTAGGAGTGCGAGGGCGAGCGGTACCGAAATCCAGAAAAATAATTGCGTTCTAGATTGGTTTCCTGCAGCGTTAAAGAGGAAAGGCCACAAGAATCCACCGATACTTACAAGAGTTGCTGCACCTAGCGCTAATGACGATCGCACATTAAACCGGTAGATATCCGAAGTTCTTTTCATTGATTGCGTTTCATGGCTTCGATAACATCATTGATTGTCAACCACGGCGATGGTGACATGACTTTTGCAACTTGAGGAGCGAAAGCCGGAGATGAGAGTAATACTTGCGCAACTGGACCATCGGCAACTATTTCGCCTTCAGCGATAAAAACAACTCGCGTGGCAACTTCAGCTACTAGTTCTACATCGTGTGTAGCAATGATCACGGCGCGTTCTTGACCTAGTGCAATTTCTTTCAAAAGTGAGACCAAGGTTTTCTTAGCACTGTAATCCAAGCCGCGGGTGGGCTCATCAAGTACGAGAATTTTTGGCGATCCAGATAGGACGACACATAGAGCAAGCCCAAGACGCTGACCCTCAGATAGATCTCGAGGATGTGTGTGCGATGAAATGCCAGGAACCAGTTCTTGAAGCAGCGTAAGAGTTGTACCTGCTACAACGTGATTATCTTGATCTGCTTGGGAGCATTCGTCAGCAACGCTTTGACGGTAGAGAAGATCACTAGGTTCTTGAGGAATAAAGCCAATGAGTTGAGTTCTCTCGCGACCTTGAAGAAGAAATGGGTTCTTCTTTGCAACTAACACGTCACCCTTATCAACCGTAGAGGCACCTACAATCGCTCGCAAAAGTGAACTCTTGCCTGCGCCATTGCGCCCCATCACCGCAATAATTTCACCGCTAGAAATAGAGAGGGAGACATCGGAGATTGCATTCTTCTTGCCATAATTGATTGTTACCTGTTTGAGAGTTACTAGGGATTCTGTTTTAGAATTTTCTATAGGCGCAAGGACAGAGCCATCTACGAGTTCCTTGCGTTTGGTTTGCGTCATGCGACGCATATCTCGAACCGTGAGTGGAATTTCGCTTAATTGCATAGCTCGTGCAAGGTGGATGATTGGTGGTGCCAAATCAGAATCAGCGAAAATCTCCTGAGGCGTGCCGATACGAGTGTGGCCATCGCCTTGGATATGAATTATGCGGTCAGCAAATTGAATGACTCGTTCAAGTTTATGTTCTGAAATAATCACAGTTAAGCCAAGATCGTGGACAAGTCTGTGAAGGATTGAAAGAACCTCTTCGGCGGCAATAGGGTCAAGCGCGCTTGTCGGCTCATCTAAAACTAGAACCTTCGGGTGCATTACTAGAGCGCTGCCAATTGCCACGCGTTGTTGTTCTCCACCGCTCAAGGTGGCAATCGTTCTATTGCGCAAAGGTGCCAAACTCAATAGATCCAGGATTTCTTCGACACGCTTTCGCATGACATCACTGGGCATGTTAAGAGTTTCCATTCCAAATGCCAGCTCTTCTTCCACGGTATCGGTAACGAAACCATGCAGCGGGTTTTGTCCGACGATGCCAATTAAGTGCGCGAGTCCACCTGGCTTCACGCTATGCGTTGAGATCCCGTTAACGCTGATGTCTCCAGCCAATATCCCACCCGTATGGTGCGGTACTAATCCGTTAATAAGGCGCAGTACAGACGATTTTCCAATCCCCGTTGGACCCATGACTAAAACCAACTCACCTTCAGATACGGTGAACGAAAGGTCCTCAATGACCGTCTGTTGTGAATTTGGATAAATTAATGAAACATTTGAAAATTTAATCATGGGGCGACCACCAGTGCTGACACAGCAGCAACAAGAACCAGCAACTCAGGTTTCGCCAAGGAGACCATAGCTATGCCACAGAGCAGGTAATCCTTGGACGTCCAGCGATCTTGTCTGTATTTAGACCTTTTGCGAGTAAATCCATATCCTCGCGAATCCATGGCCGCTGCAAGGTCCAACGAACGTGAAAGTGTTTCTTCAAATAGTGGAAGTGCAATTCTTCGCCAACTTAATAATCCCGTGCTTTCATGACCCCGCAGGCGTTGCGCTTGTTTAATTCTTGAAATACTGGTTACGAATTGAGGCAGTATTGATGTTGCGATTACAACGCTCACTCCAAATTCATAAACCATCACTGGCATAGATCGCAGCAATCTATGTGGACTTGAAAGTGATGCAGCCGCACCTAGTAGCGCGATGATGGAGGCAATCATGATTCCATCATGTGCGGTAGATGTGAGCCGCTCTAGAGTTACGGGTCCACCGATTCGAATCCCTGCCATCCAATGCGGGAGAGGGATGACTGGCAATGTGAGAATCTTTCGCCCAGGCATTGGCACACCAATCAGTACTCCAGTGAGAACTCGAATGGCGATGACCCACAAGCCCATTTTGAGTGACCATGAAAAGCTTGCCGCCCAAGGTGTTTCTTCAGCCTTATTTCTCACGACTATCGCCGTTACACCCACAACTGCAATGGCAATAGAAATTGAACTAGTCATGGCAACTGCAGTTGCCATTGCCCCAGCCCAAATCCACCATACAAGCGGGTGTAACGAACGATTCATCGAAACTATTTCTTAGATGACTGGTTAGACAAGAGGGAAGCAGGCGTTGGGATCTCTACGCCGCATTCCTTGGCTGGATACCCGTTGAGACCGCAAAAGAATCCTGATGCACTTGCTCGTATTTTCGTAACTGCGTATACGACATCTGAACCGAGAGCGGCTTTATCAACAACAACGCATTTTGTAATTTGACGTGGGATTGACTCACCTTTTGGGCGAAGAAAGGCACTACCAAAATCGATTACTAAACCTATGCGCTTCTTTCCGGCGGCAGGTGTTTTGATGCCTGAACATATCTTTGCAAAATTCGGTGCAACGCGAGGCGCGGCAGCATCTGGAATCTTGTCACTGCTGAAAGTAAACGCCCATCCTTCAACGTCTCCATCTGCGATAGGAACAGTTGGACCAGTTTGAGCCATAGTCCATGCATTTTGCCCTGGTGCACTTTGGAAATAGCCCCAGTATCTGTAGCCCTTATCTGCCGCTTGTGCAGAGGGGATAAAAAGTGCGCTGACGATAATCGCACTTGCAATCGTTGCAATCTTTTTCACAAATGATGATTTCACTGTATAAACCTCACAAAGTAAGGAGTCTTACAAGGGCCGACCTCAATAGTGCTTTGACTGAAATAAAAAAGCCGCTCGAATAATCTCGAACGACCGTAGCTTCCAGTTCAAACATTTCTGTTTGGACGAACGCCCCGCAAACCTCGGCGGTGGTGTCGATTTCAAGCCTCTGATTTAGGTAATCCGACTTAGCAGTTCGAAACTGCTTTACGGTTGCGGGTCAGCGCCGGATTCTCACCGGACTTCCCCTAAACACAAGGCCTATTAAGTTTTTTTTGCTTACATGGGGTAGAAAACCACATTACTTTCACCTTGGCAATAAGGCGCGCTCGTCATAGGGTGTTGTTCTGCCGGTTCGGGTTTATCAAGAGGAGAAGTCAGATGGAATATCGTCGTTTAGGTAGTACTGGAATGTACGTATCTGAGATCTCCTATGGAAACTGGATTACTCACGGCTCTCAGGTTGAACAGGAAAACGCCATCGCATGCGTGAAGACCGCATTAGATTTTGGCATAACTACTTTTGACACCGCTGATGTCTATGCAAATACAAAAGCTGAAAAGGTCTTGGGCAAAGCTCTTAAAGGTGTCAGGCGTGAATCCTATGAACTATTTACCAAAGTGTATTGGCCAACTGGTTCAGGTAAAAACGATCGCGGTCTGTCACGTAAACATATTATGGAATCGTGTCATGCATCCCTTAAGCGCCTAGGTACCGATCACATAGATCTTTATCAAGCGCATCGTTTCGATTACGAAACACCGCTGGAGGAAACCCTTAGCGCATTTGAAGATTTGGTCCGTCAAGGCAAAGTTAATTACATCGGTGTTTCGGAATGGCGCGCTAGTGAAATTGCTGCTGCGTTGAAAATCCAAGATGAACGCGGATACACCCGCTTCGTTTCTAATCAACCACAATATTCCATGTTGTGGAGAGTCATAGATGCCGAAGTTGTTCCACTGAGTGAAAAAGAGGGAATAGGTCAGATCGTGTGGTCACCTATCGCCCAGGGCGTATTGACTGGAAAATATAAGCCTGGCAAAAAAGTACCTGCAGGTTCACGTGCAACCGATAAAAATGGTGGGGCGGGAATGATTTCTCGATGGCTCAAGGATGATGTTCTCACCGGCGTGCAAAAGTTGGCGCCTATCGCTGAAGGCGTGGGCTTGAGCATGGCTCAACTCGCGGTTGCGTGGGTTCTGCAAAACAAGAATATTTCTAGCGCAATCATTGGAGCAACGAAGCCATCTCAAGTTAAAGAGAATGTGAAAGCATCAGGCGTCAAACTTTCACCTGAGACAATGAAGGCCATCGATAAAGCTTTGGGCTCATTGCCAGAAAGTGATCCTGCTCTAAACATCAGTCCAAATCCACGACCATAAGTTCTCGCGGATAATTTAGTCGAGCTTGTCGCCGGCTTTAAATTGAGGAGTTGGCGCGCGTAAACGTCGCAGTTGTGTAGAACGTGACCACGCGTAAGAACCAATGCCTTTAGTTGAGGCATCAGGAAAACGAACCTTAATTTCTCGTTTGATTTTTTTGGAAAGCATGACGCCTTCAATCATGGCGCCAACAAATACAACGTACATAAGCAGTACAGCGACGGTAGTTAGGGCGCTGATGCGCGAAAGCATAAGCACAACGAAAAGCAGTGGAAGCAAGTACTCGGCAAGTGAGCGCCTGGCATCCACGTAGTTTCGAACAAATCGACGTACTGGCCCACGATCGCGTACGGGTAGAGCGCTTTCTTCGCCACGCATATATGCAGCACGCTGGGCTCCACGATGTTGACGTTGAAGTTCCTTCTGTTTCCTGCGCTCTTCTTTATTAGAAGCTGGAGCCATCGAATTCACGACGCGCTTTGCCTGTGCCTCTTTACGTGAAGGAGTTGGGCGACCCTTATTTTCTGATTTATCTGGAGTGTCTGAGCTCATGGGTGAAACTATAGAGGTTGGCTGGCAATCTCAGGAAGTTAGGGGAGCGCGAGCATTCTCTCGAGCGCTATTTTGGAGTACGTCGCCACTTCCTGGTCCACCTTAATCTGATTGACAAGGTGATCGGCTAGCAAGGATTCCATTACCCACACAAGGTGCGGGAGATCAATTCGATTCATCGTCGAGCAGTAGCAGACATCTTTATCCAGAAAAACGATTGTCTTATCGGGATGATCTTTGGCCAAACGTTGGACAAGGTTGAGTTCGGTGCCGATTGCCCAGGCCGAACCCGCAGGTGCTGCTTCTATGGTGCGAATAATCATTTCGGTGGAACCAACTACATCCGCAATTGAAACAACTTCGTGCTGACATTCTGGATGAACTAAAACTTGCACGCCAGGAATTCTCTTTCTTACTTCGGCAACGCTTTCCACCGTGAAACGTCCATGGACCGAACAGTGCCCACGCCAGAGTATGACTTTGGCATTGATAATTTCTTCACGAGTGAGCCCACCTTGTGGTTTCCAGGGATTCCATAGAACGCAATCCTCTAAAGACAAACCTAAGGAAAGTACGGCGGTGTTTCTTCCAAGATGTTGATCAGGCAAGAAGAGAATTTTTTCACCTTGCTCAAATGCCCAAGACATCGCTCGCTTTGCGTTTGATGAGGTACAGACGGTTCCACCATTTTTACCTGTGAAGCTTTTTATTGCAGCAGATGAATTCATATACGTCACAGGAATGGTGCTTTGGGCAACCCCAAACTCTTCGAGAACTTTCCAGCAATCATTAACTTGTTGAGCAGTTGCCATATCTGCCATAGAACAACCTGCTGCTAGGTCAGGGAGAATTACTTTCTGTGCCGATGAAGTGAGGATGTCGGCGCTTTCAGCCATGAAATGTACGCCACAGAAAATTATGTATTCAGCCTCAGACTGCTCAGCAGCAGCCTGTGCGAGTTTGAACGAGTCACCTGTTATATCCGCAAATTCGATAACTTCATCACGTTGATAATGATGGCCCAGGACTAGCGCCCGACTTCCCAATGCAGCTCGAGCTACTCGGGCGCGCTCTACTAGGCCGGGTTCGCTGGGATGGGGGAGTTCTCCCGTGCATGAAACGCCGCGTTCGCTTCCCAGGTCTTTGCCTTGCCCCAACATCAGGAGATCGCTCAATGCCATAGGCATATTCTGTCTGCTTATTCGCCATCCTGCGAGTAGGATTTACTTCAAAGCCAGACATGTCTTGGTGAGATTCATTGTTTAAAGGGAGAGAATTGACTATGAGTACAGATGTCACAATTGAAACGAGCTCGGCCACCATTATTTTGACTCCGACCGCTGCGAGCAAAGTAGCCTCGCTCTTGGCTCAAGAAGATCGCGATGACCTGTCGCTGCGCGTTGCCGTCCAACCAGGTGGTTGCTCAGGGCTTCGCTACCAACTCTATTTTGATGACCGTATCCAAGATGGCGATGTCACCTATGCTTTTGGTGATGTCAAAGTTGTAGTGGACAAGATGAGCGTGCCTTATCTAGCCGGTGCTTCGGTTGATTTCGTAGACACCATCGAAAAGCAAGGATTCACAATCGATAATCCAAATGCTGGCGGATCATGTGCTTGTGGAGATTCCTTCAACTAATACTTTTCGATTCAACGTGATTTAAAGCAGAGCCCACATCTTCGTGACACTTGCATAGAGGAACATAAAGGAATTTGATGAAAATTGGCGTGGCTGGTTCTGTAGGTCGCGACCACTTGATGACATTTCCTGGAAAGTTCACGGACTCTTTGGTTGCGGGCTCGTTGGAAAAAGTCTCGTTGTCATTTCTCGTTGATGCACTCGATGTACGTAGAGGTGGGTGCGCAGCAAACATTGCTTTTGGCATGGGCGTCTTGGGGTTAAACCCAACTTTGATTGCAGCAGTAGGAACTGATTGGGCTGACTATGAAGCCTGGCTTTCCCGCCACGGTGTAGATACCTCCCATGTTCAAATTTCGGAAACTTTGCACACATCTTTATTCATGGTTACGACCGATACCGAACTCAATCAAATTGCCTCCTTTTTTCCGGGTGCGATGAGTGAGGCACGCAATATTGAATTGAATCCAATCATGGACAAAACAGGGATATTCGATCTCATCGTAATTTCTCCTGATGACCCAGAAGCGATGTTGCGCCATTCTGAGATTGCACGTGAGCAGCACATTCCTTTTGCAGCCGACCCATCTCAGCAGATGGCTCGCATGGAAGGCCACGAAATTAAACGCCTTATCGAAGGCGCCTCATTTCTCTTTTTGAATGAATACGAATTGGCGCTAGCTATTCAAAAGACCGGCTGGAGTGATGCCGAAATCCTTGATCGAGTAGAAGTTCGCATCGTTACCTTGGGTTCAGATGGCGCGAAAGTCGAAGCTCGCGGGAAAGAAGCAATTTTTGTAGGAGTACCGAAAGAGAAAGCTCGCGTAGATCCAACCGGTGTTGGAGATTCCTTCAGATCAGGGTTTATCGCCGGGCTAGCTGCCAATTTATCTCACGAGCGTTGCGCCCAATTGGGTTCTATGTTGGCAACGTATGTGATTGAAACTAAGGGAACTCAGGAATACCACTTCACTCGCGCAGAGTTTCTCACTCGCTTTGAAAGTGCTTATGGTGCAGTTGCAGCGAAAGAAATTAGCGACCACCTGGGTCGTTTTGGTTTCGACGCGTCACTGTAAATCTAGCTTCACTTTCGCGCGCGACCTCGTTACCGGTCATTCTCGCCCAGGCTTGCAGATCTGGCCATGTGGCTGGGTCATCGGCTAACAACACTAAAGATTGCCCAACCGTTACTGTCTTAATTTCTCGTGCTATTTCGATGATAGGCAAAGGGCATCGAAGATTTAGGCAATTAACTTCTCTCATGTGCTGCGGATTTCACTAACGGCGCTCTTGAGCGCCGCAACAAGGGCTACGACATCATCGTGTTGAGTGTCGTGATGCAAAGTTATTCGCACATTGCCATGCGTTAGCAGCCCCATGGCCGCAAGTACATGGCTTGGAGTTAGATTTTGAGCGCTGCAAGCAGATCCAGAATCAACCGCAAAACCAGCTCGGTCAAGGTGTCGCAATAATTCTTCGCCGTTTACATAGAGGAATGAGAATGAATTAATGTGCGGCAAAGAACTATCCAGGTCACCAGCGATGTCGCAGTCGGGAATTCCTGCGTGAATTTCGCTCCGAAGAAACGAGGAGAGAGCTCGAAGTCTCTGGGATTCGGTGGCTTCATCGCCAACCCAGGAATCCATGGCCACTGCGGTTGCCATAAGCAATGGGAGCGATACCGAACTCGTAGTTCTCTGAGGTCCGATGTGTGGCAAAGGGTTACGCCATTGATCATCGGCAGCGATGGCAATGATTCCGACACCTTCTGGCCCCTGCCAACTTTTGGCATCAAAGAAAGCGCTATCCCAACGATCTGGCAAAGGCACTCGTAATCCCGCACTGGAGAAATCGCAGGCAATTTTGCTAGTGGGAAAAATTTCAATGATGCGATTGCATTGTTGAATTACACCAGTTTCACCGTTAGCAACTTGAAGAGCAAAAAGTGAATCGTGAGGTGGGGCCGGTTCGAGAGAATCGCAGTTGATTTCCCCATTCGACGCGACTGTTAGCTGAATACTCTTGCGATCATGAGCAATCG
>WLMD01000047.1 GCA_009700405.1 Actinomycetota bacterium | reverse complement strand
TTTGAATCTTTCATTTCGGAACCACTCCTTTTTGCGTGTCAGTTAGTACCGAGAAATTCCACCATGCGTAATATTTATTGCCCGATTGAAAGTGTCCCAGTAGATTTGCATTATTGAATGAAATATTCCACTATACGGAATTGATTGGGGCACCATGGATTTTAGCGGATCTTTGAGAGCTGTGGAAGCGGGTGCGACATACGTCGCCGGCGGAGTCAACAGCGGGTATCGAACGGGAGTACGTCCCAACCCATTAGTTTTCACGAGCGCCTCTGGGTGCACACTTGTTGATGTAGACGGAAATATCTTGACTGATTATTTCTTAGGCATGGGTCCGATGTTGCTCGGACATAGCCCGAAAGAAGTTATCGATGCAGCCAAGGCTCAATTGGATGTTAGCTTATTGGTTGCCGGTCAAACTCTCGCCGAATATAAGGCAGCGCGCTTGGTCACTGAAATGCTGCCTGGCGCCGAATTAGTTCGATTTGCATCCTCTGGTTCAGAAGCAGTGCAAGTCGCTTTCAGAGTTGCACGAGCCGCCACAAAACGTTGGAAAATGATTAAGTTTGAAGGTCATTATCACGGTTGGTTCGACAATGTTTATTGGAGCGTTGCGCCAGATCCAACTACTGCGGGTGATGCGCTGAGTCCGATTCCTGTTGCGGGAACGCAAGGACAAGAAAGTGGCGAGAATTTAGTTGTACTGCCGTGGAATAACATCCAGGTGATTGAGGATCAGTTGAAGAATGGTGACATCGCTGGAATCATCATGGAACCAATCATGTTTAACTCAGGTGGAATTTTGCCACTGCCAGGATATTTGGAGAAAGTGCGGGAGCTCTGCACTAAATATGGAACTGTTCTAATCTTTGATGAAGTAATTACGGGATTCCGAGTCTCGGCGGGCGGAGCTCAAGGAGTTCTAGGTGTGACTCCGGACTTAACTATTCTTGGAAAAGCGTTAGCAAACGGATTCGCAGTTGCAGCAATTGTCGGCAAGAAAGAATTCATGAATTTAGTAGGAGAAGGAAAGGTAATGCACGGCGGAACGTATAACACTCAATCAGTTTCTATGGCTGCAACGGTAGCAACCCTAGAAATGATTAAAAGTGGCAAGCCGCACGCGACCATTGAAGTTACAGGTAGTGCTCTCATGAAAGGCTTAGCGGCAGAATTTACAAGTGCTGGTGTCATGCACGAGATCGTCGGATACCCGAGCGTCTTCAACGTCCGTTTTGATTTGCACGCGCCTACCGATTACCGCTCAGGAATAAAGGCAAATCGTGAGCGCTATGGTAATTTTGCATTCGAGATGCTGAAGTCAGGGATTCGCATTCTACCTAGAGGCACGTGGTTCCTATCTTCGGCTCATGAAGCTGTAGATATTGATAAGACATTAAGTTGTGTTCGAGATGTTCTTAAGGCTGGCATTTAAGTGACTGATGTACGAGGTAAGAAAGTTGCAGTTGCTGGCATAACTTTCGAAAGTAATAGTTTTGCGCCAGGGCTCACGTATATGGATGCATTCGAGCGCTATTTACTTGTTGAAGGACCTGAAGTCCTTACTGCGGGCTTTGGTAAGGATGAAATTGGTGGGGCAGTATCTGTAGCAAAAGAACTTGGCATCGAACTCGTACCTGTCTTTGCAGCCGACGGCGGATGCGGACCCACAGTAAATGATGAGACATACGAATATCTCAAGAAGGAACTTTTTTCGAAACTATCCAAAGTCCTTGATTCAGTCGACGGGGTCTACCTTCGTTTGCATGGAGCAATGACTGCGGAATCCTATGAGGATGTAGAAGGCGATCTCATCGAATCCCTGCGAGCAATTGTGGGACCTGATTTTCCTATCGCAGTCAGTTGTGACTTCCATGGACACTTCACAGAGAAGATGGCCAAATCAACGGCGCTTATTGCGGGATATCAAACGTGCCCTCATATAGATTTCTTTGAAACAGGGGCACGTGCGATGCGACTCATGGCTGCTGCGTTGGCGCACGAGAAAACTCCCACATTGAGTTACCGTAAAACGAAATTGATGGCCTCCTCCGAAGGCCACGACACCACATTTGGGCCAATGCGCGCTGTACTTGATCGCCTTCACGAGATTGAAAAAATGCCTGGAGTATTGGACGCCACGGTTTTTTGCACCCAACCTTGGCTTGAGGTTACCGAGTTGGGATGGTCTGCTCTAGTTGTCACAGAAGACGATCCAGAGCTTGGTCAGAAACTTGCAGATGAACTAGCCATGATGATGTGGGATCGACGCGAAGCAGTTCTTTTCCGTAAGGAGAAGGTCGCAGATGTTATTGCTGAAGTAAATGCAAGCGAGCCTTCCGCCAGGCCCTTTGTCTTGGCAGAAGGCGCCGATAGTCCTTCAGCAGGTAGCCAAGGCGACAGTAATTATTTACTCAAGCACTTACTTGAGAACCCGATCAATGGGGCTGTGTACATGACGCTCACTGACGAGGTTGTAGCGAAGAAGTGCTTTGAAGCAGGAGTCGGGGGAGAAGTCACATCTGAAATCGGCGGAACTTTATCGCCTGTGTTTTTTACCCCGGTAGAAGTGACTGGCGAGGTGATCACCTTGTGTGATGGTATCTATCAGTCCAAATATCCATCAAAGATGTTCAATTCTGGACCAACCGCGGTTCTTAAGGTCAATGACATTTATATTGTCGTGACTTCGAAGCCTGCCTTTATGTTGGATTATCAACTCTACTTAAGGGTCGGATTAGATGTCACTGCTGCGAAGGCAGTGCAAGTTAAATCCGCTGGAAGCTACCGTGCTTATTACAGCCCATTGGCCTTCAAGTGCATCGATTTCGCTTCACCTGGCTCATCCGATAGCCGTCTGCCTAAGTTACCGTTTACGAAACCTCGTAGACCGCTATGGCCTTTCGACTTGGATATCGTTGATCCTTGGTATTAATAAGGATTACATCGAATATTTAGTGTGACTCTCGTGGAACGGAAGAACCACTCGACCCTTGTAGAAAATCAAAATCAACACCACGATCTGCTTGCATAACGTGATCTATATACAGTCGTTCCCAACCGCGAGCTGGTTGTGCGAATGTACTCACCATGAAATCCGATGGTTTTCTTAGAGCCAGTTCTTCTGCGCTGATATCAATATTGAGGGAACGATTTGTGACATCGAGTTCGATGATATCTCCGTCCTGAATAAGACCTAATGGACCGCCCGCTGCGGCCTCGGGTGCCACATGCAAAATGACGGTGCCGTATGCAGTTCCGCTCATTCGGCCATCGCAAATTCGAACCATATCGGTTACTCCTTTTTCAAGAAGTTTCTGCGGCAAAATAAGATTGGCTACTTCAGGCATTCCCGGATAACCCTTAGGGCCACATCCTCGTAATATCAAAACCGTATTCTCATCGACATCCAGATCCGGATTATCGATTCGCGCATGAAAATCTTCCACTCCGTCAAAGACCAAAGCAGGACCTCGGTGATGTAGTAATTCAGGTGTTGCAGCAGATGGCTTAATCACTGCACCCAACGGCGCTAAATTGCCGTACAGAACAACAATTCCTGCCTTTTCTTGCAGGGGATTGGCTAATTCGTGAATTACGTCAAGATCATAAATTTCCGCGTCTGCAAGAGTTTCTACAAAAGGACGTCCCGTTACTGTAATTGCAGAGGCGTCGAAATGTGGAATAAGTTCGCGCATCAGCGCAGTGAGGCCTCCAGCGCGATGCAAATCTTCCATGAGGTAAGTGCCAGCTGGCTGCAAATTAAGCAACAATGGAACGTTAGAACCGTATTGATCGAAATCTTTAAGATTCAAATCCACACCTACGCGGCCGGCTATTGCTAGAAGATGCACCACTGCATTTGTCGAGCCACCAATTCCAGCGAGAGTCGCTATAGCGTTTATGAATGCGCCTTTAGTCAAGATATCTGAAGGCTTAAGATCTTCTTTGACCATATCGATTATGCGTCGACCTGATTCGTGGGCTGCTTTTAGCAAACGGCTATCAGATGCGGGTGTTCCAGCAACTCCAGGAAGAACCATTCCGAGAGCTTCGGCCATGCTGCCCATAGTTGAAGCAGTTCCCATTGTGTTGCAGTGACCCCGACTTCGAATCATCGCTGACTCAGATGAAAGGAATTTCGCTTTACTTAGAAGCCCTGCACGAACTTCCTCGCTAAGTTTCCAAACATCGGTACCGCAACCCAGAGGAGACCCACGAAAAGTACCAGTCATCATTGGACCGCCAGGTACGACAATCGCAGGAAGGTTGACTGAAGCTGCACCCATTAATATCGCGGGGATTGTCTTATCGCACCCGCCCAGCAAAACGACTCCATCAATCGGATTCGCGCGAATTAATTCTTCGGTTGCCATTGCAACCATATTTCTCCAGAGCATTGATGTCGGACGAACCAAAGTCTCACCGAGTGAAATCATTGGCAAGTTGAGTGGTACGCCACCAGCTTCCCAGACTCCATTTTTCACACTCTGAGCAATTTCATCTAAATGGGAATTACAAGGTGCGAGGTCTGAGGCAGTGTTTACAATCGCAATCTGTGGTCGGCCATCAAAAGCTGAATCTGGATTGCCTCGACGCATCCATGCTCTGTGAATGTAAGCATCTCGGTCTTCTCCGCCATACCAGGCCGCACTGCGCATATGAATTCCCCTCAAATAGATAGGAAGTTACTCCTTTAATATTAACGTTGTACCGGCTGACTATCTAGGTATGTTTCAGTATTTGGATTAATATTGGGTTGCAAAGGATTACGACAGGAGAGGTCGGTAAGTAGATGCCGTTACACCCGCAAGCAATTGCTTACTTGGCAATGGAAGCGAAGTTAGATCTTCCTGATATCACCTCCAATCTTGAGCAAGCTCGCGCGTATTCGCATGGCGATTCTGATTTAGCCGGCACAGTGGATTCAAGCGTTCGCATTGAACACAGATACGTGACATCACCGACCGCTGACCTACCAATAAATATCTTTACGCCTCCCGGGAAAGGGCCATTTAACGCATTGGTTTATTTTCATGGGGGAGGGTGGGTCGCTTTTGATATTAACCGCTATAGCGCGCAACTGGCTGATATTGCTAAGCAGAGCAATTCAGTTGTGATTGCAGTTAATTATCAGAAGGCTCCCGAACATAAATTTCCGATTCCATTTGATGATTGCTATAGCGCACTTGAGTGGACTATTGCACATGCCGCAGAGCTCGGAGTTGATTTAACTAAAATTGGCGTTGGTGGAGATAGCGCTGGAGGCAATCTTGCTTCCGGAGTGGCAATTAAGGCGCGCGATGAAGGCAGGATTTCACTTGCATATCAACTCTTAATTTATCCAGCAAATAGTCCTGAATTTCTAGCTTCGCGGGATGTACCGTGCGCAGAAGGATATGGCTCCACTCAAAAGGGAATTAAATGGGCGTGGGAGCAGTATCTGAATGGAGATGAGGATTTGCACAATCCATATGCAGTGCCTCATTCAGCAACCAGTTTTGCCCAATTGCCTCCGACAATTCTAATCACTGCGGAATTTGATGTCTTGCGCCTAGATGGCCTGGACTATGCGCGCAAACTTAAGGATGCGGGCGTGCAAGTAATTCATAAAGATTTCGAGGGGATGATTCACGGATTCTTTAACTACGGGAAGTTTATAGATGATGCTTTTGTTGCCAGAGATTTTATATCTACCAACATAGTGAAAATACTTTCTTGAAAAGCAGGAAAGGTTAGGTTTCTTTTAGATTTGCTCTTTTTCTACTCGATCGAGCAGACGGTACTGATCTGTACAGATATGGTGCTCCAGTGCGGGAAGCACGACTTCAGGATTGCGAGTGCGAAGAGCATCCAAAAGAATTTGATGTTCCAAGGTAATTTCTTGATAATCGGTATGTCGTAAGCCTAGGCGATAAAAACCAACACGAATTCGCGGCTGTATTGTTTTCCATAGTTGCATCGTGTGGTACTGATCGCTCAAACTCATGAGGTAATGATGGTACTGAACATCCAGGTCAACGAGGGTAATCAGTGCCCCTTCTCCGCCAATAGTTGCAACCCTATCCATCTCTTTGACTATGTCGGCTATGGCTTGAAAATTAGTTTCTGTCATTGTTGGTAGAGCGATGATGCATGCACGACTCTCGAGAATGAGGCGAATAGGAATCAATACATTTCGAAGCTCGTCGGTTGAGATTTCCTTAACGAATGTGCCTCTATAAGGATTTACAACAAGAAGGCCTTCATTTTCTAGCTCACGAATTGCTTCACGAACTGGTCCTCGACTTACCCCCATCTCACCCGCAACCCATTCCTCTGAAACACGAGTGCCCGGGGGCAAGGTTCCATCAATAATGCGCAGGCGCAACGCTTCTGTAATTCCTGAGCGCATGGTGGATTGCTCGCGGTTTAGACGTGGTAAATCACGTTTCGCCGCAGGAGATACTTTTGCTGGGGATTTGTTTATGGCAGCAACCTCGAGTCTCCGGTATGTGGCCAATCGTGCATCAACTTAAAACCTTCTGCGTATTCGCACCCGGCTTGAGCACCACGGAATTTTCCTTGTATCAACATATTGTCTGTGATTTCAGCGCCGAATACATGCTTTAACCATGCGGCTTGGCTATCGTGAGTGAGAAGCATCTTTTTCTTTGTCTCTATCACGGACGTGATGTTAACATAAATTTCAGGCTCAAAACTATTTCCTAAAACAGTATCCATGGCGAAGACCGTAGGGATTGGTGTTTCCGGGAATTTGGTCTTTACAAGTGGAACGCTTGCGGGAATTCGACAATCGCGCGCAATCGCGCCAGCTGTGCGGTGATCTGGGTGGTAGTCATTGAGATCATGAATGATCATGACATCTGGGCGTGCCTCTCTGATTGCATCAATAAATCGAGTTCTAGTCTCTGCATTGTTGAAGAGCCATTCATCGTCAAAGTCCATCCAAATGAGCGTTGCCCCTATATTGGCAACTGACTTCTTGGCTTCTTCATGTCGGATTGCGCCAATTTGTTCGCGAGTGATTGCAGGGTCACCAGTACCAACGTTTCCATTTGTGGCAATGGCGATAAAGATCTCATCTCCACGTTCGGCACACAGTGCCAAAGTTCCGCTACATAAAATCTCTACATCATCTGGATGGGCTCCGATAGCAAGTACTCTCATTTGTTTTCCTTTTCCTCGATGTGCACGGACACTGCGTTGGAGATTGAATTTCCAGGTTGTATATAGGGAGCAGTTCCGGCGGCAACCGCATCAGATAGACCAGAACCTGGCGCGCTTGTCCACGGTTCCAATCCAAGTAAATATTCCATGCCCCACCATGGGTAGGTTTTACCCGCCCCAAATTCTTGCCAGAACCAAAGATAAGGTTGTGCTACGTGGTCCCATGTGACTCTTGTAATCAGTGAGTTATCGGGCGAACTTATTGTGTACCAACCTTCAGAAGGTTTTAGGTAATGCAGATCGCTTTTTGTTCCCTGAGGTGGCAACTCGCGCATATCAATGTCAGTTCCAGAATCACTTGTCATGCTGGGCCATGTTCCTGATTGACCGTTACTACGACGACCCGTTTCAAAGACGGTGGCTGAATGAGCTTCGTACGTGGTGCCTTGAGGCATCTCAATTTTTGACCCGGGACCGATAAATGGGGCGCCGTATGCAAGGTGATGACCCGCCATCAGAGGGAGCTCTACAGCGCCCTCGTTCTTGACTGTGGTTTCCATTACTAAAGTCGCTTCGGTTGCGCTGATGCTAAATCTTTTCTCGATATAGAAAGGCATAATTGATAAACGAGATGTGCAGAGAATTTCAACTCGATCTGCAGTATCAGTAATGACACTTACTTTCCAAGGCAGGCGAGCGGACTCACCATGTTGTGCAAATGCAGCGCCCTTGTACTCGCCTGGTTGACCTCCATGAGGCAATATTTCTTGCCAGCCACCTTCGTACTGATCGAGGAAGGAGCCCATATCAGACCAAGGCGCTGCAATTGCTTCATCGCGACGTCTCAACCCGCGTCCAGTGCGCGGGGTTATATCAATGTCAAGAGGTTTATAAAGAACCTCGACAACATCACAGCCCTTGCCGACGAGAATTGTGACTCGAATTTTGGCATTTTGTAATACGGCACTTTCCCACCCACGAGTGGTTCCATCTATATCAACGCGACAACCCCAGTTACGGTCCCACTTTTCCATGAATTAGATTCCTGAAGGAGATAAACCAGCGGGGACGCAGCTCAACAGGTGCTTGGTATATTCATGCTGAGGGTTTGAAAAGAGGTTTTCGGTTGTATTCGTTTCGACTATAAGCCCACGATGCATGACAAGAATTCTTTGACATAGATATTTTACAACACGTAAATCATGGGAAACGAAGACGATACCAACACCTTGATCGCGATGGAGTTCTACAAGAAGATTTAGAATCTGCGCCTGAACGGATACATCTAACCCGGAAACTATTTCATCGCAAATAATTACCTTTGGGTTAAGAACCAGGGCACGAGCTAAGCTAATTCGTTGTCGTTGTCCACCGCTGAATACTGCTGGATAAGATTGTGCATCAGATGCTTTAAGGCCAACCATTTCAAGGGTTTTAGCCACTCTGTTAGCGCGCTCCTTGGGAGTGCCTTCACCTCGAATTTCAAGGCCATCACCAATACTTTGGCCAACACTCATATGTGGCGCCAGAGAAAGATAGGGATCTTGAAATATATATTGAACATCAAATCGAAGTGCACGCCAATCTGCGGGAGTTTCGACCGCTTTGTCATTGTGATTAACGACTCCAGATGTAGCTTTTTCAATACCAACAAGAATTCGTGAGAGAGTACTTTTTCCAGAGCCACTTTCTCCGACTATGCCCACGACTTCGCCAGGCATGATAGAGAAATCGACACCATCCAGAGCTGTAACATCAAGTGAGCGTCCGCGACCGCGAAACTCCTTGGTAATCCCAACTGCTTCCAATAAAGGCTTCATTATTTCGCCTCGCTATGACAGAGCCAGCGGTGGGAAGAATCTGATGGATCAACTGACCATGTTGGCTTTAGGGGAGTGCATGTACCTGTGGATTTTTCTGGACACCGATCCTGGAAAGCGCAACCAATTGGAGTGCGGCCAACAGATGGCAGCGAACCCGGAATTGGGCGCAGTGGATTTGCAAGAGTGCTTGTCATGTTTGGAGCCGATGCTATTAATCCCTTTGTGTAAGGGTGCTTAGGGTTTGTAAGAACGCTTGCTACTGGTCCTTCTTCAACTACTTGACCCGAGTACATAATCACTACGCGGTCAGCAACTTCGGCAATTACGCCAAGATCATGACTGACAAAAACGCAGCCGATCCCATCCTCGACAGTGCGTTGACGAATTAGTTGGAGGATGCCTTTTTGGACCGATACATCCAAGCTTGTTGTAGGTTCATCGGCCACTAAGATTCTGGGGCGATTGATGAGCGCCATTGCGATAGCAACTCTTTGTCGCAGACCTCCACTGAGTTGAAATGGAAAGCTTTTCAAGCGTGATTCCGGATCCGGAAAACCAACTTCTTTGAGAACTTCAATACTTCTCTCACGTATCGCTTCTCTAGACAAATCAGAATGAGCCTCAAGGACATCGGATAATAATTTTCCAACTGTACGACTTGGATTAAGTGCGGCGCCTGGGTCTTGAAAAACCATAGAGACCAGAGCGCCTCGCAAGGCTCTCAAATCTTTTTCGTTTGCCTGCGTGAGGTTTTTGCCTTGAGCCAGAATTTGGCCCTCAGAAATATGAACGCCCTTAGGGAGCATATTCAATAGTGCCAAGCTACTCAAAGATTTTCCGGAGCCAGATTCACCAACGATTCCAACGCATTCACCCTCATGCACGTCAAAAGTCAATCCATTCACTACAGGGGAGGTTCCTGGTCGATCATCCAAACTAATTGTTAGATTTTGAATTGAAAGCAAGACATTCCTTTGGGAGATATTTTTCGCACTCGTCATGACTTATCTCCTTCGCCAGGAGTTACCGCAACATGTGAAGGGTCTATTCGGCGACGACGGTCACCACGAAGTTTCACTGATAGACCCTCACCAATTCCGATAAGCGCGGCGCACGTAATGGCAATTGCAATTCCTGGAATGGTTGTCAGCCACCAAGCTTGACTGAGATAGACCTTTCCTTCAAGCAACATTCCTCCCCAGCTAGGAGTAGGTGGTTGAACGCCTAGGCCAAGGAAGGAAAGAGTAGCTTCCATAACAATCATGGCCGATGCTTGAAGCGGTGCAATTGTAAGAATTGCGGGGATAAGGGTTGGTCCGATGTAACGTGTAAGAACGCGTTTTTGATCAGCGCCCACTAGTTCGGCAGCTTTCACATAATCTTTTGGTCGCTCGCTGA
>WLMD01000046.1 GCA_009700405.1 Actinomycetota bacterium | reverse complement strand
AGTATGTGCCTATGAGCGCTGATGACCAATTACGTAAACAGCAAGAGTTCGTTCTTCGCACCATCGAGGAGCGCAACATTCGCTTCGTGCGGTTGTGGTTCACCGACGTACTCGGCTTCTTAAAGTCTGTCGCTATTGCGCCAGCAGAGTTAGCAAATGCATTTGATGAAGGTATTGGCTTTGATGGTTCTGCCATTGAAGGATTCGCTCGCATCACTGAATCAGATATGTTGGCCAAACCTGATCCCAGTACATTTTCGGTACTGCCATGGCGTACTGAAGCACCAGGGGCCGCTCGCATGTTCTGCGACATCGTCATGCCAGATGGCAGTGCATCTCACGCCGATCCTCGCCATGTATTGCGCCGGATTCTCAATAAAGCAGCGACCATGGGATACACCTGTTACACACACCCTGAAATTGAATTCTTCTTATTTAAAGATCGCCCAGAAATTGGCAAGCGCCCAACTCCAGTAGATCAAGGTGGCTACTTTGATCACACACCTGCAGTCGTCGGACATGATTTCCGTCGCACGGCAATTACCATGCTTGAAGCTATGGGAATCAGTGTTGAATTCAGTCATCATGAGGGCGCACCTGGACAGCAGGAAATAGATCTGCGTTATGCCGATGCGCTAACCACCGCTGACAACATCATGACTTTCCGCCATGTTGTTAAAGAAGTTGCACTGGATCAAGGTTTCCATGCATCTTTTATACCTAAACCCTTTACCGACCATCCTGGCTCTGGAATGCACACTCATGTATCCCTCTTTCAGGGCGAAAAGAATGCTTTCTACGACGCTAAGGCTGAGTACAACTTATCCAAGGTGGGTCGTTCATTCATTGCTGGCCTTTTGCGTCACGCACCTGAAATCACTGCTGTCACCAATCAGTGGGTTAACTCATATAAGCGATTGCACGGCGGGGGAGAAGCGCCAGCGCTGGTTAATTGGGGACACAACAATCGTGGTGCACTAGTTCGAGTTCCTATGTACAAACCCAATAACGAAAACTCAACGCGTGTTGAATTTAGGTCACCAGATTCTGCATGTAATCCATACCTTGCCTATGCGGTAATGATTGCAGCAGGCCTTAAAGGGGTCGAGGAAGGCTACGAGCTTGCTGATTCATCAGATGCAACAGTGTTGCCAAGTAATCTCAATGAAGCGATCATTGCAATGGAAAAGAGCGCGCTAGTGCGCGAAACGCTAGGCGAGCACGTTTTTGAATACGTTCTACGCAACAAGCGAGCAGAATGGAATGATTACAGTCGCCAAGTCACTGCGTACGAATTGGACCGCTACCTCCCGATTTTGTAGCGGTTTATTCCTCAGATTATTCAGGAGCCTTGGAGTTCTTTCAGAATCCATTTAAGTCCTGTCGTGAGATTTTGAATGGTTCCGTTTGGTAGGGCACCATTTTGAGCTTCTTCGTTGTTTCCCGAAGGAAGCGAAATCGTATATTTCACATAGAACCATTCACCCGATGCAAGTGATGTTATTCCAGTCGCAGTGTTACCTCCACCGGTGGCGAGAGATACGGCCGACTGCAATGCAAGCAAGGATGTGCTCGAGAGGATGGTCGTTGTAATTCCACTGCTACAAACCCCCGTGCTGAAAGTCCATGCGACAGAGCATCGGTCGACGGCGATCTGCATTCCGTTTGTTCCATCGGTAGACAAGGTAGTGGCAGGATTTGCAATCACTTGCAGGGTTAATGAAGTACCAGTATCTGATCCACTGTTCTTATAGTTCACAAATCGCACAATCGGTGTACCTGGCGACATAGCTGTGATTGTGTCGAATCCCGCCCCATTGGCAATTGGTGCATCAAGTATTAAAGAGCGCGTAGTAATTGATTGGTCAGGACTATTGAATGACGTGGCTGAAATAGTTGCAAGTGCGGATGATGAGATTGCGCTCGTACTCAACGTCGCTGATACCGCGACCACAGTAATTTGCGCCATCGTGCGCGTTACAAGATTGGTTGAC
Organism: Actinomycetota bacterium; assembly: GCA_009700405.1. GTDB lineage: Bacteria > Actinomycetota > Actinomycetes > Nanopelagicales > Nanopelagicaceae > QYPT01. The sequence continues at coordinate 8,422 of WLMD01000046.1, read as the reverse complement.
TTAAGTAAATTCATTCCTATTTTCATGGTTCGATCTCCAATCAGGAGCTCCAATGTGGTTGATCTAACCAAGGTGATGGAGAAGTATTAAATCAATGTAGCGACTAGCCGAAAAAAATCGCGCAGAAAATAAGCGGGAAACCCCCTAGCGAAAAGAGTTACATATTTGTGTTTGGAACCCCAGCAATATTCGAAGAACTGGTAACAACAATATTTATCGTAGTTGTGATGCCACCTTGAGTAGATAAAGCACGTATCCGCTTCGTGCCAGGTGTAGGGACAGTGCCAGAAGGAACTCCTATGGCGGCACCTGCCACGTATTGAGTTCCTGTTGTGCCAGAGGTAGTCATGACAGTTGCCAGTCCTGAACTACAAGCGCCGGAGGTTTCAGTCCATGTTCCAGCACATGTCTGAATTGCAACGGTATTTGTAGCGTTCGATGTCACTAATTGCACGATGCCCAGGCTAGTTAGCGCCGCTGTTCCCGTGTTATTTATGCTGAAAAATTTCTGGTAACAAGGTCCGGTTCCAAATGCAAAAGTCGATCCATTAGCGATGGCTACCGTACTTGCATTGGAGATCGTGATAGTCCTAGTACCGTTGTTCTTTGTTAAAATCGTTGTACCTGCTGGAATTCCGGGTACCGCGGAAGAGATAACCATTCCCACAGTAAGAGCATTTATACTGCTTGCCATAATGAAAGATGTCGAGCCGATTGCCTTTAGCCCAGAAGTTGTATTCGTACTGCACGTTGAAAGAGTTGTGAAAGTTGTGACAGCCAATTGACCAGCAGGCGTTCCTGTAGTCGCGAGGGTTGCTGGAAACACTTTCCAGGTGCCACTAGTTATTGATTGCGTCGCCGCACTGTTGTAGGCCAGCGCCTCAGTTCCGGCGAAAGCAAGATTGGCCTGTGTCACACCAAGCAGCACCACTAGTGCGCTCAGTCCAACACAGGCCAATCTCTTCTTCACTTCCTACCTCAATCTATGTAGATGTATTTGTCTTGGGAAATCCCACTAGAGGTTGTTAGATCCACCAGTCAGAGATGCAGTTGCATGGATGACCCACGTAACCGAGGCGGTAAGACCGGTGATGGTCGACACAGGATTTCCTGAGACTGTGATTCCTGTTGACCCAAGTGCCCCGTTGGCGGCCAACGTTCCGTTGGCCCACACTTCCGTTTGTGTCGGCAGACCTACCGCGAATTTCAGGTAGAGAGTCGCGCCGGCAGCAAGGGTTGGGTTACCAGAAAATGCTTGCCCCGTTGTATTTGATATCAAAGTAGCTAACGGCAAAGTTAATACGGCTGCCGTTGTTCCACCACAGGTTGCCGCGGTCGCGCTACCAGCCGTATAGACCCAAGCTTGAGTACACGAAGTAACCGAGACCAAGAGGCCGCGAGTTGCATCTGTTGCAAGCAAGCTTGCGGCATTAGCCGAAAGAGTGAGGCCGGTTGCAGCATCTGTACCCGTGTTGGCATAGGCGACAAAGACAGTGCGAGTGTCACCGGGATTCATTGCAGTGAAAGAAGCAGTGAAACCTGCTCCACCTGTACTTGTTTGAGTGGTGACTGTATCCACCAACGTTCCAGAACTAATCGTCTGTGGTGTTGTGTTGTAAGCGATCGAATCAAGGGTTGCAAATGCAGAACTTGATACGGCGCTTGTGCTTACTCCGGCAACAACCGCAACCACTGAAAGTTGGGCAATGGTGCGCGTGACCAAGTTGCTGGATTTCAATAGGTTCAAATTAAATTTCATGTAAGTTACTCCGGTCATGTAGGTCGTGACTGTCACGGAACAATGGGGTCTTTGGATCTGTCTTACGACGCTTTACCATCACGTTTAGAACAATCAAGAGGTTGATTAGCAGGAGAAGTAATCCGCCCACCAAAATCACGATCTTGGACTTGAATGCATTAAGCACATACCCCACCTTCGGCACAACCGAAGTTACGTAGCGAATTGGGGATAGCGCTGCGTAGGTTTGTACTGGATCAGCTTCTGGGTTGGCATCACCCTTGGTTGTGATGGTTATGCCATTTGGAGAGGAAACTACAGATGTAACTCTGTGAGCTTCCTCCAGCCAGGTTTTGTTATCCAGAAAGAGGACCACTTGACCAATTTGGACATCAGAAACCTTTTCAACTTTGGAAAGCATGACATCACCAGGATTTATTGATGGGCGCATACTTCCGGTCATCGTTACGTGAATACCTACTCCGAGGTAGGCAGACATGATTCCTGGTGCAACAAGGGCAATAGAGGTGAAAATGACGAAAGCAATATTGAGAATACGAGACCAACGCTTTTTGTTGATTGTGCCTGCGTCGCGACGATCGGCAATCGTTCCTTCACGGACACGTCGATCAACAAAATTAATATCGCTGTTACTCATACATCACCACCTTGTTTTCTAAAGTTGTTAGAAATTGCATTCCAAATGAAAAGTTCTTTCACTTGAATTTGCCCAAGGTTAATGAGTAGCACTGCAAGAAAACGGTCGTATCGCGGGGCTGACCCCCTCCCTACTAAAGAGTATTAGCAGGGGATTGACTCTTTAGATATAACTCATCGCGCGTAGATATTTCATTGTTGCGTTCACTCGATGGTTTGTTTTTGGTGAGGCAGGTTCGACATGTAGCAATTTAGACGCTGCAGCAATCGTGCGCTCAACGGCCTTAGTTGTGATCTTGCATTCAACGCCAATTGCTGCATTGCTTAGGCCTGCGGACATTAGTCGCATTACACGATGCTGCTGTGGAGATAACAGGCCCTGGTAGGTGTGTTCGGTTAAAACATCCTCAAGTAGGGAAGTACTTACCTGCTTTCCACCTTCTAAGGCGCGAGCAATCTCCCCCAAAACAATTGCCGGTTCACGGCACGGACGATTAAGCCAATAACCATGCGTATACATGGCCGAAACTAGACCCTCTTTTGCGATAGCTGGATTGTCGCGTTCGGAGATGAAAATTATGACGAGGTCTGGATACGTGGTTCGGATTCCAAGGGCTGCAGTGAGTGCATCGGTTCGGCGAAGTGAATCCATATCAAAGAGCACAACGTCTGGTTTGAAATCGGGGATAGCCCCCAGTGCTTCCTCTTGTGTAAGAACCATCGTTTTAAGGGAGTATTCCTTGCTCTCTTCAAAACCTTTTGCAATGAAAGCACCCATACCAGGGCGGAAGGAGTTTTCAACGAGTAGAACTCGATTCAAAGACATTGCTCTCCTCCTAGTTCAATCTGTGTGCAAACCCTAGACCCTAGACTCATTTTTTTCATTTACTTCAGCGCCAATACTTTGAGATATTCCAAAACAGTGAGAACTCGTCGGTTAAACTTATCTCCACCGGCTGGAATTCCCAATAAGTCCGATGCGGTTGCTATGACACGTTCTGCGGCTTTCGTGGTGATATTGCATTCAGTTGCAATTGCGGCGTTGCTCAATCCCTGGGTCATCAAATTCAGGGCTTGATGTTGTCGCGGCGAAAGGATCCCTTTGAAATTATCTTCTGTTAAGAATTCATCAAGGACGGCAGCGTCCATCGGTAAATCACCACTTATCGCATCATCTAGGGCAACAAGAACATTGCGAACCGATGAGCTCGGCTTGTTGAGCCAATACGACCAACCTGAAATAGAAGATAAAAGAGCTTCTTTTGCAAAAGATGGGTTTGCTCGATCAGACATAAATACGATTTTGAGCTGATTATTTTGGTCTCGAATATTTTGGCCAAGTGCTAGACCGTCAGATCTGCGAATGGAATCCATGTCAACTAGTACAACTTGAGGAGAAAAGAGATTGAGCGCTGAAGGTGCGTCTTCAGGTGAGGTACGACGGGCGACTACAGGAAATTCTTTTTGTGCATTAATTGCGGTGCAAAGTGCCTCGCCAGTACCTTGACGTGAGGCGTGTTCGATTATAAGAACCTTCGATAAATGCATGACACCCCCCAACTAACCATGAGCGCTTTGATGGCTCCAAGGGTGAATACTCTCTATTGCTGGCGCGTATTTCATTGCCTTTCGCGGGTGAACCCCCCTAGAAATGCTGGATGCAGGGAATGGGAATTCCTTACCTATTGGCTAGACCTCTGGGCATTTCGCCCCCTCACCCAGTTCCAAAACTCAAGTTCAGGCATCGCCGCCGAGTAATAGAACCCTTGTACATAATCAATGCCTGACTTGAAGACGAAAGAATTTGCCTCCTCGGTTTCAACTCCTTCCGCGACAGTTTCTACTCCAAGTGTTTTGGCCATCCGTACTACGTCTCCGACTAGCTGTTCGTTTCTTTCGGTAAAGCCAGAGGTTGGGAAAAAGGCCTTATCAATCTTCAGTACATCCAAAGGAAAGGCTTGCGCTTGGATGACGTTGGAATATCCGACTCCAAAATCGTCAAGGGAAATCTTTATTCCAAATTCGCGAAGTTGCTTCAAATTATCCAGGACTATATCTCCACTTGCCAATGAGTCTTCTGAAATCTCAATGAAAATATCTCTGGGACTTACTGCCGTTCGAGAAAATGCCTGCCTCACATTGTTGGCAAAATCAGATCTCAGCAGTGATTCGGCTTCTATATTTAAGCCCAAACCAAATTCATCAAGCTCGTGGTGTTGGATAAGCACTTCTGCAGATTTTCTCATTTGCAGCGCACGATCAAGAACCCAATAACCAAGTTCAATCGAGAGATGCGCTTGTCTGATACCTGGAAGGAACTGCATCGGCATTAATAACCCCACTCCTGGGCGCTCCCATCGAATCAGAGCTTCTGCACCAACTATTTTTCCATCACTGACCCTTATGACCGGCTGATAGTGAAGAACAAATTCATTGTTACTCAGAGCCCTACGTAGGGCAAACTCTTCAGATAACGCAGTCGTGAGTTGATCGCTTTGGTCTTTAGAAAAGAGTGCGAATCCAGATCGATCCTGTCTGCTGGCAAGCTGTGAGGCAATGGCTCCTTCATGCAAGAGAGTTTGCGCTTCCAAAGTCGAATCCTTCACGAGGACGAGCCCGATGCTCACTGTTATTTGCATTTCAATAGATTTATGAATCTGAGTGAATTCAATGGCAGCCTGTAGTTCTAAGGCCCTTTCGCGAGCGTCATCCACAGTTGGATAACTTCCAAAGAGGATGAACTCATCAGATTCAAGGCGGGCGACAAATTCGTTTCGCCGCGACTGCATTGAAATTTCCTTTGCTATTTGTCGCAGAATCTTGTCTCCATTTGCGTAGCCAAGCGCGTCGTTAAATCGCTGAAAACGGTCGACATCTATAAAGATTCCAGCACTAATGGGTAACTCTGTATTAGGAGCATGAGCTTCGATTGCTCCAATAAAACCTGTCCTGTTAAGCAGTCCAGTCAGGTGATCATGGCTTGTCCGATAGCTATATTCCTCTGCCAAGCGCCTACGCGATTGATGGAGCGCCTTAATTTCATCGATCTTAGATTGAGCCAGCGTCCACTGATAATCCGAGAGGAGAGAAGTTAGATAATCGATCAATTCTTTATCACTGAGATTTTCTAACTCCGCACTTAGAATTTGATTTTGTACAGTATCCAAAATCCTGGCAACTTCTAGTTCTTGGCGAGCCTGCTGAAGTTTGTTTTCTTCTTCTTGTAGCAGTTTTCTCGATCGCCTAAAGCCACGGATAATATCCAAGCTAAGCCAAATTGCGAGGACTAACCCAATGAAAACGGTGAAGAGAAAAATTATTGATAGATAAGTTGCCGCTCTTGCTCGATTCTTAATTAGCAACGCCATGTCCTGTTGGCTAACTAATGCAAGTTCACTACTCATTTGTCTTGTGTGGGTGAGGAAGAATTCAAAAGCTGGCCGTGCCGCAAGAGCTAGCTTTTGCCTTTGTTCAATAGGCACATCTCGTGCTAGCAGTAGGTAAGCATCGAAGGCGGTCAAGCCATTGCGATAATCCACTGGAAGCAATGAGTATGTCGATCTACCGGATTGCGTTTGAACTTGAAGTCGCTGGCCCAAGAGTGCGCGTGCAATTTGCAGATCGCGCGTCGAGAGTGAACCATCGGCCCATTGCACAAATGCCAGACAAACATTGAAACTTTCACGTTGAGAAAATGCAAGTGATCCAGCTTCGTGAGATTCTCCTAGTACCGATGCATTAGCCACTTGGCTCTCGCGTGCACTCCAAATAGAAGATCCCAGAAAGCCAAGGATTCCAAGAATGGTCAGCAAAGCCAGGGCTATCTGCCCTAGCTTTGGCTTAAGGCCAAGGCGAGCAAGGCCGGTGACATTATCTCTTTCGGGCATCGTTACTTATTAATCCCGATAGCCTTCAAACTCCAGTTCCAGGCATCAAGGTTCTTTGCATACGGACTGGAGTCCTCAAAAACAATGCGGATTGGCCCACCTTGGTCCATGGGGATGTCGGCGCCATTGCGACCAATAGCAAGGTAGGCGTTATTGTCGATGAAATGCGCTGCAGTATCAACAAATGCGTAGTCATTGAGTGCCAAAGTCTCTATTTTCTGATCGCCTGCTAATCCTGCTTTGTTTAGCAAGGTCGACATGGGAACGACCGCAAAGGACTGGCGTGTCTTGAGAAAGGGCTCAAAAATATTTATAGTTTTTGTAGATAGTGCAGTGAGTTCACCCATCGTGTACGCGTGTGAGGAAGTTCCTGAAACAGTGAGGACGACGTCAGTCGCCTTAGGGGGATCGACTTTGAAGCCACCGCCGTAGGGGTTTGTAGCCGAAGGAGAAGGTGTTGACGTACTGGATTTAGTTGATGCTGCGCTACAACCTGCAAGAAGTAATATTGTCGCAAGTGCAATTGCGGTTTTAGCGGTTAGAGATTTCATGAGAGCCCTTTCACTTGTGTAACTTCATTATTCACGGATGTTTGAGATAACAACTCTTCGGCATACATGGCTTGCCCCAGATAATCTGGAAGATCATGTCCGTTAGGTACGAATTCTGCTAATTTCCGATTCGGAATGATGATCGGAATTTTCAGGGCAGTAGCGATTGCCGTTACCGCCTCTAGCGCTATCTCATTCGACTGCGACGGCCTGCTAAAGAGTTCGGGATTAAATATTAGATAGGAAGGGATGAATTCCTTCGTGAAGGCGATTTCGCCGTTGCCAAGACCGTAGTTTGCTAAAGCAATTTTGACATGACGCGAGGCAACTAAATCTCTAGCAATATTTGCCGAGTCAGTCGTAACTCCTTGCAGATCAAGCACATAGTGCAGTTGCTGGCCATGGTATGTCTCAGAAAGGCTTGCGAGTAGTAGTTCAATATTTGTTTTATCCGAACGGCGGGGCTGTAAAACTTTCAATAGTAGGTCTAGCTCAAAAATTTCCCCACGAACAGCATCGAGAATTGCTACCCGGATTTGTCTGGCCAGATCTTGCATCATCTCGGGCGCGTATGAATTGGGAAGAGCAAAAGTTGCCATGAATCCTTCAAGTGCGTCGCCATTGATTCGGCAAATTCTCGATATATCTAGAGAGGATTTGTTGAATAGAAAAGGATCGCCTGGGTCTGAATTATCGGAAATTCCAACGTAAATCTCTTCAATTTTCGCTCTGTGCCCTCCCGAGGCTTTTGCTCGGTACATCTGAGCATCCGCCCGTGCAATAGCTTCGATTAATTGGGTGCCAGCTTGCCAACGCGAGACGCCAAGACTTGTTCGAAGAGGGTGAATGGACCCATCCGAAGCCGTGAAATCTTTTTGGATTGCATCAAGAAATCGATCTGCTGTTCGTTCGATGGAAGCAAAATCATCGAGGCCCTCGGCAATAATCACAAATTCATCTCCACCAAGGCGTGCTTGAATGTCCACTGGGCGACTTGCGCTGGTGATTCTTCGAGCAAGTTCGCAAAGGACTTCATCACCAATAGTATGACCGAAGGCATCATTGATATCTTTAAAGCGATCCAAGTCGAGGTAGAAGACCGTCCGATCAACGCCGGCAGAATTCCAATTATTCGTTTCTACGTACGCATCTTCCAAGCCCCTGCGATTTCGAAGGTGAGTGAGTTCATCGTGAGTAGATTGAAAGAGCAGCGCTTGACTCGATATCGCTCTGCGATAGAGCTCGGGCAGTAGCGCGCACGCAATATCTAAACTTATTTGTGAGGTTGATGAAAAGGAGTTGGCGCTCGGCAAGACGAAAAGAATGCGAAGCCCTAATCCAGTCGAGCTAGAAACATCGACCACAAGGGTGTGACGAACTCCGACGCTTTGGAGTTCTTTTTGAAGTGGGTGCCAGGTGAGATCTTCAATCCCAACGAGTACAGCAGGAGCTGTCACGTGATCGTTGGATTCTTTACTTTCCAGGGCAATTGATGTGATATCTCTACTCGGCAGGTGTGAAATCCCTAAAATCGAAGTGGGCGCAGAAGTAGCAAAAACCCATCCCGTAGGTGTCAACGATTCACCTTT
>WLMD01000045.1 GCA_009700405.1 Actinomycetota bacterium | reverse complement strand
GAATTCTTTTTGTTGGAGATCGCTCGCAGAAATCCCAGAGGTCTACGGCCTTGCGTCTGAAATCCTTCCGAGATGCTTTGGACCGTACGAAGAATTCGATTACGGCTGAGCTACAAGTTGATGTCACTCTCTCGGATTATGTCTCCAAAATTCAGGATGAACTCCTACGCAATCCGCAACCAAATGCAGTTTTTGCCGCATCAGATGAGTTGGCCCTTGATGTCATTAAGCTCTGTGCGAATCTTGGCCTGAAGATTCCAGAGCAAATCTCATTAATTTCATATGGGGATACGGACGTGGCAGCAAAGATGGAAATCACCGCTGTTCGTCGACATTTTGAAGCCAGTGGACGTCGGGCGATTGAATTATTACGCAGTAATTCTGAGGAGCTAAAGAGGGAGGAGTTGTCACCAGAATTGGTGATCCGAAATACCGCTCTCTAGTAGGTATGGAATGAAAAATTTACATTGCGTTTTGCTCTTGTAATGAAACGTTTACATCAATACGCTCTCGTAAAGATTTCAGCTGTTCCACTATGGGAGAGATGGGTATTTGAGAGTGTCTGATGCGGATATCAAGGGCGGGGAAAAAGTAATCTCTCGCCGTCTGATTCTTTCACCAAGTGACCCAGTATTTGACCCAAGATTTCGACCACCTATTGAAACTGCCATTCCATGGTTGCTGGCTTATCGAGGCTCGTGGCTCATTCCCTACGCATCGGTGGCTTTTGATCACCACCGGGGCCTAGGTGAGCAGAATTTATACCGTTGTTTATTTGGACGTGATTCACTTGTCATTGCTGATTTTCTTGGAGCGCGTGTTCCAGGATTGCGACGCGGAGTTATCTGCGCACTTGCAGAAGCACAAGGTTCGGCTTTCAATAATCAAAGCGAAGAGGAGCCTGGACGCATTGCACACGAAGTGCGCGATCCCGGTGATGAACGAGCTCGCGAAATTATGGAGACCGAAGGTTGGTCCTTTCCATATTTTGGATCGATTGATTCAACCTCGCTCTGGCTTCGAGCTTTAGCCAAGGAAGCGCTAGAAGAACCAGGGCTACTCGATTTGCCAATTGGAAATAAAACGCTTGCCGAACGAGCTGTTATGGCTACTAGATGGATTATTGCTCGACTTGAAACTCCTTCAGGTCTGATGGAGTCTAAGAGGTCTAATCCAAATGGAATCAAGAACCAAGTATGGAAAGATTCTGGTGATTCTTACATGCACGCTGATGGCGTGCTCGCTGGAAATGGTTCTTTAGCTTCAATCGAAACAGCTTCCGAGAATTTTGATGCACTCTATGGTGCTTCCCAGATTCAGTTACTCCGACCTTATTTGGATTGGCCAACTTCGGCGGAGGAATTGAAAACAATTGCACATGAAGTAAGAAATAAACTACTTGAACACATGTGGCTTGGGGATCGCTTTGCACTTGCAACGGAAAGAAATGCACAAGGAAATCAAATCCCACTAGATTCTCAAGCAAGTAATCAAGGCAGACTTCTGGACTCGTCTATTTTTGACGGACCCGAGTGGGAGATCTATCGCATGGTTATTGCCGATGCACTCACTGATCCGCAGCTTCTTGGACCTGCGGGCTTACGAACGCTTTCCAGCAATCACCCCTCCTATCGACCTGGTGGATATCACACTGGATCTGCATGGCCGATGGATGGTGTGTTTGCTGGACGAGGCTTGTTGCGTCATGGTTTGTACGCGCAAGCTTCAGCACTGATCGGAAGAACTGTATCTGCGCTGGATTCGATTGGTGGATACCCAGAATTACTTCGTAGCGATGCGCCTCTCCATGGGTGGGTCACTTCGGAAGTAATTGATATCGAAGGCAGCGCCGATGGATTCGGGAGTGGATTTAATCGAGTCTGCCAACCTCCTCAAATGCTTCAAGGATGGACTGTTTCCGCATATGCGTGGGCACAGGACCATCGGCAAATGTGGAACAGATGGTGAACATCACGGCAAGCGATATGGCAATAAAACCAGTGAACACAACTAGGAGGCTAGGCATGAATAAGCAAATGAGAAAGGCAATTGGCTTGGTTGTAAGTCTTGCACTTATTCCAGCCGTTACATATATGGCTGCGCCATCAAGCGCCGCTGAAAATGTGACACTCACTGTTTGGGATCCAGGTCTTATGGGTCACCTTGCAGATGGTGCTTTAGACACAAAGACATCATTTATCTACAAAGCTAAAGTTGCATATGAAAAGCTTCATCCGAATATCACTATTAAAATCAGTGAGCTCGATGGAGGCGTTGCTGACACTCAGTTCCGCGCTGCTTCTATCGCGAAAAACGGACCTGACATCAAAATCGGTTTCGCTGGTGGGTCAACGCTTTCTTTTGCTCAATTCTTAGAGCCATTGGATTCGTATTTCTCAGGAAGTGAACTTTCACGCCTGAAGGGTATTGGAACCGTTCGTGCAGATTACAAACCTAATGGCGCCCTACTTGCGTTGCCATACGGCGGTGGTTCCTATTTCTACGTCTTCTATGACAAGCGAATCATGGCGGCTAATAAGATTGACATGAGAACGCCACCAAAAACTTGGGAAGCTTTCCTCGCTCTTGCTAAGAAGCTAAAAACTGCAGGAGTAAAGACTCCAATCTGGGAAACAAACCTAGAGGGTTACACAGGAGCTTGGGTTATTGCATCACTTGTCGGTGGCCTACTTGGTCCAAACGCCTTCAACGATATGTATACAGGTGATGTCAGTATCAATAGTCCTGAAGTTGTTCAGGCTTACGCCGCGTACGCCAAACTTTACACATCTGGCGTAACTAATGAGGATGCAACGACTGTTTCACAAGGCGATCGACTCAATGGATTCACATCCGGCAAGGGAGCGATGATTATTGATGGCGGTTGGGACAATGACCCTATTTACAAGGCACTTGGATCTAATGCAGGTGAGTTCGCAATTCCAACTCTTGCTGGTTCAAAGTACCCTGGAATGCTTGCAGGTGGAACAAACGTTGCTGTTGCGCTAACTAACTACAGCAAGCACAAGTCTGAAGCAATTGCTTTCATGAAGTACTTGGTCAAGCCTCGTACTTTGGATATGTACGTAGCAACAACTCAGACCGAACCTTCCAATAACACTCACGCAGATCCATCAGTGATTACTAACCCTTTATTGGTAGGACAAGCACAAGATGTACGTAAGAGATTGCAAGTTTATCCTTTCGATAACATCATGCCTGGACCGGTCTGTGATCTGTTCTACAAACTGAATGCATCTGTAGCTCTCGGACAAACTACGCCTGCAGCAGCTGCCAAACAGCTTGCTGAAGGCTTTGCGGCATCCAAATAAATAGATGACTCAATCAGTCGCGCCCCTATCTGACCTGAAAAGGTCGGGTAGGGGCGTTTCTAAAAAAGGAAGCTTGACGAGACAGAATAATCGCATCGGGTTACTTGCAACGTTGCCGGCGTTTCTTGTGGTTGCCTGTCTACTCTTTTTACCGATTTGCTACGCAGTCGGAATTTCATTTTATAAAACTGACGGAGTGACATTCAAATTTATTTGGCTAAAGAACTATCTGAGTATTTTCACTTCCCCCATCGTTCATCAAGTCTTTGTGACTAATCTTAAATTCCTCATCGCGATTCCATTCGTTATTCTTTTGGCGACGCTCTGTTCCGTCCTATTGTATGAAAAGATTTTTGGATGGAAATTCTTTCGGGTAGTTTTCTTTCTCCCTACAGTTCTTTCCACTTCCGTAATCGGTTTAATGTTTCGATCAGCATTCTCCTTTGAAGGACCCGTCAATGCCGGATTAGCCAAGCTGCATCATGCTCCCATTAACTTTTTTAGTTCGGGCAACACTGCTATTTTTGTAGTTCTATTAGCCCTGATTTGGTCCGGCTTTGGATATGCATCAATCATTCTGTTGGCAGGTTTAATGGCCATAGACCCTGATATTTTTTCCGCAGCAGAGGTAGATGGCGCGGGTTGGTGGCAGAAAGTACGCTTCATTACTGTCCCGAGCATTCGAGGTCAGTTAGCGTTTGTGGCGATCATTAATATTTTGTACACCTTTACCTCGCTATTTGGATTCATTTTCGTTATGACCGCTGGTGGGCCACTCTATTCAACAACAACTTTGGATTATCTGATTTTTCAGAAAGCGTTCTCCAGTAACGATATGGGGCAAGGTTCCGCTCTTGCGATTTTGGTTTTCGGAATCATTTCTGCACTTACTCTGACGCAAAGCCGCTATTTAACTGGCAAAGCGAGGGATTAGTTAAGTGGCCAAGAAAATTTCCCCTGCTAGACACGGAATCTTTTTGATTCTCGCCTCTTTAGCTCTAACAACTCTTTATCCACTGGGATATGTATTGATAACGGCGTTCAGATCTCTACATGATTACGCAAAGAATCCTTATGGATTGCCCGATGCATACTCGTTAGAAAACTTCACTTTATTATTCAAGAATTACGGATTAGGTTTAGCTGCTCGTAACACGATCCTTGTGGTTGGATTGAGTCTATTGATCTCTTTGAGTTTTTCATCAATTGCTGGTTACGCATTAGCAAAGTATGATTTTCCTGGTAGCAAAGCTATCAATATTTCTTTCGTTGCCGTGATGCTTCTACCTAGTCAAATTTTGATTATTCCGATTTACCTATTGCTTTCCAAAATTCAGTTAGTAGGTCACTTACCTGGGTTGATGTTTGTGTACATTGCGACGAACATCCCATTCGGAGTATTTTTTCTCAAAGCCACTTTTAAAGGAATTCCTGACCCTATTATCGAGGCCGCTCGAATTGATGGCGCTGGATTTTTCAAAACGTTCTTCCTTATAGCCCTACCAAATTCTATCGCTGGCTTAACCACTATTGCCTTGCTTCAATTCTTAGGCATGTGGAATGAACTCCTTTATGCATATTTGCTGCTACCGGATCAAACACAGAGGCTATTAACGCCAGCGCTAGCATCGATTGGTGGCAGGTTCGTTTCCAACCAGCCACTCGTTGCTGCTGCGCTCTGTATTACTGCTGGGCCCACTTTGGTGCTCCTGGCTATGAGTTCTAGATTCTTGGTTCGCGGAGTAACTGGCGGCATTGGTAGTTCATGACGAGTGGACAGGAGATATCCGAGGGAGTATTTGAATACTCGGTCAGCGAAATCGGTGAGATCACTCCCGATTCTGTAGATATAGATTTGGATATTTTCCCCGACCTGTCCCGCACGAGAATTCATTATTGGAAATCGGATTGGGGTTCAGAGTGGGCGCCGGTGGTTGTTTCTGCCCTGGAAACGGTGGAAATCTTCACCACCGCAGGACGATCTAGCAAAGGTTTCCATCCCTTCGTAATAGTAGAAGATGGCGAAATCGCGGCAATTGTTGCCATAGCGTTTTCTGGAAACTGGAAAATTGGAGTTAGCAAGACAGGTCAGACACTGAGGGTGAATGGCGGTTTGAGCTCGTTTAACAATGAAGTGCCCAGAAATCTTAAACCCAGTGATTTTCCTAAAGCATACGTAAGCATTTCCACATCCGGTGTTCACGTGGCTTCTCGGCAACTCACTAGTGCAATGAGAAAGATTTCAAATCGCGGACCTCGAAAAATGAAAATGGAGTGGAATACATGGTGGCCATATGAAGATGTGGCGATCGATCAAGAGACTTTCTTGCGAAATGCAAAAGTGGCGGCCAGCGTGGGTCTGGATGTTGCGGTCATGGATGCAGGATGGTTTGGTCCATCTGATAAGAGCACTCATTGGTTCAATTTCCGAGGGGACTGGGGCTTAGTTAATAGTGAGCGCTTCCCTGAAGGGATTGAAGTACTTGCGGAAAAGACCCGCGAGTTGGGAATTGAATTTGGTATCTGGATTGAATTTGAAGCGCTAGGCGAGTTAGCGCAACTCAATATTCAGGAACCTTCCTTCATGGCACAGTCAATTAGTGGAGATCAAATTAAGGATTTGGGATATATCTGTTTTGGTAATCCGCGTGCACGCGATTATGCGTTCAAGTCTTTGGCTCATCTAGTTGAAGCCTATGGAGTGACGTGGATAAAGATTGATTTTAATGTGGATCCGGGAGCAGGATGCCAAAGAGTTGACCATGGTCATGACGAGCATGATGGGCTCCTGCGCCACATCAACGCTCTGTATGAAGGCTTAGATGAGTTTCATAGTCGTTTCCCAGGTGTAATTGTCGAGGCATGCAGTTCTGGCGGATTGCGTTGGGATCTGGAGCTATCACAGCATGTAGATGTAGGTTTTCCAAGCGATACGGATTGGCCAGAGCATGCGCTTTCATGTTTCTGGGCAAGTTCACAGTTCTTTCCCGCAGAACAACTTTTAGTTTGGTGCGATAGTCAATGGCTCGGTGATCATGTACATCAAAACTTCACCGTCGCCGAACTTGGCGACACAGATCACCTTGATTTTATTTTGGCAATAACTTTGTTAGGTGCTTTTGGGCTAAGTCAACGACTTGAAGATTTCTCCGCTAAATCTCAAAAGAAACTGGCGCGCTATTGTTCACTTTATGTTGAGCATTTTCGCCCGCGCCACCAAATAGGAATGAGCGTTGCTCACCTAACGAATCAACCCGAGCGAGAATTGGCTGGAGAGCGTCAAGTGGCTTTTGCGTTAGAAACTCCAGGTTTCGAATCAATCGTGATGGGTTTTACTCTTCCAGGGGCACGAGGCAGCAAAGTCCTTGAATATGTTTCGTCGCATATTAAGTCAACCACAAGAGTGAGAGATCTGATGAAGGGCGAAGTTAGCGATGTGCAGGTTCATGAAGGCAAGATCATTTTTGAAATAGGGCCCATAGAAAATCAGGCCAGGATTCTCATTCTAGAAAATTAAGTGAGAAATCATTTTTCTAGCCAGACACAAGAACCTGAAACTAAGGTCAGAAGTGAATCAACGATCTGATTATTCGAATGAGATGTGAGGCGAATTTTTTCACTTAGCCTGAGTTCAATAGTGGCATCAAGTGGCGAAGTATTGAGATAGACCGAGATGTTTCCGCGCTGGAATGCCAAGAGTCCATGTGAAAGGTCACCGGCTAGCCAATGAAAATCACTTTCTTGATTGTTCAAGAGTGAGCGTTGCGCAATTATGCGTCGGTAGAAAGCCAATGAACTTGACGGATTCTTCTCTTGAGATTCAACAGTGAGACCATCCCACTCGGGTGGGATTGGGAGCCATGGTTTGCCTCGTGTAAAGCCAAAAGATTTGTTGCCATTGCGCCACGGCAATGGAACTCGTGCCGCATCTCGTCCAAGTTGCTTACCTTTTGTTCTTATAAAGACGGGATCCTCTCGCTCTGAATCCTCTAAATGTGCATCGGGTAAGCCAAGTTCTTGACCTTGATAGATATACATCGAACCAGGAAGCGCCATAACGGTTAGCGCAAGTGCACGCGCCGATGGCTCGCTACCAACGCGTGATGCTAATCGCGGGGAATCATGATTGCTCAGCGCCCATGTCGGTAGGGCATCTATCGTCTCAAAGAGAGTGAGCGTCGATGAAATGGAGTCATAAAGAATTTGAGCATCAAATGGAGCAATCAGGAGATCAAAGTTAAATATTTGCCGCAACTCATCGGATCGAATATATCGAAGCGCACGCGCTGGCGGATGGACCCATGCTTCGGCAACGGAAAGAATTGGTTTCTCATATGTATCGAAAACCTTCCTCCATTCTCGATAAATTTCGTGGACACCTTCTCTGTCAAAGTATGGAACAGAAGCAAGTAATGAATTTCGTTTGTCGACTTCCATTTTCACATCTAGTCGGAGGGCGTCACTCAATTCTTGAGGATTGGGATGATCGCTCTGAATCTTCTCTTTTGCCAATCCATGCGCAACATCAATGCGAAAACCATCTACTCCCAAATCAAGCCAGTATCTAAGCGTCTTCTCAAAATCGTGACGTACCTCCGGATTGCTCCAATTAAGATCCGGCTGCGATGAATCAAATAGATGTAAGTACCATTCTCCGTCATCAACTTGAGTCCACGCAGGACCGCCAAAAAGTGATATCCAGTTATTTGGCGGATGCTGAGCATCATTGCCTGGATAGAAATGAAAGCGTTGGCGTTCTGCAGAACCAGAAGGAGCTACTAGCGCCTCTTGAAACCAGTGATGCTGGTCGGAGAAATGATTAGGAACAACATCGAAGATAACCTTTAAATGCAGGGCGTGAGCCTTATCAATGAGTTCTTTGACATCTTTTAAGGTCCCAAATCGAGGGTCAACTTGCCTGGGGTCTGCAATGTCATATCCGCCATCACGATTAGGAGATAAATAAAAAGGGGAGAGCCAGATCGCATCGACTCCGAGGTCTCGCACATAGGGAAGTTTCTCCGAGATGCCTTTTAGGTCTCCCTCGCCGTCGTCATTGCTATCAAAAAATGAACGGGGATAAATCTGATACACCACTGCATTTGACCACCAAAATGATGACTTCATGCCAACTTCACCGACTTAAGCAGAAGGAGAAGGTAGGTCATGTCGGCCCAAGAAAACCACTCTCGCGAAAACTTTGTAGGGTCATTAACATCAAATGATTCGTGCATATTTCCAGTTCCAGCATCTGTATTTTCCAGTAGCTGTAAAGTCGACTGCATGTGCGAGGTCGAACCACTAGTGATTGCTTCAATAGCCAGAGCAATAGGCCAGACTCGATTGGAAGGGGTATGGATACTTCCAATTCCTTGAGCGACCAAACCTTGGTAAAAGTACGGATTTTCGAGACTGAGGATAAATTTACGTGTTGCTTGATATCGCACATCGTCGGCATCACACCATCCCAATAGGGGAAGGGAAAGCAAGCTTGGAAGATTGGCGTCATCCATGAGAACTCTATTTCCGAGTCCGTCCACTTCGTACGCCCAGATCGATTCTCCATCTATTTCCACGACACCGAATGCTTCGATACCCGATTTGATTTGAACACTTAAGATTCTGGCACGCTCTTTGAGAACAGCATATGGAAAGACTGACTCATTTAATTCACTGAGTTGCTGCAGGACCAGACTTGCATAAGCATTGGATGGAATGTGATAGCCAAAAACGCATGCGTCATCACTAGGCCTGAAGCCGCTCCAAGACATTCCCGTGTAGCCGACTGGCGCGCCTCGACCGTTATGAGATAAATAATCATGTAAAGGATTGCCTTCTCGTGAAAGTTTGTATGAGTCAAAATCATGATGTTGTTCGGTGCTGATGACCTCAATTACTTTTTCCACCGCTTCAACGAACTGTCCCTGCAAATGTTCATTCCGGCCAGAAACTCTTGCAAGGCGGAGTGCTAAGTCTAAGAAAGCAGCCAAAGAGTCAAGTTCGTATTTCCTCTCAAACACCCACGGACTCTGACCATCGAATTCTTTCGATTCATCCTTTTGTGTCGGTGCTGGATTGAAAGCATTTGCATAGGGGTCGATGCATACGTAGGCAGACTGTCTGCGAGAAATTGCTGCCAATAGATTGTAAGTAGTTATCTCTTTTGATGCTCCAACGAGTGGCATGGCTTGCCAAGTGGAATCACGAAGCCACATTGCTGGAATATCACCTGTCATTACGAAAACTGTAGAGTCTTCAAGCGGCTGGAGAATATCTGCGAAAAAACGAGAAAGGATTTGATGAGCGCGTTGAGTTTGTGTGGGAGTCACGCGCTCTGAAATCCGATGCATCAGATCCAGGATTCCATGAGGCATCTCAATCAGCTTCATAACTCTCCTGATTCAATCCATCAAATGGGATCCTGATACAGCGGGTATAGGTGCAACGATAAACCACGTAAAAATAACCTTGATGCCAACACGCCTACTGGGGACGCATGAGTGATTTGAGGACCTTTAGAGCAGGATAATTCTCTAATTTACTCATAGAGTAATCGTATGGAAATCATCGATTATGCCAATGAATACGAAGCCGCTACTAAATATTTCACAGACCTCGTTGCCAAACTTTCTCCTGCTGACCTTGATAAGAGCATGCCAGGGGAGTGGACTCCGCGCCAAGTAATTCACCACCTCGCCGATAGTGAGGCGCAGTCCTATGCACGACTTCGTCGCCTCGTTGCCGAACCTCTCGGTTCATCCATTCAAGGATATGACGAAGGTGCATGGTCTGAGAATGCCATTTTGGGATATACCCAATTACCGATTGAGAATTCGTTAGCAGTGTATAAAGCCGTTCGCGCAGGATCGTTGGACATCATTAAGAGATTGTCTCTGGGAGATCTTGATCGACATGGCGTTCATTCAGAAGCAGGCGAATACACAATTGCTCGCTGGCTTAAGGGCTACACAAATCACCCTAAGGATCATTCAGGTCAGATCGAAAAGGTTATTGCCGCTTCGTAATCAAGGGATAAGTGTGTTTGCGAATATTTGCCAAGCTAGCAAAGATTTTGCTACCAATGAAAGAGTTATATAGGTTCGCTCACCACGTAGATAGTCGTTCCATCTGCCAACTCTTTTGTATTGCAGCCATTGCACGAGTGCAAATGAGTTAAAGAGCAAGAAGATCGAAAAGACAATTCCATAGACAAATCCTGGAGCCGATGTACCGCCTGGGCCACCGATGGAGAAGACGTAGAAGAACAATGCAATCCACGGCACGATGCCGGCTATGCATCCAAATATAAAAGGAACCCATCCACCACTTCCAGGATTCTCATACTTTTCCTGCAACCAGCCAAAGAGAATCATTGAAGCATTGACGCCGAAAAGGGAAATGATTGCGGCGATTTCGGTTACGCCAGTTATTTGAGCAATCAAAACAATCATCACCGATGAGCTAATGGCATATTCAACCCAGCGGAAATAATTCCTTTTCTCCAAGAGCCCTGCGCTATAGCGTGGGAAAAACTTGGGACTTGCGACAATGAAATGCGCTAATGCTGATAGGCCCAAGAAGATTGCAACTGTGAGGCCTATAGGAGTTTTGAACAGAACTACCGGTGAGGCAAATGATGATCCCGGCGGTCCCGACATGTATGTTGCCGTAATCGGTAGGGAAAAGTCATTGCTTATGGCCAACACGGCAATCATCTGTCCTAGG
>WLMD01000044.1 GCA_009700405.1 Actinomycetota bacterium | reverse complement strand
GTTGTTTTGCTTGCACTCATTGTAATTTCAAAATCTAACAAAAGCGATGACGATGCAGCACCTGCTGCAAGTCCAAGCACGATTGCTACAGCAAGTGCAACGCCTACCGAGTCAGCAAGTGAATCTGCAATGCCCAGCGAGTCACCTGCAGCAACAGTTGTAACAGTAGAAGCGCCAAGTGGAATTGTTGCTCACTACACAGCGACTGGTGCAACGGTTTTCTGGAAAGCTCCTTCGGCAGTTGAGGGACTCACTGGCTACACCGTTGAACTCTCCGTGAGCAACGGACCTTGGAAAATCGCAGCAACCGTTCCAGCGACTCAACTCTCTTTAGACATCACAAAGTCAGAATCTACTAAGGGAACTTGGACATCAGTCCGCGTTTCAAGTGTTTACTCAGATTCTCAAACTGCTGCCGGAAAAGTATTTGGCTTACCAGGACTTTTCTCGTAACCAATCATTAACGAATAACCCTCGCATAGAAAATATGCGGGGGTTATTTTATTTCAGGGGCGTGGATCTTTTCCAGAATTGCATTGACGTAAACTGTGATTCCTGCAGGAAGCAAATGAACCCCGTCAGGGCCGAAAAACTCCGGATGACCTTCTGAAATGCTCTTCCAATCCACAAGCGATGCCTGCGAATACTTGCGCGCATATTTGGCAATGAGTGCATCATTTTCATCACGCCAGCCTCGAGGAACTGCAGTATTCACAATGATTATCTGTGGCTGGTTCTTAATCACATCAAATACCTTTGCGACTTCCGCTTCGGTAAGACGATTATTGTTACCTAAATCCAAGACAATCGGAGAATTGGCCATAGCTGCTTGATCGCGAAGAAGAACTGTAATTAGCTCGCCAGCTTGACGCCCAACCCGGGCGTTAATTAAGGCGATTGGTTCTTTCTGTGCCAACTCATATCGAATACCTAAAATTACTGAATCTCCAGCAAGCCATATTCCTGGAACATTTGAAATGATTGGAGTTTCAGGAACAATCGGTGCCGCAAGACTAGCCTTTAAAGCTGCCGCTACTTTATTACTACTTGAAATGGCATTGGCGCTTACAAATGATGTCGATGCAACGAGAGCAACAATTCCAGACAAAACTGCAATCTGTTGTCGAATTCGAACTCTCTTGGTTCGATACTTCATCCCTCTAAACCATGCTCCAACTACATCGCTTCGAATAGGAAGCTCTACCCATCGCAATGAAATATCTGCAAGTGCAAAAACAACAAGAATTCTTAGGGCATACAAAGCCCATACAGAACCGGCTAAATCAACACTTGGACGAGTGAGTTGGAAAACAATCCAATGCCATAGGTAGATTGCATAAGAGCGTTGGCCGATCCACAGTATGGGCTTACTACTTAGCATGGGGGCAAATCGAGATGCTGGATGCACCAAAGACATAATGATTGCGCAACCAAATATTCCGGCAAGCGGGAAAGCTAAGCGATATAAAGTGGCATCTGATTCAGTGATAAAAAGAAAGCAAGCCAGAAGTCCGAGTAATCCGAATACCCCTATGGCATCAATAAAATCCTGCGCTCGTTTTTCAATATGAATTGTCAAATTTTGTGGGATCCAACTGACAGCAAGTGCGGCGCCAAGAAAAAGCCCAATACTGTGCGTATCCGTGCCAAAGTACACGTGGCTAACGCTCTGGGCGTTACTGGCATCCATGCGCATTGACAGCACTAAAAGTGCAATTCCAGAGAAGCCTGCAATAGCAAGCGCAGCACTAGGAATCTTGTTCTTACCAAATTGCTTAAGAACAAGTAAGAGAATAAGGGGCCATAGCAAATAGAATTGACTCTCAACAGCAAGCGACCATGTGTGCTGTAAAAGCGGTGGACGCCCGATTGCTTCAAAGTAGTCTTGATGACGATAAACAAGTGCCCAGTTCATTGATCCGGAAACCACAAATGGAATATCCGTCACGAACCGCTTAACAGTCTCAGGAGCCCAGACGCTGATAAATAAAGCTGTCGAGAAAACCATGAAAACTAAAGCGGGGAGAAGCCGGCGAATTCTTGCAAGGTAGAAACCTCGAAGATCTAAACCACCACTTCTTTGAATCGAATCCAAAAGAAGACGAGTTATTACATATCCAGAGATTACGAAGAAGAGGTCAACTCCAAGAAATCCGCCGGGTATCCAAGAAAACCCAAGGTGGTAGAGCATCACTGCAATTACTGCAACAGCACGTAAGCCATCTATTGCAGGGATATGCCTGATACCGCGTTGAGTTTCCATACCAACTAATTCCGTTTAGCGGCGGGTTTCTTTGTAACTTTCTGAGCGCTCTTTTTAGATTTTGCTGGAGATTCAAGGGCAGGTTTGGTTCTTTCGCTTTCAACCTTCACTGGTTCTCTTTTAATTATTGTGTCATCAGGATTTAAGTTTTCAAGGACAATTCTTTGAAGATCACTTAAACGTACAAAAGCGGACTCAAGGCGCGAGCGAGATTGATGAATAGCGTGCTCGGCGGCATCAAGAGATTGAGTTTGAATCTTGTACAACCGCTCGGCCTCAGAAATTACGCCAGAGAGCCACTGACGGTATTCAGTCACTTCATGTGCAGCGCCAGTGATAATTCTTTCACTTTCACGTCGAGCGACACTCGTTAAGTGGGACGCTTCACGCTTTCTCTCCTCTAGCAAGGAATCCGCTTCGAGTTCTGCTTTCTCTAACAGTTCTTCTGCATCGGTTTCCGCAGCTTCAATGTATTTACGCCCACGAGTTTCGGCGCTAGATAACAATGATTTTGCTTTTTGGTCAGCGCTTTCAACAGCATCTCTTGCCTGCCTAGTTGATTCGGTAATCAGACGATCAGATGATGCTTGCGCTTTTGATTCACGAAGTTGGGCGGACTTAATCATCGCCATTGCGGTCTCAGTCGCGAGTATTTCAAATTCTTCTTTTGATAACGATGTGATGTCGCGTCTGGATCGCAGGTCAGCTAGTTGAGCTTCAAGTTCTCGAATGCGTTCGACGGAATTAGGCGCGTTGGTTTCCTCACCTTTAAATCCGACCCAATTAAGGAAGGAACTCTTCTCAGCCATTAATCCTCGTCCTAACTCTCTTTAGTAGTACAGATTAGAGTAAGAAAGCGGCTTACCAAAAGCCCGGAGTAGTCACCTATTGGGGTTAGCGGGCGCGATAAATCGCGATGGAGACGCCAATATATTGAGAAATCCACGCGGCAATGACGAAAATGTGAAATAGCTCGTGGAATCCAAAATACTTGGCATTCCTGCCCGGGAGCTTTAGTGCGTAAAAGATGGCCCCCACTGAATAAAAGAGTCCGCCTATAAGAATCGGCAAAAGGACCCATAAGCCCCCTGCTCGGTAAATTTGAGGTGAATAAATAACTGCCACCCAGCCAAGTGCTAAGTAATTGGCAACGTAGAGCCAACGAGGTGCGCCCACCCAAAAAACTCGGACCGCCACTCCTATTAATGCGCCAGTCCACATCACCGACAACAAAATCACTCGATCATTGCCTGTAAGTAGCGTTACTGCATAAGGGGTAACCGAACCGGCAATAAGTAGATTGATATTTGCATGATCCCATCTACGCCAAATCTTTTTCTTGGCGGGCGACCATGGAACCCGGTGGTAGATAGCAGAAACACTAAAGAGCAAAATGGCGGTGATTGAATACAAAGCCACTGCGAACTTGAGTGAGTCTTTACTTAGGATAAAGAGAATAAGTGAAGCGATAGCCACAACGGGTGTTGCCCCAAGATGAAACCAGCCGCGCAATTTTGGTGGCGCAACTGGCGTCTCATCTTTGGCGACCTTCATGAGCAGGATTCTATCCTTCTTTGAGTGAGTAATTAAGTAGAGGGGCTGAGTTTCGCCTTAGCAGCAGGCCATTCTTCGGCAAGCATGGAGTAGCAGACGGAATTTCTAAGTGTTCCGTTGGGGCGAATGCGATGGTGGCGCAATGTGCCCTCAAAGGTTGTGCCAAGTCGAAGAATTGCTGCCCGGGATCTTTCGTTGAGCTCATCAGTTCTCAATGAGACTCGAATCATTTTTCGGACTTCAAATGCTTCAGTCAATAATAATAATTTCGCTTCAGTATTGACGGCACTTCTCCAAAATTTACTGGCATAGAAAGTAGAACCTATTTCAACATTCTTGTGGACGTTATCAATATCCATATAGGAGGTCGTACCAATAGCATCGCCAGTGGCCAAATCAATGACGGCGAAAGGTTCTCGCCATCCAGTATCGCGTTGGGCAATGTAGGCACTGATTAATTCTTTCATTTGTCCAATATCTGCCGGCATCGCATGAGGTAACCAGCGCCACACTTCTGGATCGTTTCCTAAGTACTTGAATAAGGATGCAGCGTGCTCGAGAGATAAAGGCTCTAGGCGTATAACTTTTCCTGTTAGCGTTGAATTCATAGTGAGTGAAGTCTCTCAAAGAAAAGCGAATCTAGTGAGGTTTTTTTACTTTCCTTCATAACAGGACTACTGTAAAAGCATGACAACGGAGTCACCAATTAAGACTGCCTTGGCTCAATTACGCCGAGCAGTAGATCAACTAGAACTTTCAGAAAATGACTGGAATACCCTTTCAACACCGCGGCGAATTTTAGAAGTAGCCGTACCTCTGCGTCGAGATGACGGAAAAGTTGAAATGTATAAGGGGTACCGAGTCCAGTACTCAACCACTCGCGGACCATCAAAAGGTGGAGTTCGCTTTCATCAAGACATAGATCTGGATGAAACTGTTGCGTTAGCTATGTTGATGACATGGAAGTGCGCACTTACGCATCTTCCATATGGCGGAGCAAAAGGTGGCGTTGCAGTAAACGCCCATACGCTTTCACTTGCAGAAAACGAGCGACTAACTCGTCGTTACACCTCAGAGATTTTGCCCATCATTGGACCAGAGCGCGATATTCCTGCACCTGATGTCGGAACTGATGAGCGCAACATGGCATGGATGATGGATACATATTCTGTTAACGCGGGATTCTCTGTTCCAGGTGTTGTGACCGGTAAGCCAATTGTTCTTGGTGGTTCGCTAGGACGCACCACTGCAACTGGTGATGGTGTTGCACTTTCCACGATTGAAGCGTTGAAGGCAAAGGGAATCAATCCTCAAGGCGCTACTGTGGCAATTCAAGGTTTTGGAAAAGTAGGTTATTGGACCGCGATCGCACTCGAAGGTATGGGGCTGAAGATTGTCGCTGTAAGCGATGTCGAAGGCGGCGTCACCGGATTTAAGAATATCTCTGAACTCTTTGAGTACTCCAAAGTCTCTGGAACAGTTGTTGGTGCTCCAGGTACAGAGTCCATGACCAACGAAGAGATATTGCATTTAGATGTTGATGTCTTAATCCCTGCTGCGCTTGCAGATTCGATTACTGCTGTAACTGCGCCTGGGATCAAAGCCAAGATAGTGGTTGAAGGCGCCAACGCTCCAACAACACCAGCTGGAGACGCCATCCTTGCCAGCAACGGCATATTGGTAGTTCCGGACATCTTGGCTAACTCTGGCGGCGTAATTGTTTCCTATTTCGAATGGGTCCAGGATAAACAGAACTATTTCTGGAGCGCAGATGAAGTTAAGGACAACCTCAACAGCATCCTTATGAAGGCAATTGTTGAAGTTTCCACAACTGCGGCTAGCAAGAACATAACCTGGCGTGAAGCTGCCTTGATGCTCGGCGTGAGTCGTGTTGCTGAGGCCCATCGTTTACGTGGACTCTATCCATAAAGTCAATGAGCGGAAAATATAGATTTTCCGCGGAAGATTTTGTGAGTCATCTCCAACATAGACTGCGCCTATGAAAACTGTCGGCAAAAAAGAGCTAATTGCCATATTGCTGATTGCTGGCAGCTCGCGCCCTCTCATAACTAGTTTTTCACCACAAATCACTGCGATACGAAACCAATTTGGATTTTCGGTGGGGCAATTTGGATTCCTCACCACAATCATTTTGATCTGCTTTGCTTTCGCTGCACCGATTCCATATTTTGGTTTCAGCAGGAGAATAAGCGCCAATAACTTTGTATTGATAGCTCTTGCCATGCTTTCCGTTTCAGCAATCATCAGAGTTATGGGTGGCTCTTTGGCTCTCATACTCGGAACTTTCGGTATTGGAATTGCAACGGCGATATTGAACGTCATGACTCCACCAATTATCCGCAGAGACTTTCCAACAAAAATCACCACGGTTTTACCACTCTTCACTTCTGTCTTGGCAATCGTTTCCTCATGTGCCGCAGGACTTTCGGTTGCGCTCTCTACGCAATTCTCAAATGATTGGCGATGGGGCGTTACTGCTTGGGTAGTTTTTCCAATTGCCGCTTTAGCGCTTTGGTTTTCACTTCACCTCGGAAAGCAAAAATCTGCCGCAGTTGTTGAGCCCACACCGTGGAAAGAATTATTAAAAAATAGGAAAAGTTGGACTGTAACTATTTATTTTGGAATTCAGTCGTGCACTTTTTATTCGACAATTGCATGGTTGCCGCAAATATTGATGGATAGAGGGTTTTCTGCCGCAAGAGCTGGGGCCCTACTTGGGATCACAACTTTCTCTGGTTTTATATTTACCCTTGTACTCCCATTGACTATCGGCCGTACAAGTAATCAAAAGGTTGCAGTAATAGCGACTTCGCTACCGGCGATACTCGGCTTCTTGGGTGTTAACTTCGCCTCGGCAACTTTGCTGATTCCATCATTAATTCTTATGGGAGTGGGCCATGCTTCACTTCCCGTTGCACTCGTTTTGATTGCGATGCAGGCTCCGCGGCCGGAGTTAACTGGACCCCTTTCGGCGATGTCTCAGGGAATTGGATATGCGATGGCGGCTTGCGTGCCAGTGGGCATTGGCTTTATTTACGCAGCAGCCGGTACATGGACAATTGCGCTAAATCTCCTCGTGGTCCTTACCCTGCTTCAATGCTTAGTGGGACTTAAAGCTGCTCGGTAAGCCGCTCGATGCAACGCTCACATAGGCGCCCTTAGGGTGAGTACTTTGGGTGATATCTCAAATCTCTCACCCCAAAACTTCCCTTTTAGGGTTAGGCATCCCTAGACTCACATTCAGTCACAGACACTAGGGGCGATTTAGGGGGGCAAAAATGGGGGAATACCTACCGGGAATCTCATTGGCTCGGATTGCCCCACCCCACGTCAATGAGAGTTTTATTGTTCGATCAGACTTGCTCCAAGAGCTTAATAAACCGGCTCCGCAAATTACCTACGTAATTGCACCATCTGGTTATGGCAAAAGTTCCCTCGCCGCTCAATGGGCAGCCCAGCATCCAGAAACTACAGCTTGGTATACGGCCTCCGCCAATGACAGTGTTTTGGATTCAGTGTTCAATATTATTGAATCATTTAGAAACATAATTCCAAACTACATGTCACAACTTACAGATGAGAATCTCAGCAATTGGACTCCTCAAGAAATAGTCCGACTGGGATGCAATGAGTTGTCCAAGATTGATTTAACGTACAACTTAATCCTAGATGAGGCGCATGTCCTCACACCCGAACACAACTCTATTCTCACTGCCCTTTACGAAAATGCTCCAAGGAATATGCGTATCCTCGCATTGCGACCAACCCCGCCAACGACTGCACCATCTCCTTCTGGGCCTACTGAGTTTTTAACCTTGTGGGGACCAAATGACCTTAGATTTACTGAAAGCGAAATCGATGCCTTTATATCTGGCAAAGGTCTTGATAAAGAGAATCTAGAGATTAAAAGAAAGCTTGCCGAAATCAACGGTTGGCCATTAGGTGTTTATATTGTTTCAACGTCAGGAAAATTCGGAGTCGTCAATGGCTCGGGGTTTGCTCAAGGATCAATCTTAACGTCGCACAATTTACTTATCGATCATGCAGTTGCCTACTTATCTGAAAGCTATCGCACAATTCTTTCTGAATTTTGTCTACTTCCTGAAATAGATGAGGAAATAATCAAGGAAATTTCTGATTTTCCCATGGTTATTAATGTACTCATTCGCATGGTCGAACAAGGTCAGTATGTCTCTTACTTGGGTGCGGACTCCAGATCTTTTGTAATTAATCCGATGATTCGAGAAGCACTTGTTGAAAGATTAAAATTAAACCCCGAGGAATATCAAGATTTGGCTCGACGATCCGCTTTGGCGCTTTTGAAGAAAGGCAACGACCTTGACGCATTAGAGCTATTGGAAATTGCAGAAGAAAGTGAATTGCTCAGACTCACTGTTGCCGGAAACATTAATCGAATGATTTTTACTGCTAAATCCGACTATTTGAGAAAATGGAAACACGTCGGAGCTAAAGTAAATGTAATTGGACCTATCGCCATTCATCAGCTCGATGCATATGCCGATCTGATATCGGGAGATCTAACCGCAACCCGATTAGCAGCTGATAGGTTGAATCGTTACGCAGAATCCCTAGAGTCATCTAAATACGTAACTGATGACATGGCGCTATTTAAAGCTCGATTGCTATTTGCCTCGGGCGAGCTCCGCAAGTGTGCAGATTTCTCTTCAGAGTTTCTTAGCGAAAGAGTGAGCACTGACCCAAATTTCTCCACAAAAGCATCATTTATCTTGAGGCTAGGAGGAGGTGCAGCGTATTTGCTTGGAGATGACCTAAAACTTCTCGCGATGGCGCATTTAGAAAACACTCTTCTCAGCGGAAGAGAGAAACTCACTCCGTATCTTCAATTGCGACCTGTTGGTTTGTTGGCCGAATTATCTAGAGGAAATTGCAAAATTGCAGGATACAAGACTCTCCTCGAAATGGATCTCATGCCCGAACTAGATGGCATTTGTGGTCCATATGAAGCAGCTTACGTATTGGCAGAGGTGTTGCGCGAACAGGGTAGAACCAGTGAGGCAATTTCTGTACTACAAGAACCACTTAATGCTGCTATTGCATTTCAAGTGTGGCCATGGGTTGGAGCACTTTTGGCCAAGCGCGCGTACATCAAACACCAAATGCAAAATACACCTGAAGGGCTTTCAGATTTGCGCACGGCACGCTCGCTTTTACTTGAAGCAAATGTTGGGGCGGACGCATTTCAGATTATAGATCGCCACGAAATCATGATCCGCATGAGCATGAATGATGTAACTCGTGTGAACGAATTATTGGCACGTGTCGAAGTAACGCCTTCATCTACATCTGCATTTGCACGAATAATCCAGAGTAAAGGTGCCGAGGCAGAAAAACAGTTTGCACTTTCAGCCTCACTAAATATGCCAACGGTCAGATCTCAAATTTTGGCAGAAGTTGCACTTGGCGAATCTAGCCTTCAAAATCCACCAATTGCTTTAGAGCATTTACGTAAAGCTCTTGCCCTAGGTATGGAGAATGGCTACCGAGAAATTTTCCTCTCTCGCAGCCCTCAGTTCCTCAACCTTCTATTATCGCTGGCAACTGAAACCCATACGATTTATATTGAGGATTTAGCTGCTGAAGCACGAATCCGAATCAAGCGAGCACTAGAGAACTCAGGGCAGATAGAGACTCCACTCACCAAGCGAGAACTCGAGATTTTGCGCAACCTTGCGACTGGTCTAACTATTTTTGAAATTTCGAAGAATCTTCATATTTCGCACAACACCATGAAAACTCATTTGAAGAGCGTTTACAGAAAACTACAAGTGGATGGCAGAAATACCGCGGTATCAAAAGGTAAAGAACTCATCCTTATCTAAAAGATTAATTAAACGGTTTCCTCAAAGCGCCTTAGATTACGCACTTCTGGCACAAATAGTGTTAGCGCAATTGCTATTGCAACAAGCCCTGCTCCGAAATAAAGAGTTTTATCAACGCCAATCCATAGCGAGAGCGGACCGGCTATTGCTAGTCCAATTGGGCGAAAGAGCATTGAACCCATTCCGTCATAAGCAGATACTCGTGACAAGGATTCTCTAGGAACGCGTTGTTGAAGTGCTGTGTTCCAGATGGATCCCCAAAGGTCTACGGATATTCCGCACAAGAAAGCGGCACCGGCGATGATCCAAATCGAGGGCGAAAATGCCATAGATGAGACGTAGAAAATTAGGGGAGAAGTAGCCAACATGAGAAAGAGCATTGGTCTTTCTGGATGAACTTTTAGTGCAACCAAGGACCCCACAATGAATCCAATTGATTCGCATGTTAAAACTATTGACCATGAACTTGCACCATGGAATTTCTTTAGCGCAATCATTGGCCCCAGAACGCTTTCTGCTCCAGCCCAAACCATCACAATGAATGAGAAAGCCGCGACAATTGCAACGATCCAGTGAAAAGAAATGAAGACTTTCCAGCCAGCTTTAATGTCGTGAAGCATTGTGTTTTCGACGGACTCCATGGCAGGTGTCATGTGGCGAAAGGAAAAGACAAGAACTCCTGCGACGATAAAACTGAACGCATCAATGAGAAGTGCGAATGCGCTTCCGAAATTGGTAACCAAGATGCCACCAGTTGCAGCACCAAGGACCATCGCAACATTTGAGAAGAGTTGGTTAAAAGCATTTCCGCGTTGCAATGATTCATCGGGAAGTAGCGCTGGGAGAATCCCCGAAAATGCTGGCCACCATATTCCCCACGTAATCCCAAAGAGGGCGTTGATTATCATGAGCACAGGAATCGGGGCATTCCCAGTAAAGAACAAAATAGCCTGCACGGTAAAAAGTGATCCCGCGACTATGTCAGAGGCGCCTACCAATCGCGCGCGTCCGTATCTATCGGCGATTACCCCACCAAATGGAAACATCAAGAGCAAAGTCACTGAGCTTGAACCAAGCACCAATCCAAGCTGTGTCGCATTGCCGTCTGGGAGTTTTAAGATTCCAAACGCCAAGGCAATCGGCGCTAATCCGTTACCGAAGTTGGAGATAAAGCGAGAGGCATAGAGCCTCTTCATATATCTCTGATTAAGAACTTCAGTCAGCTTCACAATCCACGCCTTCGCTTATTAGTGCAGTGCGTGAAATTCTATGTTACTTAGTAGATTCCATGAGCCAATCCGAGCTAGTTACAAGCGGAAACGGATTCATTTACGCCCAGATATTGTCTCCGCGCAATGCAGCATCAGATCCGCCATCGATGTAAATCGTTTGCCCGGTTGTGTGGGTGTTTTCTTCAGAAGCCAACCAGACCAACAAATAAGCAACTTGTCGCGCCTTTAAGTAATGGTTTAAAGGCATAGGAACCATCGCATCGATGGCCGCACGAGCTTCTGCGGTTGCAATCATGTCGGCAACCATGGGTGTTTCTACGATTCCCGGGCCCACTGCATTAAGGGGAATGCCTGCACCAGCCCATTCTTGCTTGATACATTCACGACGAATCCATCTACCTATGGCGCGCTTTGTAGATCCATAAATCAAACTTGCCTCTGCGTCTCCTTTATCAACCAAACCTTGAGCGATAGCAACT
>WLMD01000043.1 GCA_009700405.1 Actinomycetota bacterium | reverse complement strand
TGCCTGTTGCCATGTTTTTACTTTTCCTTCGATATGTGGGGTGAATGAGAAATCCTCGTTCACCAGTCATCCTCTTGCGCCAGCGATACCGAGCAAAGCTTTAGGCCATGAAACGGGTACTGATTAAGCGTCCGACTAGGGAAAAGAGTACTAGGTCACACCCGGATTGCCTAAAGGTATTTACTGGCGCATCTGGGTCAAATACGGTAAAAATAGCTCTGTATTGAACGGCTCCTGAGGGTAAAAGAGCGCAGTGGTGGACCGGGGAAGGTCAAACCAACGCGAAACGACCTTAATGAGGAGCACCATGGACCGTATTAACACGCCTAAACCCACGGGCAGATCTACCATTTCTACTATGGGATCCAACGTGACCCTATCTAAGGGTTATCTCGTCATTCATTCAGCCCCGGCTGCGCTGACCAAACATGTTGAATGGGCAATCCAAAATCTCTTAGGCAAGGCGATTGTTATCAACTGGGAGCCACAACCATTAGTTGCCGGGACCCATAAGACGACTGTTGAATGGCGCGATCGATTGGGCGCTGGAGCCGAATTAGCAAGTGCCTTGCGCGGATGGCATTACCTGCGTTTTGAAATCCGGGAAGAATCTGTAACGGAGAACGTTTTGTATCGTTTTACACCAGAGCTAGGTATTCATCGCGCACTCATTGATGGCGCGGGAAGTGTCCTGGTTACTGAACACCAGTTGTTGGGTGCGATGGACCACGATGAAGATTCTTTGAGGCAGGCTCTTGCGAACGCTATGGGAACTGCCTGGGATTTAGAACTCGAACAATTTCGTCGTGGCGATTTGAACGGAATGTCACAATCGCAAGCAATCTAATTTAGAGACTGTAGAGGTAGAATTAATTACATGAGCCAACTTAATGAAAGCCCGATTATTACTATTGAACGACGCAAAGCCGTCACAATCATCATCTCGTCTGTCATTGTTTCACTTGCCCTTGCCGGCGGACTCATGAAAGTTGGCACTGGTTTTGCAGCACGAAGCGCAAACGGAATCACGGTCACTGGATCTGCAAAAGTTTCAGCCACTGCAGACAATGCTGTTTGGGTTCTGAACGTGCAGGCCTCAACGCCTAAAGTCGCAGCTGCAATTTCCAAGGTCGGCTCTGATGTTGATGCACTGAAAGCATATTTGATCGCTGGTGGCGTTCCTGCAGATGCATTCACACTTGGCGCAGTATCTACTTATGCCAATCCTGAATACATTAATGGAAATGCAACAGGTCGCATCTTGTCCCATAACGCATCGCGTGATGTAACAGTGCGGAGCACAGATGTTCAAATGCTTTCCAAGTTAAGCCAAGGAATCGGCGCACTTTTGCAAACAGGCGTTAACGTCAATACTGGCGGTCCTCAATATTATGTTTCAACGCTTCCAAAATTGCGTCCACAGCTTCTTGAAGAAGCGATGAAAGATGCGCAAATCCGCGCGATAGCGCTCACCAAAGCAGTCAATGGAACCATTGGCGCAGTTGTCAGCGTTACGACAGGGCCTTTCCAAGTCACAACACCTGATTCAACAATGAATGAAGCCGGTGGCGCTTATGACACCAGCACAATCGAAAAAACTGTAACGTGCACCGTCTCTGTTACCTTCAAAACTAATTAGTCGGTATTAAATCCGTATTAAAGAGGAATATTGCCGTGGTTTCCACGGCGATATGGTGCACTAGCAATTGCTTGAGCAAGGGCTGATCTAGTTTTCTGTGGGTCGATAATTTCATCCACTGCGCCGATTTCGATTGCTCGTTCTACGCCACCAGAAATCTTGTCGTGCTCGGCTGCCAATTCAAGTTCCATGCTTTCGCGCTGACCCTCTGGCATATCGGCAAGTAATCGACGATGTAATACGCGTACCGCTGCGACCGCTCCCATCACCGAAACTTCAGCAGTGGGCCAAGCAAATACACGAGTGGCGCCTAAAGATTTTGAATTCATCGCTACGTAGGCTCCACCGTATGCACGCCGTGTAACAAGGGTGACGCGAGGGACCACGGATTCACCAAATGCATGAAGCAATTTTGCGCCGCGGCGCACTGCGCCTTCCCACTCTTGTCCAGCGCCCGGTAGGAAACCTGGAACGTCAGCAATGACTACAAGTGGAATACCAAAGGCATCGCACGTGCGGACAAAGCGTGCAGCTTTTTCAGCAGCTGATGAATCAAGAACGCCACCTAAGTGTTGTGGATTATTGGCAATGACACCTACGGTGCGCCCACCCAGTCTGCCAATTGCGATAAGCATGTTCTCTGCCCAGTGAGGGTGGAGTTCTAGAACTTCTCCATCTTTATCTAAGATCGCATGGACGAGCGGGTGAACTTCATATGCCCGCTTAGTCGGTGGTGGAACGAGTGCAGCGAAATCGAAGTCCGCAAGATCGGTAGCCATATGTCCTTGATTGGCAAAGAGCGCAGTGACATCGCGGATCTCATCAAATGCTTCTTGCTCGGTATGTGCAATTACATGTGCCACGCCACTGTTCTTACGATGTGCATCTGGCCCGCCAAGTGTTGCAATATCGATTTTTTCACCAGTAACACTTTTCACAACATCAGGTCCAGTAACAAATATCCGACCCTCTGGTGCAAGAACTACGACATCGGTCAGTGCAGGTCCATATGCACCACCACCTGCAGTAGGTCCAAGTACGAGTGAGAGTTGCGGAATCTTTCCACTGGCCGTAATCATCGCCTGGAACACTTCGCCAAATGCATGCAAAGATGAAACGCCATCGCGCAAGCGGGCACCACCCGAGTGCCAAATACCAATTATCGGTAACTGTGTTGCCATTGCTTCACGGTAAGCGGTGAGAATTACTTGTGCGCCATCAACTCCAAGTGCGCCGCCTTGAAATGTCGCATCTGATGCAAAGACAACAACACGATTTCCTTTGATGAGACCAGTTGCTGCCAGCATCCCGGATTTATCTACGGGAGAAATTAGTTGAACGGTTCCTGGATCTAGAAGGCGCGCCAAACGAAGTTGTGGATCGCGAGGATCAATCTCAGGGGTGGTCATGAATTACAGAGTTCGGAAAGCCAATACAACGTTGTGTCCGCCAAAACCAAAGGAGTCATTGAGCGCTGCGATATCGCCGGCAGGTAGCGCGCGGGGCTTATCGCGAACAACATCAATTGTCACTGCTGGATCCAAGTTTTCAATATTGATTGTTGGTGGCGCTAAACGATCTTGCAAAGCTTTAACGATAAATACGGATTCAATAGCACCGGCTCCACCTAGAAGGTGACCAGTGCTGGATTTAGTGGCCGATACCGAAACATGATCAGCATCTTTGCCAAGTGCCAGACGCAATGCATTTGCTTCAGCAACATCGCCGACAGGTGTAGAAGTTGCATGTGCATTCAAGTGCACAATGTCACGGGTGGTTAAACCGGAATCGCGAAGTGCGAATGCGATTGCGCGTTGTACGCCACTGCCATCAGGATCTGGCGCAGCAATGTGATAGCCATCTGAAGTTAAACCTTGCCCAGCAAGTTCAGCATAAATAGTTGCACCACGAGCTTTTGCATGTTCATACTCTTCAAGTACCAAGATGCCGCCACCTTCACCCAAGACAAAACCATCACGATCGATGTCATAAGGGCGTGATGCGCGAGTTGGGTCGTCATTGCGAGTAGAGAGTGCTTTCATCGCAGCGAAGGCAGCCATAGGTAGCGCGTGCACTGCTGCTTCGACTCCGCCGGTAACAATGATGTCCGCACGATCAAAGCGAATCATTTCCATGGCATAACCAATTGCTTCAGCGCCGGATGCACAGGCACTTACTGGTGTATGGACGCCTGCCTTTGCTTTGAGTTCAAGACCAACATTTGCTGCTGGTCCGTTAGGCATCAACATCGGAACGGTATGTGGGCTAACAAAACGTGCGCCCTTGTTTTTCAAGATGTCATATTGATCAAGGAGCGTTGTTACTCCGCCAATCCCTGATGCAATCACAACTCCCAAACGTTCTAGATCAACATCTGGCGAACCTGCATCTTTCCAGGCTTCTCGAGCTGCAATGAGCGCGAATTGTTCGGATCGATCCAATCGACGCATTTCAACGCGTTCCATTGCCTCGCTTGGTTCCACTGCTATGCGACCCGCAATAGTTACTGGAATCGTTGATGCCCACTCATCGGTAAGAGTGCGCACACCGCTTTTGCCAGCAAGGAGCGCTGACCAAGAAGTTGCGACATCTCCACCCAGGGGAGTGGTTGCACCTAATCCAGTAACTACGACGCGACGACGTGACATTTGTTGCTCTCCTTGGTTAAGCAGATGCCTTGACGATGAAATTAACAGCGTCGCCAACAGTGACCAACTCTGAAACCTGATCGTCAGGAATCTTCACGCCGAAGCGCTCTTCTGCAGCAACAACAACTTCGACCATGCTCAATGAGTCAACATCAAGGTCGTCAGTGAAGTTCTTGTCCATTTCGATAGAAGCAGCAGGGATTCCTGCAACTTCTTCTACGATCTCTTTAATTCCTGCGAGAACGTCTGCTTGTGAAAGTGCCATAGCGATAGTGCCTTCCTTAGTGGTTTGTTTTAGTTAGTGATTCTTTTTTGGTAACGGTGGTAGTTGAACTACCTGACCTGCATAGACCAATCCTGCGCCATAACCGATCAGTAGCGCTAATCCGCCATGCAATTCTGGGTGATCTTCTAGTAAAGCCGCCATTGCCAGGGGTACCGATGCGGCGGATGTATTGCCTGAAGTGCGAATATCTTGGGCAATGATTACTTTTTCTGGCAATTTCATTTCCTTGGCCATCGTTTCGATGATCCGCACATTGGCTTGATGGGGGATGAAGGCATCGAGCTGATCCACAGTCATTCCTGCTGCTTCAACGGCACGGAGCCCAGCTTTTGCCATGGAGTACACGGCCCAACGGAAAACAACTTGACCTTGTTGTGAAATCACAGGCCATGCAACGTTTGTCGCGCCATTTCTAAATTCATTCCATGATGGATTCATAAGGATGGCATCGCGTGAATCAGCATCGGATCCCCACACTGTGGGTCCTATTCCAGGATGATCCGAAGGTCCGACTACAACTGCTCCTGCACCATCAGCAAAAATAAATGCGGTAGCGCGATCCTCTGGATCAATGAAATCTGTAAGTTTTTCTACTCCGACGACTAGGACGTGTTTGGATGTTCCACTTCTAATGAAGTCACTAGCCATACCAAGTCCGTAGCAAAATCCAGCACACGCGGCATTGATATCGAAGGCAGCAGCCTTTGGATTTCCCAAGCGCACAATCAGAGCTGTTGCCGCACTGGGTGCCTGAAACGGATAAGTAATGGATGCAAGAATGACCGTGTCAATATCTTCCATCGAAATGTTGGCGCGCTCTAGAGCCTGGCGACAAGCAGCTTCTGCCATATCCAGAACACTTTCATCCGGTGCTGCAAAGCGGCGCTCTTCAATCCCAGTGCGCTGTCTAATCCATTCATCTGTGGAATCAATGCGTTCGACAATTTCCGAGTTAGGAACAACGCGCGAGGGTTGATATCCGCCGACGCTCATGATTTGGCTGTCACTGCCTTTGCGTACGTGAATCATGGCGTTGCCTTTGCTGTAGGTCCTGCATGACGTGCAATGAGATCTCTCGCCGCATCTAAATCATCTGGTGATTTCAGTGCCAGTGTTTCAACTCCCGGCATTGAGCGCTTAATTAATCCAACGAGAGTGCCAGCTGGTGGCAATTCCAAAACAGCGGTTACGCCATGGGAGATCATTGTTGCCATGCATAAATCCCATCGAACGGGGTTGGCAATTTGAGCAACAATGCGATCCATTACTTCTCGACCGTCGGTGACATTTGCTCCATCTTTATTAGAAATAATCGTAATCGCAGGATCTGAGACTTTAATTCCTGCGGCAAATTCACTTAAGTGGCCGACCGCAGGGGCCATAAAGTGAGTGTGAAACGCACCTGAAACCGCCAGTGCACGCACGCGTGCGTTCGATGGAATGGAATCAGCAAGTGCGGTTAGTGCCACCAAATCTCCCGCGGCGACAATTTGACCGGAGCCATTGTCATTTGCTGCAACTAATCCAAGGCGTGCGATAAGGGTAAGGATTTCATCGCGATCTCCACCAAGGACAGCTGACATGCCAGTTGTTGAATGAGCCGCAGCTACTGCCATGGCAAGCCCGCGTTCGCGAACAAGTTTCATCGCATCTAGATTACTCATCACGCCGGCGATTGATGCTGCAGTTAATTCGCCAACAGAGTGACCAGTGGTGACATCTAATCGCGCGCTAACTCCCAGAGCTTTCATCCCTAATAATCCAGCAGCAACAATGAGTGGTTGCGCATTGGCGGTATCGCGAATTTCATCTGGGCCAGATTCGGTGCCTAAGTGTCCAAGATTGAGACCAATTACTTCAGAATACGAAGCAAGGGCATCTTTAAGCGCAGAGTCTTCTAACCAGGGATTGAGAAAGCCAGGAGTTTGCGAACCTTGACCTGGAGCAACAATTGCGAGCACTGGCAGATTTTAAGCCCATGTGGGCCTTACTCACGAGTATCAGCGAGAAAGCAACCAAACTTGAGCGCTATGTGGTGCAACCCTTACTTTTGCTGAGGGAGATGCAATTACTGGTTCATATGATGCACTTTCGTGCGAGGCATCAAATATGCAGCGAAATGTTTCTCCCCATTTTTCATCCGGAAGAGTGAAGACCGTTTCAGATCTCGAAGAATTCAAAAGTAAAAGTAAACCGCGATTTGATTCTGCTTCGAAGAAGACCGTAATACTTCTCTTGTCTCCATCACTCCAATGAGTGTCAGTCATTTCGCGGCCACCCAAACTAAACCAGGCAATGTCTTTTCGCTGCGTTCCAAGATCAATTGCACCAGTAAAGAATTCGGATGTGACATCAGCTAAATATGTGCTGCGAATACTTACTAGTGCCGATACAGAATCGAGCATGTCTTGCTCTTGTGCGCTGAGATTCCAATTAAGGGCCCAGCCGCTTCCAAAAGTGTTGCTATCAGGCAATGAGTAGGCGTTATTTGAGCCCCGCTGTGTACGGCTTATTTCATCACCCATAGAGAACATGGGCACACCTGATGAGAGTGCAAGAGTTGTCAACATGGATTTCTGTAGCCAGTGTCGAATAGTTGCTATGCCTTCATCGTCTGTCGGGCCCTCGACACCTACATTCCATGAACGATTTGAGGATCCACCATCCTGGTTATTTTCAAGGTTTTGTTCATTATGTTTTTCTTCATAACTGACAAGATCGTTAAGTGTGAAACCATCGTGAGCGGTAATGAAGTTAATGGATGCAGTGGGACCGCGGTAGTAAAAGATGTCACTTGAGCCACTAATTCCTGATGCAATATCAGCAACACCTTCGCCATAACCACGCTGTAAATCACCAAGCCAAAATTGGCGCACAGAATCTCGATAGTGGTCATTCCATTCTCGCCATGGAAAATCAAAATCGCCCAAACTGTAGCGAGTGACGTCCCAAGGTTCGGCAATCAATTTGAGATTGCGCAAAGTTGGGTCCGCTGCGATTGCGCTAAAGAGGGATGAGTCAGAGGCAGAGTTATTTCGGTACAAGGCAGTTGCTAAATCAAAGCGGAATCCGTCAACTCCAATAACATCACTCCACCATCGAAGTGAATCAAGAATATGACGAACTGCATGTGGGTGGCCAGAATCAACAGTGTTGCCACAACCAGTGACATCAATGTATTCATCATCACTTTGATGTCTATACCAACCTTTATTATCAATCCCACGAAAAGAAAGCGTTGGGCCGCCTACGCCGCCTTCGCCGGTATGGTTATAAACAACATCCAAAATCACTTCAATTCCCGCAGTGTGTAATTGATCTATCGACCACTGCAGTTCTGCAATAGGGTCGTTTGTTGCTGCATAAGCGTTATGAGGCGCGCTAAATGCGATGGGGTTGTAGCCCCAGTAATTACGAAGACCTCTTTGGTGAATTGCTGGCTCGGTGATTGAAAAATGTATAGGCAGAAGTTCTAGAGCCGTAATGCCCATCTTTTTGAGATGCGCGATTGTGCTGGGATGACCGAGTCCTTTGTAGGTGCCGCGTTCTGATTCATCAATTTCGTGATTCATTGAGGTGAAACCTTGAACGTGAGCTTCGTAAATAACTGTCTTTGCCCACGGAGTGTTCAGCCGATGAATAGAGCGGGGATGATGATTGGTTACAACCGAGTATGGGATCTTCCCTGCGCTATCCCTGGAATCGCGAATAGTGATGTCGCCAGTACCGAGTGCGTCAGAACTTACGTGCCCATAAATTTCTGGGACATACTGAAGGTCGCCATCTAGTTGATGGGCATAAGGATCAAGTAAAAGTTTTGCGGCATTGAAACGTTGACCGTGTTCTGGTTTCCATGGTCCATAGACTCGAAAGCCATAGCGTTGCCCAGCGCGAACCCCAGCCAGGTACCCATGCCAGATTGGACCTGAGCGGTGAGCAAGCGCAAAACGTGTTTCTAGCAAGTGGCCATTAACCTCATTAAATAGGCATAACTCCACCGCATCTGCCGCCTCTGACCAGAGAGCAAAGTTGCATCCCTCTGCCGTGAGGTGGGCGCCGAGATAGCGCGAGTCAGCCGATTGCATAGGAGCTATCTTGCCGTGAAAGTCTTGAAATTGTCGCTTCACCTACCACCCAGTAACATCGGACCATGAAGATTGCTGTCTGCGTGAAGCAAGTGCCCGATTCCTGGGCAGAGAAGAAAATGATTAATGGCTTTCTCGATCGCGAGGGAGTCGATGCCGTACTCAATGATCTCGATGAATATGCAGTTGAGGAAGCGCTGCGCATTGTCGAGGCACATGGGGGCAATGGCGAAGGCGGAGCGCACACGATTACTTTGATTTCTATGGGACCTGCACGCGCAACAGATGCAGTACGTAAAGGGCTATCCATGGGCGCTGATAGCGCAATCATCATTACTGATGATGCCCTTATTGGAAGCGATGCACTAGGTACATCTAAAGTCTTGGCAGCGGTAATCGCTCAACAGAAATTTGACCTTGTTTTATGCGGAACCGAATCAACCGATGCCCGAATGAGTGTTGTGCCTGCAATGCTGGCTCAGCGACTTGGGTGGGCTCAGTTAACTTTTGCCGGATCAGTTTCAGTAACTCCCGATACCTCATCAGTGACTGCAACTCGCGAAACTGAAGCGGGCATTGACACCATGAAGGCTCAATTTCCTTGCGTAATTAGCGTGATTGAAAAAATAAATGAACCGCGTTATCCATCATTCAAAGGAATTATGGCTGCTAAGAAGAAGCCGATGGAGGTGTATGCACTCTCTGCAATTGGTCTGGATGCACAAAGCCCTTGGAGTGCGGTAATTGATGCAACACCTCGTCCTGCAAAAGCAGCTGGAATTAAAGTAGTCGATGAAGGTGCCGGGAGCGAAGCACTCCTTAACTATCTAACAGAGAAGAAATTTGTATGAGCCAGGTACTAATACTTGCTGAATTTTCCGCAGACCAAGTAGCAAAGACGGTAGCTGAACTTGCAACCGCTGGCGCTCGCATTGGCTCTGTCACCGCAGTGGTACTTGCAGCTCCAGGTAAAGGTGGCGCGCTCGCTGCATTAGTAACTACTGGACCTATTGCAGAAGTTGTCGTTATCGAAAGTGATGCCTTTGCAAAGTATTCGGTTCCTGCAGCCGCAGATGCCATCGCACAATTAATTACAAGCCGCAAAGCAGATGCATTTCTCGTCGCATCGAGCGCCTTTGCTAAAGAAGTTGCAGCACGCGTAGCGGTTCAGATTGAATCAGGAATCATCACCGATGCTGTAGATGTAGCGGCCGATCTCACTGCTACACAATTAGTTTTCGGCGGTTCTACTACGGTTCACTCTCGTGTGAGTCACGGGTGCGCGGTTATTACGATTCGACCAAACTCCATTACGCCAGATGTTGCACCGTCAACACCAACAATTAGCAATGCAACTGTTGAAATAAGTTCAAGTGCGCAATTGGCTGAAGTTCTATCTAGCGCGCCTTTCGTTAAGGGTGGCCGTCCCGAACTTACCGAGGCGCAGGTCATTGTCTCGGGCGGTCGCGGTACCAACGGAGATTTTGCAGTTGTTGAAGCGTTCGCAGATTCATTGGGAGCAGCGGTAGGTGCCTCACGTGCAGCAACAGATGCTGGTTGGTATCCGCATTCTCATCAGGTCGGACAAACCGGAAAAACGGTAAGCCCTCAGCTCTACGTGGCTTGTGGAATTTCCGGGGCGATTCAACATCGTGCGGGAATGCAGACCAGCAAGTTGATCATCGCCGTGAATAAAGACCCAGATGCGCCTATCTTCGAAATCGCTGATTTTGGCGTAGTCGGAGACCTCTTCGCTGTGTTGCCTAAAGCCACGGAAGGCGTGCGCGCTCGTAAGTCCTAGACTTGGGCACATGTCCATTTACCTAGATCATGCGGCGACTACGCCAATGATTGAGGACGCAATTGCAGCAATGAGCGCTCAAATGGTTGCACTCGGAAATCCATCGAGTCTTCATACTCCAGGGCGTGCTTCACGGAAAGTCATTGAGCAATCGCGTGAATCTCTGGCTGCGGAAATTGGTTGTGCGCCCAGCGAAATTATTTTCACTGCATCAGGAACAGAGGCCAATAACACTGCGCTTAAAGGGTTGTATTGGAAAGGCAGGAGTGTTGGCAGAAATGTTGTAGTAATTTCTGCAATTGAACATCATGCGATTTTGGATCCGGCTCAATGGTTAGTGGATCACGAAGGTGCCGAAGTCATATTAATTGGCACCACCAATGAGGGCGTTCTTGATATCTCCAAATTGGAGGAGCTGATTTCGAGGCGTGCTGATGAAATTGCAGTGATTTCTGTAATGCACTCCAATAACGAAACTGGAGTGGTGCAACCGATTGCTGAGGTTGTTGCAGTAGCTAATGCGCATTCCATACCGGTGCATTGTGATGGCGTGCAAAGCTTTAAGAAAGTTCCATTATCTTTTTCAGATCTTCAACTTACGGCCCTTTCGCTCAGTGCACATAAAATTGGTGGACCCCTCGGTATCGGAATACTCGTCCTCAAGCGCGGGCTTGAAATTCCTGCGCTATTGCATGGCGGCGGACAAGAGCGCGAAATTCGAAGTGGAACCCTTAACGCCCCGGCAATTGTTGGATTCGCAGCAGCGGCGCGCGCAGATTATCCGAGCGCCCAAGTAAAGCAATTGCGCGAAGAATTAGCTGCCGGGATAGTCCGTGTTATTCCCGATGCTTACATCAACGGCTCCGGCGAACTTCTCCCTGGGATAGTGAACGCAACTTTTCCTGGGACAGAAAGTGACACATTGCTATTGCTCTTTGACGGTCAAGGTATTGCAGCATCAACTGGCTCTGCTTGTA
>WLMD01000042.1 GCA_009700405.1 Actinomycetota bacterium | reverse complement strand
TGCGCGCCGTCATGGCTTCACCATGAGCTGGTAAATCTTCAGAATTAGCCAGAGTTATCACAGTGGATGCAATCTCAAGAAATGCTGACTCTGAATATTCTATGAAATGTAAACCCTTGAGAAATGAAGCGACAGAAAGTCCACTGGAGTGACAAGCGCATCCACCTGTAGGCAGAACGTGATTAGAGCCTGCGGCGTAATCTCCTAGGGATACAGGAGAGAAGCGACCAATAAAGACTGCGCCAGCATTTCGAATCCTCTGTGCTACTTCTCGAGCTTTCTGCGTGTGGATTTCTAAGTGCTCAGCCGCATAGGCATTAACTACATCCAAGCCTTGATCGATTGAATCAACGAGAACAATTGCCGATTGAATCCCAGAAAGCGCTTCGTGGATTCTTTCCGAATGCTTTGTTTTTGGGACTCGAGTTCGCAAATCTAATGTCACCTTTCGAGCAAGTTCCTCTGAAGTTGTAACAAGAATTGCCGCAGCGATGGTGTCATGCTCAGCCTGACTAATCATGTCGGCAGCAACATCGCTAGCAACCGCGGTCTCATCAGCAAGAATGGCAATCTCTGTCGGTCCGGCTTCGGAATCGATTCCGATTACTCCGCGCAAAGCGCGTTTTGCAGCAGCCACGTAAATATTTCCAGGACCCGTGACCATATCTGCTTTTTCGCAGACCTCTTTCATGCCATAGGCAAATAGGGCAATGGCTTGCGCACCACCAACTGCATAAACTTCAGTCACTCCCAGCAAAGCACATGTAGCCAATATTGTTGGATGAGGGTATCCGCCAAAATCTTTTTGCGGCGGCGAAGCAACTGCAATGCTTGGCACCTTGGCAATTTGAGCTGGTACAACATTCATAATCACACTACTTGGATAAACTGCGCGGCCGCCAGGCACATATAAGCCCACTCGATCAACGGGAATCCATCTCTCAGTTACCGTCGCACCATCGACAACTGTCGTGGTTGATTCATTGCGCACTTGGTCCCCATGCACGCGCCGTACTCGATCAATGGCAATCTCAAGAGCGACTCGAATTGCAGGATCTAATTCCTTCAATGACTGTTGAATAATCTCCATTGGCACTCGAATTGTCGGTGGCTCTACACCGTCAAATTCCTGTGCAAGTGCTTTCAAATCCGATTCATTTCCATGTTGAACCCGATGCAAAAGTGGCGCAATTGTTGCCATTGCCGTAGATACATCTAACGAGGCACGCGGCAACGCGGCAGCGTACTCAGACTTATTCAGGGATAAACCGCGAAGGTCGACAGTTCTAATCATCGCCTCACCTTTCCTGGTGTCCCTGGAATCTCTTGGTGTGGCAAGTCTAAGGCACTCTCATGCGTGCACGGGGCGGTATTTAGCTCAGACCAAGCAATCTGGGCCAAGAATTGATTTAAGGTCGGCGCTTAAACTTGGTGAGGCCGTTACTCGTGAACCCAATTTCATGACCACTGTTTTACCCGAATCATCTAAATGGAGATGAACTTCTCTATTTCCGGGGTGCGTTCTGAAAATTTCTTTAAGTCGTTCAATAATCGGTGGCGTACATTGCGCAATTGGCATCGCGATTGCAAGGGGCCCAGTTGGTGCCAGTGACACATCAGGAATACTCATTTCCAAAGCAGTGAATCGCAACAGGTCATCTCTGCGATCGGCACGGCCACGTATAACAACAACACGATCCTCAGTAAGCGTTAGGGCATATTGCGTATAGGTCTTAGAGAAGAAAAGCGCCTCAATAGAACCTTCTAAGTCTTCAATCGTGACGATTGCCCAGGAAGCACCTTGACGTGTGACCTTGCGCTGAATGCCAGTTATCAAACCGCCAATCGTGACCATCTGATCTTGCGCGGCAGAGTCATCGAGAAGTTGGCTGATTGACATATCAGTGGCTGATCGAAGAACATGTTCGATACCAAGTAGCGGATGATCTGAGACATATAGCCCCAACATTTCACGCTCATAGCTAAGCAGCAAAGGTTTATCCCATTCACCGGCTGGAATATC
Organism: Actinomycetota bacterium; assembly: GCA_009700405.1. Lineage (GTDB taxonomy): Bacteria > Actinomycetota > Actinomycetes > Nanopelagicales > Nanopelagicaceae > QYPT01. The sequence continues at coordinate 9,503 of WLMD01000042.1, read as the reverse complement.
GAGATCCAATCCAGAGGCCTGTGAAATTGTCGCTCCCCCAAATAAATCAAACTGTCCGATTGCTTCGGCGCGTTTTGCTTCCATCACTGAATCCAGCGCCTCAAGATGTACAGCCATGAGTCCCCGACGAGGTACCTCAAAGGAATCGAATGCACCTGCTTTGATGAGCGATTCAATTGTCTTCTTGTTGCACACCTGAACGTCCACTTTCGTCAAAAAATCCCCAAAGGAGGTAAAACGACCGCGCGTTGTCCGAGAATTTTTTATAGATGCCACGACACCTTCGCCGACGTTGCGAATAGCTGCAAGACCAAATCGAATATCAACGCCACGTGGGGTGTATTCGGCATCGGACTCATTGACATCAGGTGGCAGAACTTTAATTCCCATTCGTCGACATTCACTTAAATACAGAGCAGACTTATCTTTATCATCACGAACACTTGTAAGTAGCGCAGCCATATATTCGGTCGGGTAATTGGCTTTCAAATAAGCGGTCCAGTACGAGACAACGCCGTATCCAGCACTGTGCGCGCGGTTAAATGCGTAATCAGAAAAGGGAATAAGAGTCTTCCAAAGTTCGGCTATAGCGTTACCGCCAAATCCATTGGATTTCATTCCCGCTTCAAAGTGAACATACTCTTTATCCAGAATAAGTCGGTCTTTCTTACCCATTGCTTTGCGGAGTAAGTCGGCTCGACCCAATGAGAATCCGGCAACTTTTTGAGCGATAGCCATTACCTGTTCTTGATAAACAATTAAGCCATAGGTATCACCGAGAATTTCTTGAAGTGGTTCCGAGAGTTCAAAATGAATCGGCTCGACAGGCTTTCGCCCATTCTTTCGATCGGCATAGTTATTGTGAGCGTTTTCGCCCATAGGACCAGGCCGATATAAAGCGATAACTGCAGAGATATCTGCAAATGAATCTGGCACCATCGAACGCAATAGCGCACGCATTGGTCCACCGTCGAGTTGGAATACACCAAGTGTGTCACCGCGAGCTAAGAGCTCAAAAGTTTTCTTATCATCCAAGGTGAGAGTCTCTAAAACGACATCGATACCTTGGTTAGCTTTAATATTGAGCAGGCAATCATCGAGTACAGAAAGATTTCGCAATCCAAGAAAGTCCATCTTGAGCAAGCCTGTTGCTTCACATGCACCCATATCGAATTGAGTAATGATCGCGCCATCAGCTTCGCGTCTATGAATTGGAATAACATCCAGCAAAGGTTCAGCTGAAAGGATTACACCTGCTGCGTGCACTCCCCATTGGCGCTTGAGTCCTTCAATTCCTCGTGCGGTGTCAACTACTCGCTTTGAATCCGGATCTGACTCATATAACTCTCTGAATTCGCTTGCTTCCACATATCGATCATTCTTTGGGTCAAAAACACCAGATAGAGAAATATCTTTACCCATGATGGCTGGCGGCAAAGCTTTAGTTAGCTTGTCACCAATCGCATACGGGTACCCAAGAACGCGAGTCGAATCCTTGATGGATTGCTTGGACTTGATCGTTCCGTAGGTAATGATCTGCGCAACTCTGTCCTCGCCGTATTTTTGGGTGGCGTACCGAATCATTTCGCTGCGCCTGCGCTCGTCGAAGTCCAAATCGATATCGGGCATAGAGATACGTTCAGGATTAAGAAAGCGCTCAAACAATAAACCGTGTTCGATGGGATCAAGTGCAGTAATTCCCAATGCATAAGAAACTAGAGAACCAGCAGCAGATCCGCGTCCTGGTCCTACACGAATGCCTTCGTTCTTGGCGTGCCCCACTAAGTCGGCTACAACTAAAAAGTAGCCAGGAAATCCCATCTTGATCATTACATCGAGTTCGTAGTTCATGCGTTGCATATGAGCATCCGGAATTGTTCCGTGCATTCTCTCTGCAAGCCCACGTTCGGTTTCCTTGCGAAGCCAGGTGTCCTCTGTCTCACCAGCTGGCACGGAAAACTTGGGGAGCAAGTTTTCGCCTTCTCGCAAAGTGACATTGCAGCGCTCTGCAATAAGAAGGGTGTTGTCGCAACTTTCCGGAATTTCCTTAAATAACTCTCTCATCTCCCGAGGGGTCTTGAGGTAGAACGAGTCATTATCAAATTTAAAACGCTTGGGATCGGCAAGGATAGAACCCGATTGCACGCAGAGGAGGACTTCATGTGCCGCTGCATCTTCGCGAAAGGTGTAATGCAGATCGTTTGTTGCAAGCAAGGGAAGGTTTAATTCCTTGCCCAGTTTAAGCAAGTCCGCTTTAACTCGAGATTCAATCTCTATTCCATGGTCCATGATTTCCAGGAAGAAGTTTTCAGGACCAAAAATATCGCGAAGTTCGCTCGCTGCACGTACTGCCTCTTTATATGCACCCATCCGCAAACGAGTCTGGACTTCTCCACCAGGACATCCCGTCGTGGCAATCAAACCTTTGCTGTAGGTGGAAAGTAGCTCGCGATCCATACGCGGTTTGTAGTAATACCCTTCCAATGAGGCTAGCGATGAAAGTCTGAAGAGGTTTGCAAGGCCTTCGTTATTTTCTGCCAAGATCGTCATGTGCGTATATGCGCCGCCACCGGAGACGTCATCTTCTCCGCCATCGGCCCACTTGACGCGACGTTTATCAAATCGAGATTCTGGAGCAACGTAGGCTTCAATTCCGATAATTGGTTTTACGCCAGCTTTTTTCGCTTGTTTATAAAAATCAAAGGCACCAAATACATTGCCGTGGTCAGTCATCGCAATTGCTGGCATTTCTTGTCTTGCAACTTCAGCGACTAAGTCTCCAACGCGTGCAGCACCGTCGAGCATTGAGTACTCGGTATGCGTATGAAGATGAACGAAAGATTCCACGACTGGTGAGACTAGACCTAAGGAAGGACAGATACGTCGAGCAACGCCAAGGCGCGCACAAGGTCAGCTGGATACGGGGCTTTCAAATCCATAGGCTCACCAGTGATTGGGTGAGCAAAGCGCAATTCCAATGCATGCAACCATGGTCGGGAAATCTCGAGGCGGTTAGCAAGGGTTGGATCTGCTCCATAGGTTAAATCGCCCACAAGTGGGTGGCGCAGCGCTGAAAAATGAACTCGAATTTGATGCGTGCGCCCAGTTTCGAGTTCAACTTTAACCAGGGAAACTCCGCGGTAATACTCAATAACTTCATAATGCGTGATGCTTGGTTTTCCATCTGCAACAACAGCAAACCTGTAATCTTCTTTTGGATGGCGATCAATAGGGGCGTCGATGGTGCCAGTTGAAGGATCCATATGGCCTTGAACTAATGCGTGGTAGACCTTTTCAACTTCACGATTTCTAAAAGCATCTTTAAGCACTGAATATGCTCTGTCGGTTTTAGCAACAATCATTAAACCTGTTGTGCCAACATCTAATCGATGAACAATCCCTGCGCGTTCAGCTGCGCCACTTGTTGAGACGCTATAACCGGCGGCCATAAGCGCACCTACGACAGTTGGGCCAGTCCAACCAGGACTTGGATGCGCAGCTACGCCGACAGGCTTATCGATAACTACGATCGCGTCATCGTCATAGACAATGTTCAAGCCAGCAAGTGGCGTAAGTGGAATCGGTGGGGCAATCGCAGTATCAGGCATCAAGATTTCAAGCATCTGCCCATCGGTGACTCGTTCCGATTTTGACATCACTAAGCCGTTGCATGTGATTTCGCCATCATCGAGCAAGCGCACGATAGTCGTTCGCGAAAGACCCAAAACTCGAGTCAACGCGCTGTCTACTCTTTCACCTGCCACACCTTCAGGGACAACCAAAGTTCGCAATTCACGCGCCATTTGAGCCCTCGCTTTCACTATCGTGTGGATCTATCGGACCAGCAGGAGATATCGGTGCAATATTGCGAAATGAAAGAATTGTCGCAAGAACTGCTGCAATCACAATAGCCGAATCTGCGAGGTTAAATATCGGCCAGTGAGGCAGGGAAATCCAATCTATGACTTCCCCTCGAAAGAAACCGCGATTTGAGCCCGTTCTAAATATCCGATCAGAGAGGTTGCCCAAAGAGCCACCCAGTACAAGGCCCAGAACGATGGCCCACGCTGGAGATGTTATTTTTCGGGACCAATATGCAATAGCTACTACAACCACTAAAGCGAAAGATGTGAGAAAGAAAGTTCCGCCGGTTGCAAAACTAAAAGCGGCACCAGAGTTCTTTGTGAATGTGAATTGAAGAAACTCGCCGAGAATATGTCGCGGTGCCTTGCCTTCAAGTGTTGTCAGCGCCCATGCCTTGGACGCTGCATCTGCCATCCAGACAAGCCATGCAGCAAATAATACGCTGCTCCAGATTGATTTCTTGGCGCGCAAAATTAGCGCCGTTCTTCCTTCGCTTTACAGACCATGCACAACGTTGCGCGAGGAAAGACTTGCAAACGAGCTTTGCCGATGGCATTGCCACATTCTTCGCACTGTCCATAAGTTTTCTCTTCGATGCGCTCTAATGCACGCTCAGTCTGTAAAACCATATCTCGAGCATTAATCACAAGTGACATTTCGTGTTCACGCTCGAATGTTTTTGTACCCGCATCTGCTTGGTCATCGCCGGCACCTTCACCAGATTCGTGAATGAGTTCATCCATTTCATTCTCGACAGCAACTAATTCTGCTTTGAGACGGAGAAGCTCTTTTGCCAATTCACTCTTCATGGTTTTTAATTCGGCTGCACTCCACGGAGATTCATTTTCAGAAACTACAACGGGAGTAGGCGCGCTCTTGATGGGTTTGAGTGGCGCGGCTTTCTTGCCATTCTTAACTGGGCGTGGTGGTGGTGGCATAACCAGACGTCGCTCTTCGGCAACGACTGGAACAACTGGTGCAGCAATAACCGGAGCAGGCGCTACCGCTACCGCGGCCTTGGCAGGAAATGGTTTCCCTGGAGCTTTTTTGACCGCAGCTTTTTTGGCAGGTGCTTTCTTCACTGCAGCTTTCTTGGCGGGAGCTTTCTTCGCCGGAGCCTTTTTGGCAGGGACTTTCTTCGCCGGGGCCTTTTTTGCAGGGGCTTTTTTGGCGGGGGCTTTTTTAGCTATTTTCTTTACCACGGCGCGCACCTTATGCGCTTATCGAGGTAAATGCCACTCCCGCCACGATGGAATAGAGTTCGGTAGATGAGCACCTATCGCGCGATTTCTCCGCAAGTGGATTTACCAGCCATGGAGCGTGCAATTTTGCACTTATGGCGCGAAAATTCGATCTTCCACAAATCACTAGAGGCTCGAGCCGGTGGCCAAGCCTGGACTTTTTTTGAGGGGCCACCCACCGCTAACGGCGCCCCTGGTACCCACCACATTGAAGCTCGAGTCTTTAAGGATGTTTTCCCTCGTTATCACACGATGAAAGGAAAATACGTCCTTCGCAAAGCTGGATGGGATTGCCATGGACTTCCCGTGGAAATTGCAGTGGAAAAAGAATTAGGTTTTGCTGGCAAAGGCGACATTGAAAAATTTGGAATAGCTTCTTTTAACGACAAGTGCCGTGAATCTGTACAGCGACATGTAGGTGCCTTCACCCAAATGACCGATCGAATGGGATTTTGGGTTGACTTCGATGAGGCTTATTGGACGATGTCCCCGGAATATGTAGAAAGTGTCTGGTGGAGTCTTAAGGAGATTTGGCAGAAGGGTCTTTTGGTTCAAGACCATCGCGTAGCTCCGTACTGCCCTAGGTGTGGCACAGGACTTTCGGATCATGAATTGGCTCAAGGTTATGAAACCATTACCGATCCATCTGTTTACGTCCGCTTTCCCATTACCTCTGGTCATCTAGCTCAACTCGGTGCCTCGTTACTGGTCTGGACAACAACGCCATGGACTCTTGTTTCAAATACCGCGATTGCAGTCCACCCCGATGTCACATATCTAGTTGTAGAAGAAATAACTCAAGACGGAGCAGAAACCCTCGTCATAGCTAAACCGCTAGTTGGATTCTTGACCGGAGAAGTTCGCGTTATTGAAGAAATTCAGGGCCGCGAATTAGAACGCACAACATACCGTCGCCCATTTGATTATGTTGATATCCCAGATTCGCATTTTGTTGTTTTGGCTACATATGTAACGACTGAAGATGGAACTGGCCTTGTTCACCAATCCCCCGCTTTTGGCGCCGACGATTTACTTGTGTGTCGTGGCTACGGTTTACCGGTAGTCAATCCCATTGCAGCCAACGGCACCTTTTTGCCAGAGATTGAACTCATTGGTGGATTGTTCTTCAAAGATGCAGACAAGCTCTTAGTTAAAGAACTACGTAAGAGCGGGGCTTTGTACAAGCACCAACCATATGAACACCAGTATCCGCATTGCTGGCGCTGTCACACTGCTCTTCTTTATTACGCGCAACCATCGTGGTACATCCGAACAACTTCCATCAAAGATGAATTGATTCGCGAAAACGAAAAAACAGACTGGCACCCTCAAACAATTAAAACAGGGCGCTACGGAGATTGGCTCACAAACAATATCGATTGGGCACTTTCAAGAAATCGATACTGGGGTACTCCCCTTCCAATTTGGCGATGCGAAAATCTTCATGACATTTGTGTCGGTTCCTTGGCTGAACTTGGTCAATTAGCCGGTCAAGAATTGAACTCCTTAGATCCACACCGCCCATTTGTTGATGACATCACGTGGCCATGTGCGCAATGTCAGAGTCCGATGATTCGAGTCAACGAAGTTATTGACTGCTGGTACGACTCAGGGGCTATGCCTTTTGCTCAATGGGGCTATCCGCACAAAGAGGGTTCAGTTGAGAAATTCGCTGCTGCATACCCAGCTGATTTTATCGCCGAGGCTATCGACCAAACTCGCGGTTGGTTTTACACCCTCATGACCATTGGCACACTCGTGTTTGATAAAAGCTCGTATAAGACAGTTCTATGCCTCGGGCATATTCTTGATAAAGATGGTCGAAAGATGAGCAAGCATGTTGGAAATGTTTTAGAACCAATCGCTCTCATGGACGAACATGGAGCTGATGCAGTGCGCTGGTACATGCTGGCTGCCGGATCACCATGGGCAGCTCGACGAGTCGGGCATGAAGCAATTAATGATGTGGTTCGAAAGACACTTCTCACTTATTGGAATACCGTCTCTTTCCTTGCTTTATATGCCAAAGCTTCTGACTTTGATATCTCAAGCGCTCCCCTGATTTCCGAGCGACCGTTGATGGACTTATGGATCTACTCGGATTTACAAGAACTCATTTCTGAAGTTGATAACTCTTTGGCAGATTTCGATACTCAGAGAGCAGGAAAAGCACTCAGCGAATTTATCGATGATTTATCAAATTGGTATGTTCGCCGATCTCGTCGCAGATTCTGGGATGGAGATCCCTCAGCACTGGCAACTTTGCATGAATGTCTACGTACTCTCACCTTGCTGATGGCGCCATTGGTCCCTTTCATTACCGAACAGGTGTGGCAAGAATTGATTCGCCCAGTGGAAACAATGTCAAAAGAATCAGTGCATTTGGCTGATTTTCCAGAAGCAGATCTCTCAATGGTTAACCAGGAATTATCAGCGCAAGTTCGCCAAACTCGACGCATTGTTGAGCTTGGTCGCGCCGCACGAGCAGAATCAGCAATGAAAACACGTCAACCTCTGCAACGCGCACTCATTGCAGCACCAGGGTGGGATGCACTGCCATTAGCTATGAAAGAACAAATTGCCGATGAACTCAACGTCATCGAACTTGAAGATATCTCAATGGCCGATGGAGATCTTGTGGACATCAGCGTAAAAGCTAATTTCAGAACCCTTGGTGCCAAACATGGTGGACAAGTACAAGAGATTTCCCAAGCCATACTTGCTCAATCACCGGTGCAGCTCGTAAGAGAAATACGCAGCAACGGATTCTCTCTTCTACACAGTGCAAATCTTGAGTATCGCATCGAACTCGAGGACTTAGTCATTACCGAAGCGCCAAAATCTGGATGGACCGTAGCAAGCCATGATGGAGAGAGCGTTGCGCTAGACCTAGCCCTAACGCCTGCCTTGATTGCAGCTGGAAATGTGCGTGAAGTGATTCGGTTTATTCAGGAAGCGCGCAAAAATGAGGGCTTCGACATTAGCGACCGTATTCACATTAGATATAACGCACATGACGATGTTGCCGGAGCGATATCTCAATCATCGGATGCAATTAAGCACGAAGTCTTAGCGCTCGAGCTCACCGCTGATCCATCACTGCCATTTGGTCATAATGAACATGGTCTCGTAGCTGTTCTTACAAAAGCCCAACGCTAACTACATTACAAGCGAGAGACCAAAGGAATCGCTAACTGAACTGCGAAGAAAAGTACAAGGAAAGAAAGATCCAAACTGACTGACCCTAATCGCAGAGGTGGCACAAATCGGCGTACAAATGCGGTGGGTTTATCTGTGACCGCATAGATCGCCTCGACAAGATAAAGCATTATTCCTTTAGGTCGCCAGGATTGAGAAAAAAGTCGTACGTAATCCAAGATAAGACGACCAAGGAGTGCATAAAGAAAAAGGCGCAAGACTGTTACAAGAATGCTGCCAACTTGAAGCATCTCAATCAGCTTTGGTTGAAGAAACTTGCTTCAGCTGCCGCTGTCTTGTCTTCGTTGCTGACGCGAATATTGGCAGGAGAAAGCAAGAAAACTTTAGATGTCACTCTCTCGATGGTTCCGTTATGGCCGAAAACCAAACCGCTGGCAAAATCAACAAGACGCTTGCGCTCTGATTCTTCCATGTCGCTGAGGTTCATGATGACTGGATTACCAAGACGGTAATGCTCGCCAATCGTGCGAGCTTCATTGTAAAAGCGAGGATGCAAAGTAACGATGCGATCCACCACTGGAAGGTCCATCTGCACCGCGGGCGCACTAGCTACAACCAATGCTGGAGTACGAGCTTCGCGGGTCTTAATCCTTACCTCTGGAACCGATACTCGGGATGATTGTTCGATCGTATCTAACTCAATGTCGTCCATGAGCCCGAGGTAGTTCGCCATCTTGCGCAGTGCATTAGCCATGTGACAACGCTACAGGGGGTTACTACGCGAACCCAGGATTGAACTGCCAATTCTCACATGTGTCGCTCCGTGAGAAATTGCACTTTCGAAGTCCTGACTCATCCCTGCCGAAAGCGCACTAGCAAAGGGGAATTGTTGGCTAAATACACTATGAATTACTGCCAGCCTGGAAAAGGCTGCATCTGGATTTTCTCCAAGCGGTGCAACTGCCATCAATCCTTGAAGGAGCAGAGCTGGGAAAGTGAGGATCAATTGCGCCATTTCAGCGAGCGATTCCGGGGCAAGTCCTCCCCTGCCTACTGAGTTATCCAAACTAACTTGAATAAATACTCCGATTTTCTTGCCTTCGCCAACCGCTCGCGCAAGCCGAGGTACATGGCTCATGTCATCCAATGAATGCACGACATCTGCCCAAGAAGCGATTGAGGCCAACTTATTACTTTGAATCTGACCTTGGAAATGCCATCGCCCCTCGACCTGTGAAG
>WLMD01000041.1 GCA_009700405.1 Actinomycetota bacterium | reverse complement strand
TTGCTCCGACTGAGAGTGTGCCAATGATGTAACCACCAGATGAAATACCGCTGGCTTGTGAAACAGCATCGGATGCATCATTCGGAAAATGATGTGAAAGTTGAGTAACCATCGTGTTGATAATCGTGGATACCCCAAACCCTCCGATTAACGTTGCAAGCAATGTGAGCAGCACAGGCGGGCATACAACAAACATCAATACGCCAAAACAAAAGAATGCAAAGCCAATCCAAGAAGTGATTTGTCGGCCGAATCTATGAGTTAAATGCGGATTAACAAATCCAGCGAGAATTGCAGCGATTCCCATAGAGGTACCGTGAAGTCCTGCGACGGTTAAAGATGTATGTTGTTGTGCGCGAAGTAGAGGTTGTGCCGGTCCAAAACCACCAAGGTAAATATTGATGATTGCGACCTGAAACCCGACAGTCCAAAACACACGATCGCGCTGAAGAGTCATATATGAAAAGTTCTAGCGCTTAAAGTGCGCTGACAACAAATTCAATTGAAGCAGTGAGAGCATCGATATCACTTGGCTCAACTGCAGGGAACATGCCGATGCGAAGCTGGTTCTTACCTAACTTGCGGTAAGGCTCGGTATCAACGATTCCGTTTGCACGAAGTGCTGCAGCAATTTTCGTTGCATCAATACTCTCGTCAAAATTTATGGTTCCTACAACGTTAGATCGCATGGATGGGTCCGTCACAAACGGTGTGGTGTACGAAGTTTTTTCTGCCCATCCATATAAGCGAGAGGCTGAATCTGCACTGCGCCCGGCAGAGAATTTCATTCCGCCGTTGGAATTCATCCACTCGATTTGATCGGCCAATAACATCATTGTTACTAGGGCAGGCGTGTTGTAGGTCTGATCTAGTCGACTATTTTCAATCGCAGTGGTGAGGTCAAAAAATGCAGGTACCCAACGCTGGCTCGCCTTAATTTTCTCTACGCGGGCGATTGCTGCAGGGCTCATGATTGCTAGCCACAAACCACCATCTGATGCGAAGGATTTCTGAGGTGCGAAGTAGTAGGTATCGAATTCTTTTGCATCCACAGCAAGGCCGCCAGCGGCACTAGTTGCATCTACCAAGACGAGTGCACCGTCAGTGCCAACAGGGCGCTTAATCTGCATAGATACGCCGGTACTTGTTTCATTATGGGTAAGTGCATAAACATCGATGCCGTCTTCGGCGCTAGCTTGAGGATGGGTTCCGGGTTCAGATTTAATGACCGTCGGTTCTCCAAGAAACGGCGCTTCTTTGGCAGCGAGTGCGAACTTGGATGAAAATTCTCCGAAAACTAAATGTTGTGAGCGAGATTCGATAAGTCCAAAAGTGGCGATATCCCAAAATGCAGTCGAGCCACCATTTCCGAGAATAACTTCGTAGCCATCGGGTAATTCAAATAATGAGTTAAGTCCTTCACGCACGCGATGCACGACATGCTTAACTGGCTTTTGACGGTGAGAAGTTCCCAAAATTGATGCGCCACTTGCTGCAAGTGCAGCTAAAGCTTCAGGGCGAATCTTTGAAGGTCCACAACCAAAGCGACCGTCAGCGGGTTTGAGGTTATCTGGGATCTTAATATCGTTGCTCACGGGGAGAGCCTACGGGTAGTAGCGGGTCAACTCCCACTCGCTATTTGCCTCACCTGAGTTGCTTTGGTCATATTTACGGGGACGCTCGTATCGAAGACGATCATGCAAACGTGAGTATCGTCCTTGCCAGAATTCAATAGATGTTGGCATTACTCGATACCCGCCCCATTGCGGCGGAGTCGGTACGGGCGTTCCTTCTGGCCATTTCTCTGCCGCGGCTGCCCATCGATCTTCTAATTCGGCTCGAGACTCGAGGGGAGCGGACTGACGACTAGCCCATGCTCCAATCTGACTATTCCATGGACGGGTCGCGAAGTATTCATCTGTTTCACTTCGTGAGATTTGCGAGGCAACTCCATTGATAGTTACTTGACGCTCTTGTGCATACCAAGGAAAGAGCAGTGTGACCTGTGGCTGTGAGTGAATAGCTAGCCCCTTGCGAGATGAGTAATTGGTAAAGAAGGTGAACCCATTCTGCGAAACATCTTTAAGCAATACAGAACGTGCCGACATTTCGCCTTCGTGATCTGTCGTAGAAAGCACCATGGCATTGGCCTCAATGATCAGTGGGTTCTCATGGGCCTGATGTAGCCATTGCGAAAAGGCAATGAGTGGATCAGCGGGCAAGCTATCTAGACCGGCATCTCCATATGAGCGGCGCATCGCGGCGATATCTTCACGGGTGAGTTTTTCCATACCTGTATCTAACGTCACTTTCTCAAAGTTGGCATCTCGCCTCTAAATGAGCGTAAATGAGCACCAGCAGTGCCAAGCTTGGTCGTAACCACCCCCTGCAAGGGGGCAGAATTGGCCTCATTAGCGCTCGCGACTGTGTGGCGCTACGGGGAAAAAGTAAAGGGGCAACAAATGTCTGATGATTTTAAACCAGGTCTTGAAGGTGTCATCGCATTTGAATCGGAGATTGCAGAGCCGGATAAAGAAGGAAGTGCACTTCGATATCGCGGAGTAGATATTGAAGAACTCGTTGGACGCGTCTCTTTTGGAAATGTATGGGGATTGCTTGTTGATGATGAATTCAATCCAGGTCTTCCAAACGCAGAAAAATTTCCATTGCCTGTTCACTCAGGTGATGTTCGTGTAGATGTTCAATCTGCAATTGCAATGCTCGCACCAGCTTGGGGATTTAAACCACTGCTTGATATTGATGATGCCGAAGCCCGCAGCAATCTTGCACGTGCATCCGTAATGGTTCTTTCATATTTATCACAAGCAGCTCGCGGTCAAATTGCGCCACCTGTTCCAGAAACTGAGATTGATAAAGCGCATACAGTTGTAGAGCGCATGATGATTCGTTGGCGCGGAGAACCAGATCCACTACACGTGCGTGCTATCGACGCCTATTTTGTTTCTGCAGCAGAACACGGAATGAATGCATCCACATTCACTGCCCGCGTTATTGCATCAACTGGAGCAGATGTTGCAGCAGCTTTGTCCGGTGCGATTGGTGCGATGTCAGGCCCACTGCACGGTGGCGCACCTTCACGCGTGCTTCACATGATCGAAGAAGTTGAAAAAACTGGCGATGCACTTGCCTATGTAAAGGGCATTATGGATCGCGGAGAACGACTTATGGGATTTGGCCACCGCGTTTATCGCGCTGAAGATCCACGCGCACGCACATTGCGTCGCACTGCAAAAGAATTAAATGCACCACGATATGAAGTTGCGCTCGCACTTGAAAAGGCTGCTCTGGCTGAATTGCATGAGCGCCATCCAGAGCGAATTCTTGAGACCAACGTGGAATTCTGGGCAGCAATCGTGCTTGATTTTGCAGAGGTTCCTGCGCACTTATTTACATCTATGTTTACTGCAGCACGTACTGCGGGATGGAGTGCACATATTCTCGAGCAAAAACGTACGGGTCGCTTGGTTCGCCCCTCTGCTCGATATATTGGTAAAGGTCCTCGCAAGGCTGAAACGGTCAATGGTTGGGATGATTCGGTCGTTCAACTTCATTCCTAAAATAAACTGATTGTCCGTTTTGCGCTTCAGGGTTTTCTGCAACAAATAACCCTTCATAACAATCGGATAAAGAAAAGCTAAAGGGTGGTTCCTGGCTTGACCCAGTGTGTCCACATGGTGAAAATAGCCATGCTGACACCCCTCGTGCAGCAATTCAATCCATGGAGGATTTAATGAATCGTAAGCGTCTCGGCTTATTTGGCGTTATCGCCAGTGCCGCTCTCGCAATAACAGCAACTGTGGTTCCTGCCGCACACGCTGCAAGTGAAATTCTTATCTGGGCGGACGAAACACGCGGACCCCATCTAACAACTCTTTTTGCTGCTAACCCAAATGTTATTCCAGGCAGCACAATCAAGGTCGTAAGTTTCTCAAGTTACGATGCACTAGGCGATGCACTTGATAAATACACTGGATCAGCTGGTCCAGATATTTTCATCGGTGGAAATGACTGGGTAACGAAGTTGGCTAAGAGCGGAAAGCTCGCTCCAGTAACACTTACCGCTTCACAAAAGTCAAAGTTTGCAGCTACGAACTTCTTTGATCTTACTTACAAGAAAAAGATTTACGGAGTACCTGTAGATATCAACAACGTAGCAATGGTTTACAACACAAAGCTCGTTACAACTGCGCCAAAGACTTACGGCGACATGGTTGATTTCTACAAGGCAAACAAAGTATCTAAGGGTCTTAAAGCTGGTCTTTGCTTTACTGGCGGAGGAATGGCATGGGGCGGACTTTCAGGTCTTTCAGCTCTAGGCGCAGATCCATACTTCATGCGCGCAAAGGGTGTTCCAGATGTCTACAAGGGCTTCAACGGAACAACTTTTGGTAACAACGTTAAGAAGTATTTGCTAGATGCCAACGGCAAGAGCAACGGCTTCTTCCCAGCAACTGACACAGGTTGCGCAGATAACTTCAAGGCTGGTCTAGTTCCATACGCAACACTCGGTAACTGGGAGTGGAAGAAGTATGCGGATCTAGGCTTCACAATGAACTTCATGCCAGTACCAGGCGTTGTTGCCGGTACATACGGCCACATGTTCGGTAGCGTCAACGGCGCATTCCTAACAACAAATGCAGAGAAGCACGGCGTAGCAGTTGCAGCCAAGTCACTTCTGACTGGCTACTTTGCATCTGCCGCTGGCCAAATTGCATACGAAGCTATTGAACTTCGCCCACCGGCTAACCTAGATGCACAAGCAAGCGCATCAGTTTCCGAAGCTCAGAAGAACATGGCTAACGCAGCAACTCTTGCTGGTATCCCACAAATCGGTGCGTTCCTTGGCAGCAATGCCGGTGGAGCTAACTACTGGGATTCATCAGGTGGATACTGGACCGCAGTTTTGGTCCAAGGCAAAGATGCTGTTGTTGAAGGCAAGAAGCTAGCCGCAATGTGGAAGAAGAACGTTGCAGTTGGAAAAGCTGATCTCTAAATCGTAGGGCTCAGATTAAGTAGTTGAATGGCGTGGGCGGGAGAAATTTCCCGCCCACGCTACTCTTTACAGGTATTCAACGAAAGTTTAACTCGAGATAAAAAGGAGAAGCCACTCCAGTGAGCGGATTTGTACGCGGTAATTTCGCGTTTATGGGCAAGGTTGCACTACTTGCAATAGTGACCGCCATACTTGCCTTGCTCACAGAACATGCCTTTGTTCAAAAAGAATATGCGATTGGATCCTTTCTCCTATTTGCAATTTTGGCGCTCAATTTTACTTATCTCACTAAGTTTTCTATCCCGCTTAAGTTCTTTGTTCCGGGAATCCTTTTCTTCATTGCATTCGTCATAGCCCCAATTATTTTTACACTTTCCATGTCCACATATCATTATCAAACTGGGAATATTCTTGGAAAAGTCGAAGCGACCGAACAAGTTGTAACTCTTGGTGCCGAACCTGACGCTAATGGAACCACATTTGATATCAAT
This sequence comes from Actinomycetota bacterium, assembly GCA_009700405.1. Classification (GTDB taxonomy): domain Bacteria; phylum Actinomycetota; class Actinomycetes; order Nanopelagicales; family Nanopelagicaceae; genus QYPT01. The sequence continues at coordinate 6,173 of WLMD01000041.1, read as the reverse complement.
GTTGGAGAAACTCCATCGGGAGATTTCGCAATCTTAGTTTCAGATATAGCAAATAATAAGTTCTTTATCTCTACAAAAGACGCGCGTACCGAAGTACCGGCTTCCAGTGTGACATTAGATGAAAATGGTGTGGCAACTGCTGCCCCCGGCTTTACATTAATTTCGGCAGAGACGCTTTCCAAGAGTGATGATTACTCGAGGATTCATTATAAATATCAAGATAAGTTTTATATCGGAATCGAAGGCCAGAACGTCGGAGCAGTCTTTCAACAATCGCTGACCTATGACAAAGCAGCGGGAGTAATCAAGAATGTAGTCACAGGCGATACATACAAAGACAACGGTCGAGGCAATTGGGCCAAAGTCGGCGCGCCAGATGAAATGCTTACCCCGGGCTGGCGTGCACCCATTTGGTTTGAGAATTACACAAAGCTCGTATCCGATGAAAAAGTGCGCACACCTCTAATTAAGGTCTTTATTTGGACGGTGGTTTTTGCTGGAATGTCGGTGCTTACGACATTTGCTCTCGGACTTCTACTAGCCATGGCACTTAATAGAAAGATCCGCGGACGTCGTATATATCGTTCTATTTTGATCTTGCCTTATGCCATGCCTAGCGTTATGAGTATTTTGATTTGGGCAGGAATGTTCGACACTGAATTTGGTGCGATTAATAACCTACTGCACACTCACATCGCTTGGTTCACAGATGCCAATTTTGCTCGCGGAGCGGTACTTCTTGTAAATCTGTGGCTAGGTTTCCCATACTTCTATTTGATCTGCTCGGGTTCGTTGCAGGCCATCCCCACTGAACTTCAAGAGGCTGCAGCAATTGATGGTGCGAATCCTCGCCAAATCTTTAGGAAGATCACCCTTCCTCTACTGCTTCAGATATTGTCCCCTTTGCTCATTGCATCATTTGCCTTTAATTTCAATAACTTTAACTTGATTTATTTGTTGACAGGTGGAGGGCCTCGAGAAACCTTGGATGGACAGATCGCGGGGGCTACCGACATTCTGATCAGTTACACCTACCAAATCGCCTTTGGTAATAACACTCAAGATTTCGGATTAGCTAGCGCTATTTCAGTCCTCATTTTTGTTCTGGTCGCATCCATCTCCTTGTATGGCCTCAAGAAGTCGAAAGTTATGGAGACCTTCGGATGAACAATTGGGTGAGGGAAAACCTCTGGCGCCATGTACTTGCCATTGCAGTATGCCTCTTTTCACTTTTCCCGCTCTATTTAGTTGTTCTTTCTTCATTGAGTACAAACGGAAGTTTGCATCTCACCTCGTTTGTCCCGACAGAGTTTTCATTAAAGAACTTTAGGTTCCTCTTCAATTCACCAAAAATCCCCTTTATGCATTGGGTGCAGAACTCATTAGTAATTGCTTCCACGGTGGCAATCTGTTCGGTTGTTATAGGAGCCGCATCTGCATTCGCTTTCAGCCGATTGAAATTTAAAGGTAAGAAATTTGGTATCCAACTTCTTCTTTTAGTCCAAATGTTTCCAGCAATTCTTGCTCTTTCTGCCGTATACGTAATCATGGAACGCGTATATAGGTTTGCACCTCAGATTGGTTTAGGTAGCCAAGCTGGACTTGTTTTGGTTTACCTTGGTGGATCCATGGGCGTAAACATTTGGTTGCTTAAGGGATTTGTTGATTCAATTCCTGCCGAGCTAGACGAAGCAGCCAAGATCGATGGTGCAAGTGCTGTACAGACTTACTGGCTAATTTTCGTTCCACTTGCAGCGCCAGTTCTCGCTGTTGTCAGTCTTCTAAGTTTCATCGGAACCTTCAACGAGTTTATTTTAGCTCGCCTATTCTTAGTTGAAATGGATGGCCGCACAGTTGCGGTTGGCTTACAGCAATTCATCGGCGGACAATATTCTCAAAACTGGGGACCGTTTGCCGCTGGTTCTATCTTGGCCTCTATCCCAATTGTCGTAATTTTCTTGTCTCTACAGAAATACATTGTCAATGGCTTAACGGCAGGTTCGGTTAAGGGATAATTTTGAAGCGCAAAGCCACTTTTGCTTCGCTACTTGCATTCTTTCTACTTGCTACCTCAATGGCTACAGCGGCATCTCCCGCCTTGCCCACAGTTGGACTCGCAAAAGATCTCATCTACTTTGTTATGCCAGATCGGTATGCAAATGGAGACAGAAGCAACGACAGCATTTCTGGCGATATTGGATTTGATCCGAGCGAAAAGGCTTTCTTCCATGGAGGAGACCTAAAAGGACTCACAGGCACATGCACGAGCGGCGATAACGGGTTAGCGCGAATTAAATCTTTGGGCTTTACAGCCGTATGGATTACTCCAATTGTTGTTCAAGCTCCCGCTACAAGTCACGGAGCTGGCTATCACGGCTACTGGGGGTTGGATTTTCTCAATGTAGATCCTCATCTTGGAACTAAAGATGATCTCAAAGCATTTATGGAATGTGCCAAGAAACAACATCTTAAGATAATTCTTGATGTCGTTACTAACCACACGGGTGATGTGATTAGCTATGAGAATCAGAAAGCTTTCATACCTGCCGGTCAAGAGAATGCTAAAAGCCCAAGTTGGCTTAATGATCTTACGAATTATCACAACGTAGGGGCCATGGATAAATGCTGGGGCGATGGGTCTTGTCTTCAAATTGGTGATTTCTATTCTTTAGATGACCTTGCAACCGAAAAACAAGCGGTTTATCAAGGTTGGGCTGATGTCTATGGCAAATGGATTAAGGACTTTGGATTCTCTGGATTTCGCGTCGATACTGCCCGCCATGTGGATGACAACTTCTTTAAAAATTGGAGCCCACTAATTCAAAATTCAGCCCAAAGCGCTGGTATTTCAAACTTTACAATATTTGGTGAAGTCGCGATTAATAACGTTAATGACTTAATGACGTATGTTCGGCGAAATAAACTACAAACTGTTCTTGATTTTCCATTTCAAAAAAGTGCCACAGATTTTGCCTCAGGGTATTCAGGTGCGGCTGATTTAGAGTCGCTCTTCCTATCTGATGATCTTTATACGAGTGCAACATCAGATGCAAATAATCTTGTTACCTTTATCGGCAATCATGACATGGGACGTTCTGCATACATCATTGAATCCAGAAAAGTTCAGAAAGCTAATCAACTTCTTCCAAGAACCCTCCTAGCTAACGCACTTATGTATTTTTCACGTGGAATTCCTACTGTTTACTATGGCGATGAAGTTGGAATGACAGGAACCGGCGATGGTACCGATCAGTTAGCTCGCCAGGATATGTTTTCGACGCAAGTTGGATTTTGGAAGTCAGAGGCCAGGGTTGGTGGGAAGTTAATTGGAAATGGTGATTCGTTCGCAGTTACTGCAACCAACCCAATAGCAAAGTACATAAAATCTCTTGCTGCACTGCGGTCTGCAAATCCTGGCTTATCAAATTCACAGATGCAAATACGATCCACTTCGGGTTCACTCTTTGTAATTTCGAAGAAAGATGTGAAAGAGAATCGCGAATATGTAGTTGCTTTTAATAACTCGGATAAAGCTCAAAAAGCTGTGGTCACGACAGCCACTTCGCAAGGCGGGTGGAAAGTGCTACTTGGGAGCCCAATTCAAGTGGTCAAAGGAGAGAAGATAACTCTTACAGTCCCGGCCCTTTCAACAGTCATATTAAAAGCTAACAAAACTATCGATCTCACATCAGTCAAACCGGGTAAATTAATCGTGACTGAAGATGATCTCACTGGGTTCTTGGAAGCAAAGGCCGCCTTAACTACCAGTGACCTACTCACAGTCAATTTCGAAGCCAAGATGGCTAGCGGTGGGGGTTGGCAACCACTAGGTGTTGATACAAATGCCCCTTACCGAGTTTATATTGACCCTCAGGATTTCCTTGGGCAAACTCTGGAAATAAGGGCTACTGCAACGAATTCGAAAGGAAAGAGCTATGAGCTCAGCCATGCAACCGTTTCGATACCCGCATCATGATGGCAGTGAACTTTATGTAAGTAACTCTTCTCCTGAAGTTGGCGAGAAGATTACTCTTAAGTTTCGTACTCCAGATGATTTTCCTATAGATCAAGCAATGCTTCGCATTTATCATGATGGCGAGCCAAGATATTTTCCTATGAAGAAGTCTGCATCCGCCAATGGTGAGTCGTGGTGGTCAGTAAAAGCCGAAGTCATGAACAAGAAAACAAGTTACAGATTTCTCATGCTAGATGGCGTCACTTATAGGTGGCTCAATGGCAGCGGCGTTCATACCTACGATGTCACCAGCGCACAGGACTTTCAACTGTTGGCAACACCAGCAAATCCTTCTTGGATTCGTTCATCCGTTTTCTATCAAATATTTCCTGACCGCTTTGCCACCAGTGAGAAGTACAAATCCCTCATGCCTAAAACCTTTGTTGCCCGAGAGTGGAATGACATTCCTCACGGACGGGATAAAAGCACAGGACATGAATTCTTTGGCGGGGATCTAGATGGTGTCCGTTCCAATTTATCTCACCTAGAGGATCTAGGAATCAACGGAATCTATTTCACTCCGTATTTTCCAGCCTCGTCAACTCATAGGTATGACGCAAGTAGTTTTGATCATGTCGATCCATTACTTGGTGGAGATAAGGCGATGATTGCCCTTGCTGGCGCCGCCAAGAAGGCTGGCATCGCAATGATGGGGGACTTGACCACCAATCACTGCGGAGCTGGGCATCCTTGGATTAAGAAGGCGCTTACAGATAAGAAGTCCAAAGAACGCGCATTTTTCTACTGGGACAAAAGCATCAAGCATGGATACGAAGGCTGGTGGGGGCTTGCTTCCTTACCAAAACTAAATTTCTCCTCCGAGAAACTTCAAGCACTCCTGTATAGCGGCAAGAGATCCATTGTGAAGAAATGGCTATTACCGCCTTTTTCCATGTCGGGGTGGCGAATTGATGTCGGAAATATGACGGGCGTTTACAAAGGCGAGAATTTAAATGCAATGGTCGTCCAAGGCATTCGTGATGCAATGGATGAGACGAATCCCAATGCATGGCTAGTTGCAGAAAATGCAGATAACTTTCCTGCCGATCTTGATGGTTTTGGTTGGCACGGAACCATGAATTACAACGGATTTATGCGCCCAATTTGGGGATGGTTACAACACAATGCCGACGTGAAGTTTGGATTCTTTGGTTTACCTACAGCGATTCCAACCTTTTCCGGAAAAGATATGGCTACTGCAATGTCTGCCTTTAATGCAGGTATACCGTGGAGATCACTTGTCTCGAGTATGTTGCTTCTAGATTCACATGACACCGCTCGCTTTCGAAATGTCGTAGGGCATGATGTTGCCCACCACATTGCAGGGATGGGAATTTTGCTGACGTACCCAGGAGTTCCTTCAATTTTTGCCGGCGACGAAGTTGGCCTGCAAGGTGCGTGGGGCGAGGATGCGCGCAGGACCATTAATTGGGATGACAAAGATACGTGGGATACAGATTTTCTTGCTGAAGTAAAGAAATTGATTGCTATTCGCAGGAAATCCCATGCGCTGTCTGACGGAGGGTTGCAATGGGTGGTAACTGAAAATAACTACGTTGCCTATATCCGAGAAAGCAAAAAAGAGAAACTTCTTGTTGTGGTTACTCGGACGAGTGCACAGATTGATTTAGGTGCGATCCTTACAAAAGCAAAGACGCTTTATGGTCCAATAACTTCAGGGACAAAGATTAATTTCGCATCAGCGGGTGTAGGAATATACAAACTAAGCTAGCCAGAAATTCATCGGTTGATCTATGTACTTTGCCCAAGAACGTTCGTTGTGACCCGAACGACTATAGGTCTTTGTCATGAAGTCTTGCTGAAGGTGCCAACCCTTTTCAATCATTAGCGCATCGGCATATTTTTGAAACGGGCTATATTCAGCATCAAGGCCCTTGTCCCCGTGGCTCATCCATACTTTGTGTGAGCCAGGTTGTGGAAGTCCATTGATGAGTGCATCAACTAAGGGGTTTCCACCAATGGGCCAATGTGTAGAAAAGGACAAAGCTGTCGTGAAGAAATCAGGGCGTTTGCCAAGTGCATAGAGAGATGCAAGGCCGCCCATACTTGATCCAATAATTGCTTTGTCTAGTTTCGCAATTTCAAGTCCAAGCTCTGCACAGATTGTTGGAGCAATGTCGTCGGTTATTTGTGAAAG
>WLMD01000040.1 GCA_009700405.1 Actinomycetota bacterium | reverse complement strand
TTACTTGCGGGCCCTTGATGATCAGGCCCTGCTGGCTCTCTTCGCCCTGCGCCCGGATTTGGTCTCCCCTGTACCGCCAGAATTTTCATCACTAGCTATTCGAGCCAGTTCTTCGCCTAGTTTGGCCCGCGCCATTGATTCGCTCAATGAGTGGCAATTTCAAGTGCTTGAAGCATGCGCTGCCTTAAAGGAACCGTTCACCGAGAAAGAAATAATTGCGCTGACGGATGCGTCGGCGAAATTCGTCATTCCTCACCTACTAGCTCTTGCACTTATTTATGGTGGGCCTAAGGGCTACTGGCTGCCAAATTCATTACGAGAAGTGTTAGGAAATGAGCCCGCGGGACTTGGGCCATCGTCATTAGCAAAACTTTCATTCGCAAAACTTGAAGAAGCTCCAGATTCGGCCAAGAAGATTTTAGAGCGTCTCACTTGGGGACCGCCACGTGGCAGTGTTGGAGATATTCGAAATCCCGGCACAGGAATTGCATGGTTATTAAAAGAGAATTTCTTAATTCCACTCGACCAACGAACTGTCGTTTTGCCTCGTGAGGTAGCGATTCATTTACGCGGCGGGAAAATTCACAAGAATCCTCAACCTAACCCGCCAGTGCTGGGCGGAAGTAAAGGTAAAGAAGCGATTGTTGATCGCGCTGCAATTGCAAACGTTGCCACGATTCTTCGTTGGTGTGAAGAGATTCTTAACTTCTGGTCAGAAGAAGCTCCAAGTGCATTGCGTGCTGGAGGAGTCGGAGTTAGAGATTTGAAGGCGGCTGCAGAGCACCTCGGGGTTGACGAGAATTGCGCTGCTTTTATTTCAGAGTTAGTTTTTCTCGCAGGGTTAGTTGTTATAGATGCAGACGACAAGATATTGCCAACTCACTCATTTGATTTATGGCTCACTCAAAATCATGAAGTTCGATGGAGAACCATTGCATCTTTGTGGTTAATTACTTCACGAGTCAGTGGTTTAGTTGGAAGAGGAGATTCCAAACATATTTCGGCCCTTGGACCAGAATTAGATCGAGTTAACGCAGCCAGCACCAGAAAGCAAACACTAGAAATACTTCGCGAGAACCCATACCTGTTGCCTGATTCTGAGAGCTTCCTTGCTTTAGTAAAGTGGAAAGCACCTTCCAGGCGAAGCTCTACATTGCAAACAGAATTAGTTCAATGGACTCTGCGTGAAGCAGAATGGCTTGGAATAACAGGGCAGGGCGCTCTCTCTAAGTACGGCCAACAATTTTTAAACACTGACGCAGACCTTGGAATTGCTCATGATCTGCCTAAGCCGGTTGATCACATCTTGCTTCAAAGTGACAACACTGCAATTGCTCCAGGTCCGCTTGAAATAGAAGTTGCGCGCGTACTTGATTCAATTGCTGACATCGAAAGTCGTGGTGGCGCAACCGTTTATCGATTCAGTGAAGCATCAATCCGCCGTGGACTAGATCATGGCAAGACCGGCGAAGAAATCCGAGACTTCTTAAAGAAGACATCTAAGACGCAAATGCCGCAACCTTTGGATTACCTCATAGGTGATGTCGCCAAACGTCATGGCCGTTTACGAGTTGGCAACACTACGGCTTACATTCGTTGCGAAGACCCCAGTGTTATCACGCAAATTTTAAGTGATCGTAAAGTCGAAGGACTGAACTTGCGCAGAATTGCTCCAGAGGTCCTTGTTTGCGATCATGAAGCAAATGAATTGATAGCAACACTTCGCGAGGCGGGCTATATGCCAGCTGCTGAATCTGGCTCCGGAATAATTCTTGCTGGACCAAAACTTAATCGCGCGAAGTCTCGTCCTAGACCACCACGCATCATCGGAGAACTTGAAGCTTTGAGCGATGAAACTTTATCTGCGGCGATGAGAGCTATCCGAGCAGGAGAGCGTTCCAGTCATAAACAAACTTCTCTACGAGAGATTGCATCGAAAGCTCTTGGTGAGCTCCCCAGAACTACTGCAAATGAAACTCTGGAGATTCTCAATAAATTCATTAAAGAGCAAAGAACTCTTTCCATCGGTTATGCCGACAACAATGGCTCAGCCACACATCGAATCATTGATCCCATTCGAATTTCTGCAGGCTCACTGATTGCTCGCGATCACGGGACTGGCGAGGAGCAATCCTTCAGGATCCCGCGTATTACTGGAGTAGCGCCACTATGAGACCCACCATCATGAAAAATACGACAGAATTAACCCCATGATTACGCCTCTTGAAGCCCTTGAAAAATTAGTGCGATGTGAATCTCCCACCGAAGATCTCCAGGCATGTAGGGCAGTGATCACACTCGCCAGCGAAATTGCTAACGAAGTTCTAGGAACCCCTGGCGAAATCAATGACGTTCTTGGCCGACCAGTATTTACATGGGGCGCAAAAAATCCAGAGATCGTTTTACTGGCTCATCTGGACACTGTGTGGCCACATGGGTCGTTCACCCCTTTGTGGAGTGTTGATGGAGATGTCATCCGGGGACCTGGAGTCTTCGATATGAAAACAGGATTCGTCCAAGCGCTCTTTGCTATGCAGAATGTTTCTGGTTCTGTTGCCCTCATCGCTACAACGGATGAAGAAACCGGTAGCGATACAACTAAGGAATTCATTCAAGAGCTTTCTAGAAAAGCAAAAGCAGTCTTAGTACTTGAAGCAGCAGTTGATGGAAAAGTTAAGACTGGACGAAAAGGAACAGCGATGTATCACATCACTGTTCATGGTCTTGCCGCACATGCAGGACTAGAGCCCGAAAAGGGAATTAATGCCACTGTTGAAATTGCACACCTTGTCCTGCAGCTTGCTGCACTAGAAGATAAAACACATGGAACTACAGTGGTTCCAACGCTGTTGCGTTCTGGAAATACAACAAACACAGTTCCTGATTTGGCTTCACTAGATGTTGATGCGCGATCTTTCCTTCAAGCAGATCTAGTGCGCTTGGATAATGCGATCCGTGCCTTTACGCCAACAAATCCGTTAGCTCGTATTGAAATATCAGGTGGACTCAATCGTCCACCTCTTGAATTGAGCTCGACTAAAGAACTCTACGAACGCGCAGAAAAAGTTGCTCGGTCATTAGGGATGTCGTTGGATCACGCTGCAGTAGGCGGCGCCAGTGATGGAAACTTCGCTGCTGCTGCGGGAGCGAAAGTTCTTGATGGGCTGGGCGCCGTTGGTTCTGGCGCACATGCACTTAATGAGTGGGCAAGTGTGAGTGCACTAGAAGAGCGCATACCTTTCCTTCACGCTTTCATATTGGATTTACTTAATGACTGATGGACCGTTAATTGTCCAAAGCGACAAGACTTTACTTTTAGATATCGATCATGTTTTAAGCACTGAGTGTCGCAGAGCTATCGCGCCTTTCGCCGAACTCGAACGTTCTCCTGAACACATTCACACCTATCGACTAACGTCGTTGGGACTCTGGAATGCCCGTGCTGCAGGCCATGACGCCGAAATGGTCATTGACACTCTCCTAAAGTATTCACGTTACGCAGTTCCACATTCCATCTTGGTGGATGTTGCAGAAACAATGTCGCGCTATGGCCGACTACGCCTTGAAGCAGATCCAGTGCATGGCTTGGTTCTCATCACAACCGATACTGCCGTATTGGAAGAGGTAATTCGAGCTAAGAAAATAGCGCCATTGCTTGGGATTCGTATTGATGCAGAAACTATCGCCGTCCATCCCAGCCAACGTGGTCACATCAAACAATCGCTATTGCGCCTAGGTTGGCCCGCAGAGGACTTTGCTGGATATGTCGACGGGCAACACCATGACATTTCACTCGTACAAAATGGATGGAAGATTCGCCCTTACCAAGAGCTTGCAGCTGAGGGCTTTTGGCATGGTGGTTCTGGAGTCGTCGTTCTTCCGTGCGGTGCTGGAAAAACTATTGTGGGCGCTGCCGCGATGGCACATGCACAAGCAACAACTTTGATTCTGGTCACTAATACGATTGCAGCAAGGCAATGGCGCGAAGAATTGTTGCAACGCACCACTCTTAATGAGGATGAAATTGGCGAATACTCTGGTGCAAAGAAAGAGATTCGCCCAGTCACTATTGCTACATATCAAGTTATGACCAAGAAGAAGAATGGCGTCTATGCGCATTTAGATTTATTTGACACCCATGACTGGGGATTAATTATTTATGATGAAGTGCACTTGCTCCCAGCGCCAATTTTCCGTTTTACCGCCGATATCCAATCTCGCAGACGCTTAGGTCTTACCGCAACACTTGTTCGCGAAGATGGATTAGAGGGTGAGGTATTTTCCCTCATCGGGCCAAAACGATATGACGTCCCTTGGAAAGAAATCGAAGCACAAGGGTACATAGCGCCAGCTGAATGCATCGAAGTTCGTGTGACGCTAACCGAAGCCGAAAGACTTCTGTATGCAACTGCTGAGCCAGAGAACCGTTATCGCCAATGCGCGACAACGAAAACTAAGAGAACAATTGTCGAAGCGCTGGCAAAGCATCATGCAGATGATCAAGTCTTGGTGATTGGTCAATACATAGATCAACTTGACGAGTTATCAGAAGTTCTGGGTGTTCCACTTATTAAAGGAGACACTCCAGTTAACGAGCGCGAGCGCCTCTTCAATCTTTTCCGCTCTGGAGAAATCAAATGTCTAGTGGTTTCTAAAGTTGCAAACTTTTCTATCGACTTGCCTGATGCGACTGTTGCTATTCAAGTATCAGGAGCATTCGGATCACGACAAGAAGAAGCACAGCGCCTAGGTCGAATTTTAAGACCTAAATCTGATGGCCGGACTGCTCGCTTTTACTCGGTCGTTTCTAGAGACACAATCGATCAAGATTTCGCGCAGAATCGCCAACGTTTTCTTGCCGAACAGGGCTACGCGTACAAAATTATTGACGCTGACGATGTTTCGCAAGGGAAGCTTTAAAGCGTTCTGGATCAATTCGGTAAAAAGCGTGTCGTTGCCCGTCAATCATAATTACAGGAATTTCTTCACCGTACTTCAACTCTAACTCTGGATCCCCGACAATAGAGATTTGCTCCATGTCGAAATCCAATTCGCCCTGAAGCCCAATCAGCACATCCTCAGCAACATCACATAGATGGCACCCTGGTCGCGAGTAAATAGTTATCAGGTTGCGCATTGGGCAACCGTAGCCTTAAAAATTGAGGTAGCCATGCCCATATCTTCTCACCTGATACGGTTTCCCAATATGTTGAGCAGATTGAGGACCCCACTTCGCAGCGCAATAGCGCTTACCGCGATTCTTGCTGGCCTTTTCTACGCGCCTCCTGCTGGTGCACTTTCTCTTACACGCGAAGCGCCCTCGACAGTGTGGGGTCACACATACGCAGGTCCAGCGACTACCAAAACTTTCTCTGCGACGACAAATTCTGGCACACGCTCAACCGCAAAGAGTCGATTCATTGTTACTTACAATAATTTTCCTGAATGGGCTAAGACCGAAGTTCAAGCGGCAATAGATGTGTGGTCCTTGAACTTTGCATCTGAAATTCCAATCACAGTTGATGCCTCTTGGGGTCGGTCGGCGATTTACGGCGTTCTAGGAAGCGCGCGACCTGGAAACTACTTCTTAGATTTTCCGAATTCTCCTGATGGAACTCTTTGGTATCCATCTGCATTAGCAAACGCACTTGCTGGCGAAGATTTGGATAAGAACAGTCCAGAAATTGTTATTCAAGTAAATTCAGCAACAAATTGGAACCAACGCAACGATGGAAAACCTTCAACAACCGAATATGACCTTCAGTCCGTTTTTGTTCATGAATTAGGACACGGATTAGGTTTCTTATCAACTGATTCATATGACACAAACTCAAATTACTCCACATATAAATTTGGAATTATCGATCAACCAACTGCTTATGACGCCTACGCGCAGCTTCCAGATGGAAGGCGCTTGTCTGACATTCCATCGCCTTCGTTAGAACTCGGAGAAGCACTAACAAATACTTTAGTGTGGTCAGGTCCCCTTGGAATTAAAGCCAATGGTGGAGTGAAACCTCTCCTTTACACACCGCCGAGGTATTCAGATGGATCATCAGTAAGCCACTTGGATGAGGCAACGTTCTCATCATCAGGACCTAATTCAGTAATGACTCCAAACCTAGATGCTGGAGAAATCTTCCATGATCCTGGTCCGCTTCTTGTTGGAATGATGGAAGATCTTCGGAACAAGCCACCAGCAGGAGTTGCTATCGGACTACCAGATGCACCACGAAATGCATCGGCGCTAGTTGCAGACCGCGCTGCCGTTGTAACGTTTAACCCTCCCGTTAATGTACGAAGCGCACAAGTTTCACGCTATGAAGTTAAAAACATGCAGACTGGATTAACTCTCAGCACAACTTCAAGTCCGGCATTCGTATCTGGTTTAAAAAATGGGACTAGTTACACTTTTTCAGTTACCGCGATCAATTCATTGGGGCAGTCAATTCCGGCACTTACGGGAAGTGTTGTACCTCAAGTTACGCCCGTACCCAAATCTTTAGATAACGCCTCCGATGCTAGATATATTGCAGTGGCATCCTTTAGAAAACAACCGGCGATTGCTTATACAGATAAAACAACTGGCGCCCTCAGGTTACAACTCTGGAATGGCAAGACGTGGAGACGTGTCACGGTGGATGGACGCGGAGGCGCAGGAGGGAAAACTTCCCATAGCGTTGCCGGACCAGTCTCGCTTTGTATTAGCGGGCTCGGAACAAAACAAGTAATGCATATTTTCTACTCTGATCTCATTGATAAAGACCTTCGCTATGCAACCTTTGATAGCGTGAATTTCAAGTATGAAGTTGTTGATGGCAATGGCGATCAAGTGAATCTTTACGATCAACCCGAACGAGTACGCACAGCAAGCGATGTAAGTGTAAGCAATGCATGCGCCATTACCGCATCTGGAATTCAAGTTTTCTACAGAGATGAAAGTCAAGGAATCTTGCTAGGAGCTAAACGAAGCGCTGCTGGTGGCTGGGATTATGAATTAGTTGATGGTGATCGGAAAACTGATGGCCGCACGACTGGAGATGTTGCTTTTCACCTTCGGGCGTTAGCTGTTGGTTCTAAAGTCAGCGTTATTTATGATTCAAACCTCGCTGTTAATCAGCAAAAACAAGCTACAAATGGCGAGATCCGTTTTGCCACACGTTCTAATGCGTCGCCTTCGGGTTGGAGTTACCAAACTCTCGATACATCTTCTGCTGATATGGCTGTTGTCGGTTATGGCGTTTCACTCAATAAGACTTCAGCAGGTCTGATCGCATCATGGCTCGGTGCATCAACAATCAGCATCCCCAATCCCATTCAAATTCGCTGGATGAATATTGACACTGATACTCGTATTAATTCAGTGACGCCAGATAGTTATGGAGCACCAACAATGCCCATGAGCATCGATGGGAAAACGATGATCTTTGGTTGCCAAACACGAATATGTTCACTAGAACTCAATTCAAGCGCGCTAAAACCGACAATGAAATTAGTATCTGGGGTCAGAAACAATGCTCGAGTTGATACTTCATGGGTGGTGCTTAATAAAGTTCGCTACCTTGTTGCGGGCATTTCTGGAAAGCTCGCGTTAGTTAAAATCTAGAAAATAGATTTCTTACTTGGCGTTGCGACGCTGAATGCGGGTCTTCTTAAGAAGTTTCTTATGCTTCTTCTTAGCCATCCGCTTACGTCGCTTCTTGATTACTGAACCCATACGCCACGATCTCCTTATGCTGTTAGGGCGAAGAGCCCCAGGGGAGTTAGGTTACCTCGTAAGTACATGAAAGACCGAAACGCCTTTTGGCCCAGAACCGACCACAACAAGCCCCAATTCCTTGGAGTAGGTAAAAGCAATGGGATTGGCAACGCCTGTGGCGCTATAGGCCCCAGTAATGAGTCCATTTGCGCCAAAAATAAGGGCAAGTCCAACTCCTTTGCTTGCCTTCCATCCAGTCAGTCCCGGAATGGCTGACGTTGAAATGAAGAAAGCTCCCCGCGATGTTGGTGAGATATCCGTAATAAGAGCGGGACTTTTTGCAAGAAAACGAGTGGTCCACGTTGGGACAATTTTCGCATTAAACGTCGTCATGACCGCTTCACGTTTCTTTCCCGTCAAGCTTTCGCCTCCAAGAAATAATGAATTGCTCGCACTAAGCCAATTCCGAAATGCACCTTGATTCGAACTTCGCACCACTGATGTTATTTTGCCCTTAGCTGTAATTGAAATTATCAAACCATCTCGAGAGCCATTAAGAGTCTTGCCAGATATTGTTTCTGAACTGGCACCAACAATTACATAACTACCATCGGTTTTTTTCGCAATAGCGTTTATTTCAGTATCGCTTTTCCCGATGTATTGAACTTTAGAAAATACTCCGTCTAATGAAACTGAGGTAAAGAAACCCGCTTTACCTGTAGTTGTTTGCACAGATCCAACAACTGCAATACCTGTCGGAGACACCGCTCCACTTCCTACTAGAACCGGTACATTCATATCGTTAACTAACGTGCTGAGTAATTGACCATCTGGAGAAATCTTCCACACAACAATTTCTGAAATATCATTTCGTTGAGGTACTTCGACGTCAACAGTGACTGAATCTGGATTGAGCACAGAGGACGAGGTCACTTGTGTCGGTGGAATGATTGTTGGGTTTGAAGATGCGCCAAAGAGATAAATGTTTCCTAAAGTATCGATGGCTGCTGATGATGCAATGTTGAATTCTCCCTCATGAACAGGAAGAAGCCAGCGTGTTACGCCGCTCTCATCTATTGCACTTAGGAATGCATCTGCACCGGCTTCAGTAGGAATTGTTCCGTAAACATAGATCGTTTTACCTTGAGAAACTGCCCCTGTAATGCTTTGGTTGCTGGGCAGCGTTGCAATGGCGCTCATTGGTTTAACGGTAATTACCTTGGTAGCTGCTTGAGAGATTGTTGAAAACCCAAGCAAGCTAATAGAGATTAGGGAGATAACTCCTACAAACTTTCGCATTCACGCCAATTCTTGTGATCGGTCGCGCGCTGCACGAATTGCATCTTTGATAATTTGAGTGAAGTTGGCTTGGTTAAATGATGCAAGACCTGCAGCAGTTGTGCCCTTTGGGCTTGTTACATTTTCCCGAAGAATCGTTGCGCTCTTGCCTGAGGTGGTAAGCAGTTTTGATGCGCCCACCATGGTTTGGACACTTAGTTCTGTGGCAACTTCATGCGAGAGACCAAGCTCCTCTCCTGCCGAAACCATTGCTTCGATAAAGGCAAAGAAATAGGCAGGACCAGAGCCACTCATTGCAGTAACGGCATCCTGAAGGTCTTCTTCAACTTCAACTACTCGTCCCGTTGCTTCTAGGAAATCACGAACAAATTGGGTGTGGGAATTCGAAACATTTGGCCCGGGAGAGATTGCAGCCATTCCTTCGCCCACCAGTGCCGGAGTATTTGGCATAACTCTAATTATTGGGTGGGCGCCATCAAGGTGCGATGCAATAAATGAAATCTTCTTGCCGGCTGCAAAGGTAACAATGAGCGTTTCTGGTTTTAGTGACTTCTTAATTTCATCTAAGAGCGAACCCATGTCTTGGGGTTTTACAACAAGCAATAAGGCCTGAGCTTGTGAAACGTTCTCTGCCAAAGAAGCACTGCGCACTCCGTACTTTGCAATTAGCTCATTGGCTCGGTCTTCACGTTTTTCCGAAATGGTAACCATTGAAGGTTGAACTCCGGATGTAATCAATGCACTGATTAGAGCCTCACCCATAATGCCTGCACCAATGACACCAATTGCTGTAGGTCTGAATTCGCTCATCATGAGCAAAGGTTACCTTGTAGTGATGTGCGCATTCATGGAATACCCCGTAGGCTCTGCAACTATGTCTGAAGTCAAGCCAGGATTTGCCCGTGATTGGATTGAATTCGCCGACCCCAACGATGATCTCGCTATCTACAAATGCGATCTGACCTGGCTAACTTCCTATTGGACTTGCATCTACGGTGATGGCTGTAAAGGTGTCTTCGCTGACCGCCCAAATGATGGATGTTGCACCGAGGGTGCGATGTACACCGACGAAGATGATGAAGCGAAAGTTCTGGCAACCGCTGCACACCTAACACCTGAAATGTGGCAGTTCTTCAATCAAGCTCAACCAAAGAAACAACGTGGACCACTTCGAGTGAGCGAAAGCGATGAAGACAACGAACGCAAGACTCGAAAAATTGATGGCTCCTGTATTTTCCTTAACCGCAAAGGTTACGAAGCTGAAGGCTTCACTGGTTCCTTTGGATGCGTACTCCATCACTTAGCGCAAAAGGAAGGCCGACATTTCGTTGATACGAAACCTGATGTGTGTTGGCAACTACCTCTTCGCCGAAGTTTTGAAACCCGCGAAGTTGGCGAGCGCGAATATTCCATCACTGTAATTGGAGAATACGAAAGACTTGCATGGGGCGATGGCGGAGATGACTTCGACTGGTACTGCACCAGTAACACAGAGGCCCACGTTGGAATCGAGCCGGTTTATATGTCAAACCGCACCGAACTCATCGCCTTGATGAGCCAGGATGCTTACGATATTTTGGCTCGCCATTGCGATGACCGGATTGCGGCAATTAAGGAAATAGATCGCCGCACGCTTCCGCTCTTTGTTATCACTCACCCAGCCACTTTGGGTGCAGGTAAATAGTCAGATAGTCGCTCTACTCTGTAGCCATGGCTAAACCCGAGAAAGATCCATTCCGCTGCGTTGAATGCGGATGGACGACCAATAAATGGGTGGGGCGCTGCGGAGAGTGTCAGGTTTGGGGAAGCGTCGAAGAAATCGCTGCACCAAAAAGACTTTCGTTGGTTCCTGGCGCAGTAACTCATGCTGCAACACCTATTGGTGAAGTAGATCTTTCCAGCGCATCTGCGCGATCAACGGGAGTCACTGAATTAGATCGAGTTCTCGGCGGTGGTTTAGTTCCAGGAGCAGCAATCTTGTTAGCTGGCGAACCAGGTGTAGGAAAATCAACACTCTTACTTACAGTGGCTGCACAAAGTGCATCTCGCGGAATTCGCGCACTGTATATCAGCGGCGAAGAGTCGGCATCACAGGTGCGCCTTCGTGCCGAAAGGATTGGCGCAGTTGATCCACTTCTTTATTTAGCGTCCGAGAATGATCTTGGCGCAGTCATTTCACATATCGATACCGTTAAACCTAACTTACTTATCATCGACAGTATCCAAACAATGAGCAGTAGCGCCGCTGATGGAGCTGCTGGCGGTGTTACGCAAGTTCGCGAAGTTGCAGGCGCCCTAATCCGATTAGCAAAAGATCGAGACATAACTCTCTTGCTCGTCGGGCATGTCACAAAAGACGGATCCATTGCAGGTCCACGGTTGCTTGAACATATTGTGGATGTTGTGTTGCAATTTGAAGGCGAACGTCATTCACGATTAAGGCTCATCCGCGCAACAAAGAATCGCTTTGGTGCCAGTGATGAAGTTGGGTGTTTTGATTTACACGATGGCGGAATCGAAAGTGTTGCTGATCCAACGGGGCTATTTACAACACGGCACACCGAACCCGTCCCTGGTACCTGTGTAACCGTCACCCTCGAGGGCCGACGCCCGTTGTTGGCAGAAATTCAAGCACTCGTAGGTTTAGGTCGCGAAAACGATTTTGGAAACGCTCGTCGCGTAACAAGTGGACTAGACGCCGCACGTACT